>NZ_JAMYMJ010000006.1:0-184965 GCF_040318435.1 Mesorhizobium sp. M1143 | reverse complement strand
CACGCGCCCCCCGCCGGGACCACCCGCAGGCCCGCGCGGGCGAGGTATACGCTCTGGCCCGCGGCGGCACCCCCCGCCGGCGCCGGCGGCGTGGTCGGCTCGGACGCGTATGCACTGCCAAGCGCCGATGCCGAGACGCTCAGCGCCAGCCCGGCGAGAATGCCAATTCCACGAAAGTTCCTCATTGTGTTCCTCCCAGATGTTTCGACGTCTGCTGCTGCCCGCATCTATTCATGACGGCTGATTGGCGAACCGGCCTCCCGCTGTCCGCCTGCCAGCATTCTCAGCCGGCCTGTTTCAGGGCCGTTTTTTCGGCGCGCAGTTCCTCGATCGAGCGCACTTTGCGCCGCGCCGCACCCGCCCAGTCGCGGGTTTTCACCATCGATTTCGAAAGCCGCTCCTTGGCGGCCGGCACGGCATCGGCGTATTGCGGCAGCCAACGCGCCTGGGCGACGACCATCTCGTCGACCATCTGCCAGACCTCTTCCGGCGTCGACACCGCACCCACCAGCGGATCGTGCAGCACCGCGAGCTTGAGCAGGTCAATGTCGCCCGTAACAGCCGCATGCACCGACATGCGCTGAACGTTGATCGAAGCCATGCAGGTGGCCGCGCAGGCTTCCGGCAGCGTGATGCCTGACGCCATGTTGATGCCGAAGCGATCGACGAAACCGGGCGATTCGATGATCGCGTCCTGCGGCAGATTGGTGATGATGCCGGTGTTCTTGACGTTGAAGTGGCCGCGATAGACGCGGTTCGTCTCCAGCGCTTCGAGAATATGGCTGGCATGCTCGTTCGAGCGCTTCGATACGTCGAGCGGCTTCGACGCCGCTTCGAGGAATTGCGGATATTCCGTCTCGAACCAGTTGCGGGTTTCCGTGGAGTAGCGAAGATAGCCGCCGGTCTCGCCATGGATCCAATCGGACATGTCGATCCAGCGGGTGATTTCGTCCGGCCGCTTGCGATACCAGGGCAGATATTCGGAGAGATGACCGTTGCTTTCGGTGGAGTAGACGCCGAAGCGCTTCAGCACGTCGATGCGCAGCTTTTCCTGCTGCGAATAGACCGGATGCGCCTCGAAGGCAGCCACCAGTTCGTCCTTGCCGATCTTGCGGCCGTTGAGCCGCAAATCGATGAACCAGGTCTGGTGGTTGATACCGGAGCAGACATAATCGAGTTCGCTGTGCGACTTGGCGCCGAGCACTTCGGCGATCTGTTCGGCGCCGTGCTGGACACCGTGGCAGAGGCCGACCGTATCGACCTTGCCATATTCGATCGCCGCCCAGGTGTTCATCGCCATCGGGTTGGCATAGTTGAGGAATTTGGCGCCTGGCTCGGCGACCTCCAATATGTCCTTGCAGAAGTCGAGGATGACCGGGATGTTGCGCTGGCCGTAGAGGATGCCCCCGGCGCAAATCGTGTCACCGACGCACTGGTCGATGCCGTATTTCAAGGGAATGCGGATATCGTCGGCATAGGCTTCGAGCCCGCCCACCCGGACGCAGCTGATGACGTAGCGCGCGCCTTCCAGCGCCTTGCGGCGGTCGGTCGTCGCCGTCACCCTGGTCGGCAGCTTGTTGGCCTCGACGATGCGGTCGAGGATCGCCTTGATCATTTGCAGATTGTGTTCGCTGAGATCGGTCAGCGCGAATTCGATGTCGCTGAATTCCGGGATGCACAAAATGTCGGTGAACAGCTTCTTGGTGAAGCCGACGCTGCCCGCGCCGATAATAGCGATTTTGAAACTCATCACCTTCACCTCGATCCATTCGAATGCCGGGTAAGGAGCAACAGGAAAGGGAATGGCGGCCCGCCTTGGCGCGCATGCCATTCGAGCCGGAATTCCGGCTCGTTCTCCTCCCCGCCCGCTCCTCGACCGCGGGTCTTTCGCGTTCTCAGGATTTGGATTATGCCGTTATTCCAGGGCGCGGCCAGAGAACGATTATGCTTTCGAGGGTAATTTTGTGCTGCATGATCTGATCGCCAACGGACAGTTGATGCGCACCATCTCGCTGCCGCGCGGCCGCCAGCGCCTGCATGCCATGCCGACCAGCACCGGCTATGAAGTACGCGAGGGCGTGACCTATGACTGGGATGGGCGCAAGCGCGGCCAGACACCGTTCACCGTGCTGCAGCACACGATCAGCGGCACCGGCCAGCTGCGCTACGAGAACCGCAACTACCGCCTGCAGGCCAACGACACGCTGCTGGTGCTGGTGCCACACAACCATCGCTACTGGCTGGAGAAGGGCGACCGCTGGGAATATTTCTGGATCTCGATGAATGGCGAGGAGGCGCTGCGCGTCCACAAATCCATACTCAGCGTCTCCGGCCCGGTGTTTCGGCTGCAGCCGGAGACGATCGATCATCTCGCCGATTGCAGCCTGCGCCTGATCAAGGGCGGCGCTTCGCCTGGCGCTGCTTCGGCAATCGCCTATGAGGCGGCGATGGCGCTTTACGACGATGTCTTCGGCTCGCACGCCTTCACTGAGAAACAGAGCGTCATGCAGCCGGTCATCGATCATATCAACGCCAATCTCGACAAGCCCTTGCCCGTGGCCGAGCTCGTCCAGATCAGCGGCCTCAGCCGCGCCCATTTCTCGCGCTGCTTCGCCGAGAGCGAAGGCGTTCCGCCGGCCGAGTTCGTGCTGCAGCAGCGGCTGCAGCGGGCGGCGAAGCTGCTAACCAAAGCCGATTTCCTGCCGGTCAAGGAGGTCGCCATCCTGTGCGGCTTCGAGGACGCCAACTATTTCTCGAAAGTCTTCCGCCGGCTCTACGGCATCAACCCGACGCAGTTCCGTACCACCGGCATGTATGCCAGCCTGGGCAGCCTTCGATAGGATTACCCGATGCGGTTGCCGCTTGCGGGATCGAATAGATGCAGCGCCGCCGGATCGGCAGACAGCCGCACCGTATCGCGCGGTCGGATAGTGCTGCGTCCCATGACGAAGACACAAACCAGCTGGTTGGCGAGCCGGACATAGAACTGCGTCGACAGGCCGAGCGGCTCGACCACCTCGACTTCTGCCTTGAGCGGACCATCGTCGGCAAGCTGGATGTGCTCCGGCCGTAGCCCGACGGTGAGCACATCGCCATCCTTCGATGGCAAGCCATCAGGCAATCTGAGCTTCTGGCCGTCGGCCAGCACCGCATCCACCTTGCCGCCCTTGGCGACTGTCGCTGGAAAGAAATTCATGCCGGGCGAGCCGATGAAGCCGGCCACAAAAGTGTTGATCGGCCGATCGTAGAGTTCGAGCGGATGGCCGACCTGCTGGACGTAACCGTCATGCATGACGACGATGCGGTCGGCCATAGTCATGGCTTCGATCTGGTCGTGGGTGACATAGACCGATGTGGTCTTGAGCTGCTGGTGCAGCGCCTTGATCTCGGCGCGCATATGGACGCGCAATTTGGCGTCGAGATTGCTGAGCGGTTCGTCGAACAGGAACACTTTGGGATCGCGCACGATGGCGCGGCCCATGGCGACGCGCTGGCGCTGGCCGCCGGACAGTTGCCTGGGCAGACGTCCGAGGAAACTGTCGAGGCCGAGGCGCTTGGCCGCCGCCCCTACCCTGCCGTCGATCGTCGTCTTCTCCGCCTTCTTTAAAAGCAGGCTGAAGCCCATGTTCGACGACACGTCCATGTGCGGATAGAGCGCGTAGGACTGGAACACCATGGCAATATCGCGGTCCTTCGGCGCGACATCGTTGACCAGCCGATCGCCGATATGGATCTCGCCGCCCGACACTTCCTCCAGCCCGGCAATCATGCGCAAAAGGGTCGACTTGCCGCAGCCGGACGGGCCGACCAGCACGACGAACTCGCCATCGGCGATTTCGAGGTCGACGCCGTGCAGGATGCGCAGCGAACCGTAGTCCTTCTCGACGTTTTGCAGCGTGACGGAAGCCATCGATTATCCTTTGACCGCGCCGGCGGTGAGGCCGGTGACGAGATAGCGTTGCAGGAAGGCGAAGAAGATGCAGACCGGGATCAGCGCCAGGATCGACGCCGCCATCATCTGCCCCCAGTCGACGGCGAACTTGCCGATATAGGTGAGCAGGCCGACGGCAAACGTCTTCTGGTCGTCGCTGGAAATGAGCATCAGCGCGAACAGCAATTCGCTCCAGGCGGCGGTGAAGACGAAGCCAAGCGTGGCGCCCATGCCGGGCAAGGTCAGCGGCACGATCACCTTGCGCATCGCCTGCGCCCGCGTGCAGCCGTCGATCATCGCCGCTTCCTCCAGATCCTTCGGAATGCCGTCGAAGAAGGACTGCATCAGGAAGGTGGCGAAGGCGGTGTTGAAGGCCGTGTAGATGATGATCAGACCGACCAGGCTGTTGGTCAGGCCAAGCTCGCCCATGACGCGGTAGATCGGCGGAATGACCATCACCAGCGGGAAGGTTTGCGTCAGCAAAAGCATGATCGCCAGTGTCGCCTTGCCGCGAAAGGTGAAGCGCGACATGGCGTAGCCGGCGAGGGTGGCGATGACCGTGACGAGCGCCGCGGTCGACACCGAGACGATGACGCTGTTGAGGAAATAGCGGGGGAAATCAGAGGCTTCCAGGACAGTGATGAAGTTGCGGAAGGTCGTCTGCGACGGCCACAGCGTGATGCCCTCGGAATAGAGCAGCCGCTCCGGCGTCACCGAAATCTTCAGCGTCCAGAAGATCGGGAACAGGGCGAAGATCATATAGGCGGCAATCGCCGCGTAGAGGCCGACGCCGCTGAAGATGCGCGAGGAGGTAGAGCGTCCGGCAATCATCAGACGTGCCTCACCAGCAACCGGCGGATGGCGATCAGCGCGATCGCATAGGCGATGAGCAATACCAGTAGCAGCACCGCCACCGCGGAGGCATAGCCCTTGTCCAGCGACTTGAAGGCACTGACATAGATGTAGACCGGCACCGTGCTGGTCGAGCCTGCCGGCCCGCCCTCGGTCATGACAAAGATCAGATCGGCGAAGGTGGCGATCCAGATCGTACGCAGCATGACGGTGATGACGATGGTCGGCGCCAGGAACGGCAGCGTCACCTTGGTGAAGCGCTGCCAGGGCGAAGCGCCGTCGATTGCGGCCGCCTCATGCAGTTCCGACGGGATCGACTTCAGCGCCGCCAGCAGAGTGATGGCGAAGAACGGAATGCCGAACCAGATGTTGGCGATGATCGGCCCCCACATGGCGGTGGCCGGATCGGACAGCACATTGGTCGGCTCGGCCTTCAGCCCGAGCGTGAAGAGCCAATGCGGCAGTGGTCCGATGATCGGATTGAACAGCCACGCCCAGGTCAGGCCCGACAGGAAAGATGGCACCGCCCAGGGCAGGAACACCACCGCCTGCACGAACTTGCGCCCGACAAACGGTTTGTCGAGCAGCAACGCCAGACCCAGGCCGAGGAAGAACTGGAAGAACAGGCTGGCGACGGTCCACCACAGCGTGTTGACCAGCGCCTGCCCCAGCACCTGGTCGGTCAGCATCGCCTGATACTGGCCTAGACCGACATATTCGGATTTGAAGGCGGAGAACTTCCGGAACGAATAGCTGATGCCGATGATCAGCGGCACCAGCAGCACCACGACCAGCAGAACGATCGCCGGCGAAAGATAAAGCCAGGGCTCGATTGCTGCATGCGTCAGCCGCTTCTTTCGCGGCCGGCCGGCGGATCGTATTTCGGACACGGCGTAGGTCATTGGGTGCTAAATCGTCTCCTGGAGGAGCGCCGGGATTGGCGACAAGCGTCCTACCCGCTCACGAGAAAGATGCCGGTCCACCCTCCGTAGCTGCAGCGCAGCTGCTGCGGAGGACGGGCAGGCAGATGAGGGGCGGCGCCAGCCTTGGGGTGCTCGCGCTGCCCCTCATCCGGGCCTGTCTATGCATGTCGTTGTCCCAAAACCGCTACGCACTTTTGGGCGACATGCATTCGGGCCACCTTCTCCCCGTAAACGGGGAGAAGGTGGAAGAACTACTTCTTGTTCTTGGCCAGCCAGTCCTGCTGTTCCTTGGTCAGGAACGCGGCCCATTGATCGGCAACGTCCTTGGCCGACTTCTGGCCGAGCAGCACTTCCTGGAAATTCTTGATCGCCACCTGGTCGACGAAATTGCCGAGGTTCTCCAGATGTGTCGGCGGCGTCACCATTTCATATTTGGAAGTGTCGCTGAGTTCGGTGAACCAGCCTTTGAACTGCTCGGTCTTGAAGTGGGCATCCTGGTCGGCGCCATTGTGGATCGGCACGACGCCGACTTCCTTGGCCCATTCGAGATTGTCCTTGGGCGACAACAGCGTCGCCATCAGCTTCCAAGCATCGTCCTTGTGCTGCGAATTGGCGAACATCGCCCAGCCGGCATAGCCCAGCGTCGGATAGGATTTGCCGCTTGGCCCCACAGGCAGCGGCGCCACGGCAAAATCGTCGGCACTCATCTTGTCGGCAATGCCGATCAGCGCATCCGGATCCTGGTTGAGCATGGCGCAGGTGCCGGAATAGAAGCCGGTGACGGTCTCGTTAAAGCCCCAGCTCACCGCATCCTTGGGCGCCAGCCCGTCCTTGTACATGTCGGCCAGCATCTGCAGGCCCTTGACCGAGCCCTCCTCGTTGATGGTCGAGGTGCCGTCCTCGTTGAAGTAGCCGCCCTTGCCGGCGGCGATGTTCATGAACATGTGCATGCCGTTGAAGGCGCCCGGCCCACCGCGCAAGCAATAGCCGTACTTGCCTGGAATGGCCGAGATCTTCTTGGAGTCGGCGATGAAGTCGTCGAGCGTCGCCGGCGGACCGTCGAGACCGGCTTCCTTGAACAGCTTCTTGTTCCAGAACAGCGCATTCACATAGTAGCCGTACGGGATCATGAACTGGGTGTTGTTGACGGTCGAGCCGAACTGCTTGGCGCGGTCGCCGAGCGTTTTGGCATCATCCCATTTGGCCATGTAGGGACCGAGATCCTCGAGCTGGCCGTTGGTGGCGTAGAGGCCCATCCAGCGCTCCGGCATCTCGACGATGTCGGGCGTATCGCCGGCCTGCACCATGTTCAGGAATTTCTCGAACGCCTGGCCCCAGGGCAGCGAGACCACCTCGACCTTGACGCCGGCATTGGCGGCCTCGAACTCGGCGATCTGCTTCTTCAGGAATTCGGTGCGCTGCGGGCTGGTGATGACCTCGACCAGCTTGAGGGTGGTGTCGGCCAATGCGCCGCTGGCGGACATCGCCAGGCCGGCAGCGGTGGCAAGCATGATGCTCAGTCGTTTCATGTTCAGAACTCCCATTTTGAACCCAGTCATTTTTTTGCTTTGTCGAAGGCCTGGCCGATGTCGGCCCAGAGGTCTTCGACGCTTTCCAATCCGACATTGAAGCGGATGGTTCGGGGGCTGACGCCGAAGCGCGCCATCGAATTGAGACCCGGTGTCTGCTCGAGCGAGGCCTTTGCCGGCACGACGAGGCTTTCATGACCGCCCCAGCTGACGCCGATGCGGAAAAATTTCAGCGCATCGACGAAAGCGGGAATGTCGACATCCTCCGTCACCTCGAAGGAGAACAGCCCGGCATAGCCGGCAAGCGTCTTCTTGCCGGGATGGTTGGAATAGGCGGGATGATTGACCCGCTCGACCTTGTCATGCGCCTTCAAGCGCTCGGCGATGATGAGCCCGCTCTTCATGTGATGCGGCAGTCTCAGCGGCAGCGTGCGCAGGCCGCGCAACAGCAGCCAGCCCTCGAAGGGCGACAGCTTTGCGCCAAGCTGCGAGTAGGTCTGGTCGTTGATGTGCTTGATATGGGCGGCCGAGCCCGCCACCACACCGGCGACGGTATCGCTGTGGCCGCCGAGATATTTCGAGGCCGAGTGCAGCACCAGATCGACGCCGTGCAGGATCGGCTTCTGGAACACCGGCGTCGCCCAGGAATTGTCGATTGTGGTGACGATGCCCTGCTCTTTCGCCAGCCGCGTCAGATGTTCGAGATCCTGCAGCTCGAACATCATCGAGGTCGGGCTTTCCAGGTAGAGCAGTTTCGCACCGGGAAGTGCCGCGGCCACCGCATCCGGATCGGAGCCGTCGACATAGTCGACCTTGATATGCAGGCGCGGAAACAGCCGCTCGAACAGTCGGTAGGCGTCGCCATAGCAATTGCGCACCGCAAGGATGCGTTCGCCTGCGCCGACGAAAGCCAGCAACGTCGCGCTGATCGCAGCCATGCCGCTCGAAAAACCACGTGCGGCTTCAGCACCTTCAAGCGCTGCGACGCGCGACTCGAATTCCATCACCGTCGGATTGTCGCCGCGCGAATAGATCGGCTGTTTCCTGCGCCCGGCAAAGGTGTCGACCATGTCGGCATAGCTGGCGAAGGTGAACAGCGAGGTCTGGTAGATCGGCGGCACCACCGCATTGCCGGGGAACGGGTCGTCATGCGCCAGAAGCGTCGCCGCCTCGGCGAGATAGTCGCTGCCGGAAATGCCTGGGTCGAAGCTGTGCTCGTTCATGTGCGGACCGAAAGTTTGAGGTTGGCGGCGCCGCGCTTCAAATCGTCCTCGACCGTGGCGATCAGCTTCAGCGCTTCGGCCCGGGCGCCTTCCGGATCGTGCGCGGCGATGCAGTCGAACATGGTGCGGTGGTAGGGAAAGCTTGCGTGGCCGAAATCGCGCACGCCGAGCGGATGTTCCCAGAAGCGGTGGAACAGTTCGTGCATGGCGGCGATAATCTGCTCGAACAGCGGATTGCCGCAGGCGCGGTAGATCGCCTGATGGAATTCCCAGTCCTCTTCCGACGACATGCCGGCGCGGCTGAGAAACTCTTCCTCCATGATGTCGAGCTTGCGCTCGATCTCGGCGAGGTCGTCCTTGTCGGCACGAATGGCGCAAAGGGCGGCGGCTTCCGCTTCCAGCGCGCGGCGGATTTCCAGCGTGCGCATCAGGCCGGTGAAATCATTGCCGCCGGCAAGCGTCAGCGGCATGTGCAGCATGTCGAGCGAGACGGCGGCCTTGAGATAGGTGCCCGAGCCCTGCCGGCGCTCGACCAGGCCAAGCCCTTCCCAGCGCGTCAGCGCCTCGCGCACCGTGTTGCGGCTGACCTTCAGACGCTCAGCGAGGATGCGTTCGGTCGGCAGCCTCTCACCGGGTTCCAGCTTCTCGCGCATGACGAAGCCGGCCAACGCCTTCAGCACCGCGTCGTCGCGGGCCGTCGTCTGGATCGGCGGAAGGCTGAATTCGGTCACCGGGGCTATTACCGAAGTGGTTCAATGGTCCAACCAATTTCTGCACAGACGAAGGGACCTGTCAACAGTGGAAACGCAGCAAGGCCGAAGGGCCAGGGGATGCACCTTCGGCCTTGCTGCTTCAGCCGTGGATGCGCGCCGGCGCAGCGGCGGCGCGAGCCTCGCGCCAGCGAGCGAAGATTGCCTCGCGAACCCGCCTCGAACCAGAGAGGCGCTTTTTTGCCTGCGCCAGCACCGCAGGCGACGCCTCGGCGGGCGTGCCGGACCGAAAGGGAGGAGCCGGGGCGTATTCGAGCGAGAGCTGCACGATCTCGGCCTCCTCCTGTCCAAGCAGCCTCGCAACCAGCGCCAGGCCGAAGTCGATCCCCGAAGTGACGCCGCCGGCGGTGATGAGCTTGCCGTCTTCGACGATACGCTCGTCGACCGGGATCGCTCCGAACTCCTCAAGGAAATCATGCGCATACCAGTGCGTGGTCGCGCGCTTGCCCCTCAGCAGTCCGGCCGCCCCAAGCACCAGGGCACCGCTGCAAACGGAGGTGATGTAGCGCACCTGCCCCGCGCGCTCCCACACGAAATCGAGGACTGTCTGGTCCTCCAGCAGCGCGTTGACCCCGCCCCCGCCAGGAATGCACAGCGCGTCGAGGGGCCGGCAATCGTCAAAGGTCGCGGTTGGCGTCAGCGAGAGGCGCGTCGATGACGTCACCGGGTTGCGATCCTTCCAGATCAGTTCCACCTCGGCATCCTTGGCCGATGCCAGGACTTCGTATGGGCCGGTGAGGTCGAGTTGTTGGACGTCGGGGAATACGAGGATGCCGAAACGAAGGGGCATGGAAATCTCCGTGGGTTGACTTCGGGCAATCTACGGCATCATGGTTTGGCACGATTGCCATTCACCCCTCGTTTCAGGCCAAAACCCGATGCGCCGTATCGAAGTGCTTGCCTATCCCGACATCCAGCTCCTCGACGTCAGCGGACCGCTCCAGGTCTTTGCCAGCGCCAACGACTTCAAGCGGCAGGCGGGCGAGCCGGCCCCCTACGAGGTCGTGGTCGTCGCCGCCTCGCCCCGGATAAGGACCTCGGCCGGTCTGGTGCTGGAGGCCACGGCGCTGCCAACCCACGGAGGTGAGATCGACACGCTGCTTGTCCCCGGCGGATGGGGCGTCAACGCGGCCTGCGACGATGCCCAGCTGGTCGAATGGATTGCCAGCCGCTCGCGCGATGCCACGCGAAGCGCTTCCGTCTGCAGCGGCGCCATGCTGCTGGCGACGGCTGGCCTGCTCGACGGCCGCCGCGCGGTGACCCATTGGGGACGCTGCGCGGAGTTCGCCCGGCGCTTTCCCGCGGTCCGCCTCGAACCCGATCCGATCTTCATCCGCGACGGCAATGTCTGGACATCCGCCGGCGTAACGGCGGGGATCGATCTCGCCCTCTCCCTTGTCGAGGCCGACCTTGGCCGGCACACGGCGCTTGCCGTGGCGCGCGAATTGGTGGTCTTCCTGAAACGTCCCGGTGGCCAGGCGCAGTTCAGCCAAACCCTCAAGCTGCAGCAAGGCGACGGGCGCTTCGACCGGCTGCATGGCTGGATCCTCGAAAATCTGGCCGGCGACCTGTCGCTCACGCAGTTGGCCGACCACGCCAATATGAGCCCGCGCAGCTTCTCGCGGCGCTATCGCGAGGCCACGGGCCGGACACCCGCCCGCGCGATCGAGGAGATCCGGATCGAGGCGGCGCGACGGATGCTGGAGCGGGGCCAGCCCGTCAACCAGACGGCCCGCCGCTGCGGTTTCGGCTCGGAAGAAACCATGCGGCGCGGTTTTTTGCGCGTGCTGGGCACCAATCCGCGCGCCTATCGCGAGCGTTTCTGATCGCGAGGGCTTGCGCCATTAAGCCGGCGGTCGACGCCGTAGAAATAGAGCCTCTCCAGCGTTCAGGCGGGATGCTGTAGCTGGCTGAGCCCGCCATCGACGACGAGGGTCGCCGCGTTCATGAACGGGCACTCCTCAGAAATCATGAACACAGCGGCCAGCGCGATCTCGCGCGCCGAGGCGATGCGGCCGCCGGGATGCAGCGCCAGCGTCCTGGCGCGCGCCGCAACCGAATCGGCAAAACTGTTCCAATAGTCGGTCGCCTTCTGCGTCTCGACATAACCGGGCGCCAGCGCGTTCACGCGCACGCCCTGCCCGGCATATTCCAGCGCCAGCGATTTGGTCAGCCCAAGCAGCGCGTGCTTGGCCACGGGATAAGGGAAGGTATGAGGGATGATGGTGAAGCTGTGCGTCGAGGCGATGTTGAGGATCGCGCCACCGCCATTTGCGATCATTCCTGGCAGCACCGCCTTGCTGCAATTCCAGGCGCCCTTGACGTTGACGTCGAAATTGCGATTCCACTCCTCCTCGGTCGCCTCGAGCGGCGTCGAGAACACATTCATCCCCGCATTGTTGATCAGCGCGTTGATCGGCCCGATCGCGTCGGTCGCCCGGCTGACGGCAGCGGCAATCGCGGCCCCGTCGCTGATGTCGGCTGCGGTATGTCCGACATGGCCCTGCGGTGCGGCAAGGCCGGCGACCGTTTTGTCCAGCAGCGCGCCGTCGCGATCGACCAGGAACAGTTTTGCCCCTTCGGCCAGGCAGGCCCCGGCGATGGCAAGCCCGATGCCTTGCGCGGCGCCGGTGAGGAAGATGCGTTTGCCGGACAGGCGCTCAGCCATGGCTGTCACTCCACTGCAAGATGGTCAGCGCCGGCCCAGTGCCGACGAACGCAGATTGTCGAGCAAAACGGCAAGCAGCAGGATCACGCCGCGCACAATGTACTGGTAGAAGGCTGGGATGTTGAGCAGGTTCATGGCGTTTTCGGCAATGCCCATGATCAGCACGCCGACGATGACGCCCGACATGGTGGCCCGGCCGCCGGCAAGCGAGACGCCGCCGAGCACGCAGGCCGAGATGACCGAGAGTTCAAGCCCGACCGCCGCATTGGGCTGGCCCGACGTGATGCGCGAGGCCAAAAGGATGCCGGCGATGCCACAGACCACGCCTTGCAGAGCAAAGATCCAGATGCGCGTCCAGTCGACATTGACGCCGGCCAGGCGCGAGGCCTCCGGGTTGCCGCCGATGGCCAGCGTGTTCTTGCCGAAGACGGTACGATTGAGGACAAAACCGAAGATGCAGAACAGCACGGCCAGGACCCAGACCGGCGTCGGAATGCCGAACAGCTTGGATAGCGCCAGCTGGTAGAAATCCGGGCTGTTGATGCCGACGGCGCGGCCATCGGATGCGATCAGCGCAAGGCCGCGCACGATCTGCATGGTGGCAAGCGTCGTGATCAGCGCGTTGATGCGGAATTTGGCGATGACGACGCCATTGATGAAGCCGACGAAGGCGCCGCAGGCGATTGCCGCGAGAAGCCCGAGCAGGATCGAACCGGTATAGTTCGACGCCATTACCGCGACCATGCCGGCAAAGGCGACGATGGAGCCGACCGAGAGGTCGAAGTCACGCGCGGCAAGGCAGAACATCATCGTGCAGGCGACAATGCCGACGGTGACCACCGACTGCAGCAGGCCGAGCATGTTGCGGTCGGTGAGGAAGTTCGGCACCAGCAGCGACACCAGCACGAAGGCGACGATGAAGATGACGACGAGGCCCTGTTCGCCGAGCAGGATCTTCTTCAACTGATCGGTCATGGTAAAGATCCTCAGGATGCGATCGCGTCGGGGGTTTTCTGATCGGGAAGAGCAGCGGCCAGGATCGCTTTTTCGGCGAACTGGTCGCGGGCGAGTTCGGCGCTGATGCGCCCGCCGCACATCACCAGGATGCGGTCGCAAATGCCCATCACTTCCGGCAGTTCGGACGAGACGACGACGATCGCCATGCCGTCTTCGGCAAGCTGGTAGAGCAACTCGTAGATTTCCGCTTTGGCGCCAACATCGATACCGCGTGTCGGCTCGTCGACGATAAGCACGCGCACGCCCTGCTCCGACAGCCAGCGGCCGAGAATGACCTTCTGCTGGTTGCCACCGGAGAGGTTGATGATGTCCTGCTTGCGCGACGGCGTGCGCACCTTGAGCTTCTTGATGAAGGTCTCGGCGGTGGCGATCTCGCTGGCGCGGTTCAGGATCCCGAAGCGCGTGTGATGACGCCGCGACGAGATGTTGATGTTCTCCTCGATCGAGCGGCCCTGGATGATGCCGTCATGCTTGCGGTCTTCCGAGCACAAAACGATGCCGGCGCGGATCGCGTCATGGGGATCGGTGGCATGAACGACCTTGCCGTCGACGCTGATGGTGCCGCCTGAGCGCCGGTCGGCGCCGAAGACCAGCCGCATCAGTTCCGAGCGCCCCGCGCCGATCAGGCCGAAGAAGCCGACGATCTCGCCCGCCCTCGCCTCGAAGCTGGCGGGCGTCGTCAGTTTTACTCCGCGAACAGCGTCGACCTTCAGCCGGACATCGCCGGCCGGGCGTGGGCGAAACCCCCAGATATCGGAGATTTCGCGGCCGACCATTTCGGCGACGACCTGGTCGCGTGTGACGTTTTTCAGCGACGCATGGTGCGCCGCGAGCTTGCCGTCGCGCAGCACGGTCAGGCTGTCGCAGAGGCGGAACACTTCGTCCAGCCGGTGCGAGACATAGATGATGACCTTGCCCTCGCCGCGCAGGCGGTCGATCAGGGCAAACAGGATTTCGCTTTCGCGCGACGACAATGACGAGGTCGGCTCGTCCAGAGCGATGACGCGCGCGTCGAGCATGATCGCCTTGGCGATCTCGACCATCTGGCGCTCGCCGATCGACAGCGTCTTGACCTTGCGGCTGATATCGATGTCGATGCCGGCTGATTTCAGCTTGGCGCCAACATCGTCCAGCATCCTGGCACGGGCGATGATGCCGGCGTTGGCGGGGAAGCGGCCGAGGCTGAGGTTTTCGGCAACAGTGAGCTCGGGAACCAGCTGCAGTTCCTGGTGGATGACGATGACGCCATTGTCGAAGGCATCTCGCGTCGTTGCATAGGCTTGCATCTTGCCGTCGATGAGGATCTCGCCGTCATCGGCATGCTGGTCGCCGGACAGGATCTTGATCAGCGTGGATTTGCCGGCGCCGTTCTCGCCCATCAGGCCGTGCACGGCGCCCTTGTCGACGCCGAACGAGACGTCCGACAGCGCCTTGACGCCCGGATAGGTCTTGGTGATTTCCGAGAAGTCGAGAAAGGACATGGGGCGCCTATCCTTTTGCCATGCCAAACAGGCGGCGACTGTGAGCCGCCGCCTGTTTGTACAGGGAGGATTATTCGATGCCGAGACCCTTGCGGACCGTCTGGTAGTCGTCGCGCTTGGCCAGCGCACCGGCGGTCAGGATGAGCTTCTCGGGTTCCTTGTTGTTGGCGACCCAGTCATACATGTTGAGCGCAGTCTCGTAGCCGTGACGCTTCGGCGAGATGATCACCGTGCCGACGAAGCCGGTGGCGGTCGGCTTCTTGAACTCGTTGATCGCCGAATCCGCGCCGCCAATGCCGACGCCGATCACGTTTTCGGCCGGGATGCCGACGCTTTCGGAAGCACGAACGGCTCCGAGCACGGCTTCGTCGTTGAGGCCGAAGGAGACCCACTTCTTGATGTCGGCATGGGCGTTGAGCACCACCGTCGCCGCATTCAGCGCAGCCTCGGTGTCGGTCTTGGCCTGAGGTGCGTCGAAGATGTTCTCGGCCTTGAAGCCGTTGGCCTTGAGCACCGAGATGGCGCCTTCGACCCGGTCGACGGCGGTCGGCAACTGATCATAGGAGACGCGGATGGCGCCAACCTCGTCGGCCTTCCAGCCGCGCGCCTTCATTTCGTCGACGATCGCCTGGCCGACGGCCTCGCCGATCTTGGTCGCCGAAATGCCCATATGCGGCACGTCTTCCAGGGCCTTGCCGTCTGCGCCGACCAGACGGTCGTCAACGGTCATCAGCTTGAGATTGTTGGCGGCGGCCTTGGCGACGATGCCGGGGCCGAGTTTCACATCAGGTGTGCAGACGATGAAGCCTTGCGCGCCCTGCGCGCCGAGATTGTCGATCGCCGACATCAGCTTCTCACCGTCCTCGGCGCCGATCTTGACCAGGGTAAAACCCTTCTCCTTGGCGGCCTGGTCGGCGAACTTCCATTCGTCCTGGAACCACGGCTCCTCGGGCTGTTTGACGATAAAACCTATCTTGGTGTCCTGAGCATATGCAGCGATGGTCGTGACGGACAGCACGGCAAGCGCGCCCGCGACGAGCGCGGTCTTCAGAAGTCGCATGATTACCTCCCAGCGATGGCCGGGCGCTCAGCCCGGATGCAGAGTCTCTAATTCTTTTTATCATACTCGTCAATTGATCTGGTATGATAATTGAGCTACATGCTCTGACCAGGGATCGCTGGCGCAAATCATCCGCATCCGGTAAGGCCGGGGACGCGAGATCAGTGGTTTCGCCGCCTTGGAGGAGGGCTGAGGTGACCGAAACTTCGAAGAAGGCATCAGGCGACACCCGCCGCCCGCGCGTCATGCCCGATGTGACCAAGGCGCTTGCCTCAGACATCTTTTCCGGACGCTATCCCGCCGGCTCGTCTCTGCCGACCGAAAACGAACTCGGCGTCGAATATGGCGTCAGCCGCACCGTCATCCGCGAGGCGCTGAAGGTGCTGGCCGCCAAGGGGCTGGTGCTGTCGCGGCCGCGCATCGGCACGGTTGTATGTGAACAGGACAACTGGAACATCATCGACCCGCAGGTGCTGGCCTGGCACGCGCCGCATGCGCTGGACGACAAATTGTTCGACGCCATCCTCGAAACGCGCCGCGCCATCGAACCTCTGGTAGCTGAACTGGCGGCGACTCGTGCGACGCTGCAGGAGATCGCCGATCTCGAAGCCGCCTGGCGCGGCATGGCCAATGCCGGCGAGGATCTCGCCGCCTTCTCGCGCTCGGACATCACCTTCCACCAGATCGTCTATGCCGCGAGCCACAACCCGATCTTCCGCCAGATCGGCAATCTGATCGACACCGGGCTGAAATTCTCGCTCGAAGCAACGGCGACCATTTCGCTCGCCCGGCGCATGGAAGCGGTGGCGGCGCACCGTGAGGTGGTCGAGGCGCTGCGCATGCGCGATGCCGCGGCGGCGCGTGCGGCGGCAGGCCGGATCCTCGACCTTGCGGCGCGCGACCTGGTCAGCGCCAAGAAACTCAAGAACAACTGAGACCAGCATGAAAATCATCTCGCTCACCACCTACATCGTCCCGCCGCGCTGGCTGTTCCTGAAGATCGAGACTGATGCCGGCGTTACCGGCTGGGGCGAGCCTGTGGTCGAAGGCCGTGCGCTGACGGTCGAGGCAGCGGTCAAGGAACTTGGCGATTATCTGATCGGCAAGGACCCGCGCCTGATCGAGGACCATTGGACGGTGATGCATCGCGGCGGCTTCTACCGCGGCGGGCCGATCCTGATGAGCGCCATTGCCGGCATCGACCAGGCGCTGTGGGACATCAAGGGCAAGGCGCTCGGCGTGCCTGTGCACGAACTGCTCGGCGGCAAGCTGCGCGACAGCATCAAGGTCTATTCCTGGATCGGCGGCGACCGGCCGGCGGAAGTGGCTGATGGCGCCAGGGAAGTGGTGGCGCGCGGTTTTCAGGCGCTGAAGATGAATGGCACCGAGGAACTGCAGATCGTCGACAGCCATGACAGAATAGATGCGGCTGTCGAACGAGTCGCCATGGTGCGCGAGGCCGTTGGGTCCAACATTGGCATCGCCGTCGATTTCCACGGCCGCGTCCACCGGCCGATGGCGCGCATGCTGGTCAAGGAGTTGGAACCCTACCGGCTGATGTTCATCGAGGAGCCGGTGCTGAGCGAAAATCGCGAGGCGCTGAAGGAGATCGCAGCGCTGGGCTCGACGCCGATCGCACTCGGCGAGAGGCTCTACAGCCGCTGGGATTTCAAATCGGTGTTCGAACAAGGCGCCGTCGACATCATCCAACCAGACCTGTCGCATGCCGGCGGCATCACCGAATGCCGCAAGATCGCAGCGATGGCCGAGGCCTATGACATTGCGGTGGCGCCCCACTGCCCGCTCGGCCCGATCGCGCTCGCCGCCTGCCTGCAGCTCGATGCCGTCAGCTACAACTGCTTCATCCAGGAACAGAGCCTCGGCATCCACTACAACGCCGCAAACGATTTGCTCGACTATGCCGCCAACAAGGACGTCTTCCGCTACGAGGATGGCTATGTCGCAATCCCCGATGGTCCCGGCCTCGGCGTCGAAATCGACGAGGACTACGTCAAGGAACGCGCCAAGGAAGGCCACCGCTGGCGCAACCCGGTCTGGCGTCACAAGGACGGCTCCTTCGCCGAGTGGTAGCCCGGCCGACCTTGCGGCCAGGCCTTCAGGACCTCGGGTTCGATTTCGCGGTGGCGCCAGCGTAACGCAGGCCTCTGATGGGCCGCAGCGCCGAGCACCAGCGCATGGGAACCGTCGGCGCCGGCAAGCCGCAACTGCTGACCGCCTGGGTTGCGGCAAGCGATCGAAAGCGGTCGCTATCCTGGGACATGGCTGATGTCCTGTTCTCATCGACCTTTTCTTGGCCCGCCAGCCGCGTCACCTGCCCGCGGCGTGCCGGCCTGCGTTCCTGCCGGAGAAGATGCAGCTGCCGAGAAATGTCCCTTCCAGCGCATTGTAGCCGTGATAGCCGCCGCCACCGCCGCCGGCCACCTCGCCTGCCGCATAGAGCCCGGCAATGGGCGCGCCATTGCCATCGAGAACCTGCGAATTGAGATTGGTGTGCAGGCCGCCAAGCGTTTTGCGCGTCAGGATTTTGAGGCGCACCGCGATCAGCGGCCCGTGCCTGGGATCGAGTATCTTGTGCGGCTTGGTCACCCGGAAGATCTTGTCGCCGATGTAGTTGCGGGCGCCGCGGATGGCTGTGACCTGCGCATCCTTGGTATAGGCATGGTCGACCTCTCGATCGCGCGCCACGATCTGGGCGTTGAGCCCGTCGTAGTCGAGCAGATTGTCGCCTGACAGCGCGTTCATCCCGGCGACCAAGTCGGCCAGGTTGTCGCGGACGACGAAGTCCTCGCCCTTTTCCAGGAACGCTGCCACCGATGGTGGCGCCTTGCCGCCGCGCCGGTTCTTCAGCACGGCCCGCCAATCCTTGGCCGTAAAGTCTAGGTTTTGCTCCGAACCCGACAGCACGAACTCCTTCGAAGCGATCGTCTTGCTCAGCACGAACCAGGAATAATCGTGTCCCGTCGACAGGATACGCTTCAAGGTGCCGAGCGAATCGAAGCTCGGGAAGAACGGCGCCTCCATGCGTTGTCCCAGAGCATCGAACCATAGCGGCGACGGCGCCGACAGGATGCGAATGCCGTGGTTCGGCCAGATCGGATCCCAGTTCTTGATCCCCTCGACATAGTGCCACATGCGGTCGGCGTTGATGACGGCCCCGCCGGCGTCCTGGGTGATCGCCACCATGCGGCCGTCGACATGGTGCGGCACGCCGGCAACCATACGCTTCGGCGCTGGCCCCAGCCGCCCGACCGGCCAAACCTTGCGAACCAACTCATGATTGCCGCCGATGCCGCCCGAGGTGACGATCACGACACCGGCCGAAAGCTCGAAATCGCCGACGGCCGTGCGGCTCGACTGCTTGCCGCGCTCGACATTGGACGCCTCCAGCATTTCACCCATGACGCCGGTGACCGCACCATTGGTTTTGACCAGCCGGTTGACCTGATGGCGGAATTTCAGCGTGATCAGCCCTTTGGCGACGTGCTCGCGCACGCGCCTTTCGAACGGCGCGACCACGCCCGGCCCAGTGCCCCATGTCAGGTGGAAGCGCGGCACTGAATTGCCGTGGCCATTGGCCAGCGCGCCGCCGCGCTCGGCCCAGCCGACCACCGGCCACCAGCGCATGCCCATGGCGTAGAGCCACGGCCGCATCTCGCCGGCGGCGAAATCGACATAGGCTTCCGCCACTTTCCTTGGCCAATGGTCCTCGGGCCGGTCGAACTGGGCAGAGCCCAGCCAATCCTGCCAGGCGAGGTCGCGGCTGTCCTTGATGCGCAGGCGGCGTTGCTCGGGCGTGTTGACCAAAAACAGGCCGCCGAGCGACCAGAATGCCTGGCCGCCGAGAAAACCGCCACCCTCTTGCTCGACGATGATCACGCGCTTGCCGGCATCGCCGAGTTCCGCGGCTGCGGCCAGGCCGGCCAGCCCGCCGCCAACGATGATTGCATCCGCGTCAGCCATTGTCGTAGCTCCTGTGCCGGCTTTTGTTTTTGAGATCGGATGCTCGTTGCTAGCTGCGCAGCGCGTTCCAGATGATGCGCGGCAGCTTCATGAGGCTCGGCCGGTAGTTGAACTCGGTGATCAGGCGGCCGACCATGTGTGCCCTTTTGTGGGTCAGGAACCAGGCCGGCTTCGGCATGATGCGGAACGGCGCTTCGAGCACGCTGCGCTCCGGTCTGTCGAACAAATAGGTGTTGTGGACGACGCCGATGCCGCTCTGCACATCGTCGAGCGTGTGGCCAGGGAAAGCACCCCAGGTCGGGCGCAGCAGCGCGAACAGAACGCCGCTCCAGGAATTGATGCCGATGCCGCCATAGCGCAGTTCGGCAATGATTTCCTCGAAGCGCTGCCGGCCGATCTCGGCGATCGTCCTGGGATGGATGAGGATGTTGGCGGCAAGCGTGCCGTGCAGCTTTTCATTGGCGTAGGCGACAGCGGCGCGCAGATAGGATTCCGCATTGCCCGCCGGCAGCCGCATGACGCTGAGCGCCGGCGCGAACACCTCGGCATTTTCGAGATAGGTATCCGTGCCCGGCCGGAACGGCACCACCACGCAGGCCGGCCCGCCGGGCCGCTCGAATTTCTGTACGCTGTCGGCATGCGCCTCGAAGGCGGCGAGGCGCTCGGTCGCGCCGGGATAATAGGCCGGGCGCGACGGGGCTTTCTGCATCACCTTTTCGAGGGCCGCCAGAAGCGCGTCGGATTTGTCCCAGCCTTCGGGCAACACGAGCATTTGGCAGGCGATACAGTTGAAACCGGAATTGTTGAGCTTCTGTGTGGCGATCAGTTCGGCATGGTAGGCGATGTCGGCATTCGACCATGGGCCGGGCACCACGATGGTCGGCGCCACGCCACCAAGCTCAGAGGTGATACGCCGGCTGTTGCGCGGCGTGCCCGCCGCCTTGTTCTTGCGGCCCTCCTCGCCGGGACCCCAGACGATCGCGTCATGCGAGGCGGCGGCACCGGTGATGTGGATGTCGTCAACGAGATCGTGGTTGCACAGATACGCACCGACATCGGTGCCGCCGCGCACGATGCGCAGCGCGCCGAATTCGATCAGCGGCCGCAGCGCCGGCCGCAGGAAATCAACGAGGTAATCATTGACCGGGTTCATCTTGAGCAGGACGACCTGATGTTCGACGAGCAGCTTGTGCAGGCAGTCGAGCGGCGCGATCGAGGCGACGTTGCCGGCGCCGAGCACGAGGCCGATCTTGCCCTTGCGGCTGGTGCGCGGCGCGTCATAGGCCGAGGCGGTGTTTGCGGCGAGGTTCGCCTTGGTCACGCCGGGCTGCATCCAGATCTCGGCCTTCAGCCCGGTGAACAGCACCTTGTCCCAGAGCGAATTCGGAACCACCGTCACAGCCACCTGTCCGTTGGGCAAGGTGCGAACCGGCAGATTGTCAAGGAACTTCTTGCCCTCCATCAGGCTCAGCGTGTGGATGAACTGGTTGCAGCCATCCATCAGCGCCGCCGGGCCAGCCAGCCATTCCTCACCTTCCAGCGGCGAGCCGGTCGGGATGCCCTTCTTGCGCGTCGCGGTTTTGACCCACGCCTCGGCGACCTCGCGGATGTGATCCTTGACCTGCCGCAGCAAGGCGATCCGCTCGCCATTCGAGGTCTGCGCCCAGTCGTCCTTCCTGGCGTCGAGATCGGTGAGCGCGAGGTCGAGTTCGGCTGCCCATTCAGGCTGCACGGGCTGGGTTTTGACTGCCTTGGCAACCATCCTATCCTCCTCCACTTCGATCTCTTTGTTTGACGCAATTCCTGTGGGAAAACCGCTTCACACTTTTCCTGGAATTGCTCTACGAAAACGGCAGTGCGGCCCATTGCTCGACGAATTTCCCGCCGGAATAGACCTGGATCGAACCGAACTGCTGTAGCACGAATTCGCTCTGCGTCGGACGCAGGAAGGCGTAGTCGTCAGGCCCGACATTGACGTTGTCGGGCAGCGCCATGAATTGCTGATTGGTCGAAAAGCCGAACGTCTTGTCGGTCTTCATCCCCACGGGATGGACGGGCTTCGCCATCCATTTTCCGCCATAGAGAAAACAGCCGCGCCGCGGCAACAGCCCGAGCTTCTGCAGCAGCCAGGAGCGCTGGTCGAGGCCCGGCGCCTGGACATCGACCACTTTCAGGATCGGCGTCGCGATGAATGCGGCAGGCCGCAATTGGCTGAGGCTCGGCACATCGAAATCGGTCGGCAGCATAAAAGCCGATCCGATGGACAATTCATTGGCGCCGACCCAGCTGTCATAGAGCAATGCGGTGCTGCTGCCGCCAAGATTGAGGATCTTGCGCTGGTCGGCGGCAAGGCAAGCGACATACTGGCGAAACAGGCTGATCGCCTTGACGCGCGCCTTGGCCGGTCCTCCCAGTAGTTTGGGGATATGGCCGATATGCGCCTCGTAGGCCATGACGCCTTCGCATTTCAGCCGCGGGTAATTCGCCAACGCGAAAACTGCCCGGGCCAGTGAGTCGGGATCGCTGATACCGCCGCGATGAAGGCCGACATCGACCTCGAAGCAGACGCGCAGCTCGCGGTCGAGCTCGGCGGCAAGCGAGCCATAGGCGGCCAGCCGCTCCTCGGTATCGATCAGCCAGACGATGCGCGACGTAGCTTCGCCGAGCCCGGCGAGAACGCCCTTCGTCAGCGCGTGCCTGGCGCCGGCAACCGGCATCGGCTTGCCCAACAGGAGATCGACTTGGGGAAACACTTTCAGCATCTCGGCGCTGATCGGCAGATGAAAGGTCATCAGCCTGTCGGTCGCAAACGCCGCGCGGATATAGTCGATCAGCGGCAGGCATGGCAGCGACTTGTCGACGAGGCGCAGATCGAGGCCCGTGGCGAACTTCGCCTTGATCGCAGCGATGTTGTGATCGAGCCGGTCGAGATCGAGCACCAGGCAAGGCTGAAAGATCCCGGCTGCCCTGAGCGCGCCCGACATTTCCGCGAAATAGGTGTCGGTCAGGCTCATGCCGCGACGCCGAGCAGCCTGGCAATATAGGGCGACACGAAGCGGTTGTCCGGGTCCATCTCGCGGCGGACCGCCATCGCATCGTTCCAGCGCGGATAGAGCGCGCTCAATTCCCTTGATGTCAGGCTGTGCATCTTGCCCCAATGCGGGCGGCCGCCGCGCTTCCTGAAGATCGGCTCGGCGGCGTTGAAGAACGCCATCGGATCGCGCTCGATGCCGTGATGGATGGCGATGGAACAGGTCGGGCGCTTGTAGAAGGGGCTGAGCCAGACATTGTCGGGCGCGACGACGCGCACCTCCATCGGAAAATAGACCTCTGGAAACCGCGTCTCGAGCAGCGCAATGATTTCGCTGAGTGCGGCCGCCCCTTCCTCGAACGGCAGGTGGTATTCCATTTCGTTGAACTTGACGTTGCGCTCGGAGGTGAAGACCTTCAGCCACTCCTCGATATAATCCTCGGCCGGCACCTTGGCGAAGGCCGAGCCGATGAGACGGCGGCGCAGCCAAGGGAGCCAGCTGAGATAGTCGCGCAGTTTTCTCAGCGTCGTCACCGCATCGTCGTCTTCCGTCGGCGGACGCACAGTCGCCGGCGCCTCGGTGATGTCGCTGGCAATCAGCAGCGCCTGGCCCGAAAACGGCACGTAGTAGAACTCGGCCGAACGATGCGCCGTCATGGTGCTTTCGAATTGCGCAAGCACATCGGCGATCGGCGCCGTCCAGCGGCGGTGCCGCATCCGGTAGCTCGCCACGTTGCGGATCGTCACTTCGGTGACGGCGCCGAAAGCGCCGAGCGAAGCGCCCATGGCTTCGATCATGTCGGGGCTCTTGGCACGGTCGAACTCTTTCAGCGCGCCACGCCCGTCGACGATCTGCATCGCCTCGAGCTGGGTGTGGTACGCGCCAAGTGTGATGCCCGAGCCGTGCGTGGCGGTGCCGAGCGCCCCGCCGAACGCCTGCTTGTCGATGTCGCCCATGTTCGGCAGCGCCTGGCCGACGCCGTGCAACAGCTTTGCCAGCGCGCCGATCTTCGTGCCGGCGCCGACCCGCGCCGTCAGTTTTTCGGGATCGTGCGACCTCAGGCCCTCGAAGCGGTCGAGCGACAGGATGGTGCCGTCATTCTTGACCAGCGGCGTAAAGGAATGGCCCGTGCCGACAAATCGAACTGGTCCCGGCGAGTTGCGAATGGCACCACTCAGCTCATCGAGACTCTGCGGTTCGGCAAAAGCCTGCGGCGTGGCCGTGACATAGCCCGACCAATTGCTCCACTGGCTGATAGCCTCTCCCACGATCCCTCCCTGGGGCGCCGGCTTTGCCGGTCTTTCTCCTAGCGCTAGATAATATGATACATAGTCAGCTTTTCCGGATATGATACATTGTCAGCTTTCTGTCAACCTGGCAATCGGAGGTGTCTTGCGTCCGCCGGCCGCATTATCTACAGCGACGCACGCTGAGCCGGCGTCGGCATTGAACGCAGTTCGTTGCCCCTTCAAGCCAGCCCAAACGTTTCCACGGCCCGCATGATGCCGCGCAATTCGGCCAAGCCCTTCAGGCGGCCGATCAGCGAGTAGCCGGGATTGATCCTTGTCTTGCCGATATCGTCGGCGAGCAGGTGGCCATGGTCCGGCCGCATCGGGATTTGCCAGTCGGCGCGGCCCTCCTTGCGGCGGCGCGCCTCCTCCTGCATCAGCGCCAGGATGACATGCGCCATGTCGGTGCCGCCTTCGAGATGCTCGGCCTCGTAGAACGAGCCGTCATCCTCGATGGTGATGTTGCGCAGATGGGCGAAGTGGATGCGGTCGGCGAATTCCTTGACCATGGCGACGATGTCGTTGTCGGCGCGCGTGCCGTAGGACCCGGTGCAGAACGTCAGCCCATTGGCCTGGCTGTCGACGGCATTGAGAATGAAACGCGCATCCTCGGCGGTCGAAACGACGCGCGGCAGGCCGTAGAGCGAAAACGGCGGATCGTCGGGGTGGATACACATGCGCACCCCCTCCTCTTCCGCCACCGGAATGATCTCGCGCAGGAACCACGCGAGGTTGTCGCGCAACTCCTTCGGCCCGATTCCGTCATAGTCCGCAAGCGCCTCGCGAAAACTGTCGCGGTCATACTTGCGCTCTGTAGCCGGCAGGCCGGCGATCAGATTGCGCTCGATCTGGTCGATCTTCTCGGGCGGCAATTCCTTCAGCCGCGCTTCCGCCTGCGCAATACGCGCCGGCGTGTAGCTGTCAGCTCCGTTCTTGCGCTTCAGCACGAACAGATCGTAGGCGGCGAAATCAACGGCATCAAAACGCAGGGCGTAGCCTGTCGTCGGCAGCCGGTAGGCAAGATCGGTGCGGGTCCAGTCCACCACCGGCATGAAATTGTAGCAGATCGTGGCGATGCCGGCCTTGGCCAGCGCGCGGATCGAATCGCGGTAATAGCCGGCATAGCGCTCGCGTTCCTGCGCGCCGATCTTGATGGAATTGTGGACCGGAATGCTCTCGACGACCGACCAGGTCAGTCCTGCTTCCTGGATAATGCGCTTGCGCTCCAGCACTTCGGCCTCAGGCCACGCCCGGCCGTCATAGATATGGTGGAGCGCCGAGACCACGCCGGTGGCGCCCGCCTGCTTGACATGATCGAGCGTCACCGGATCATCGGGCCCATACCAGCGCCAGCATTGTTCCATTTTCGGCTTTCCTTCTGCGAGAGGTTGGCAACTTATTGTTGGACCCCGATGGGAGTCGATAGAAAATGGAGGAGTTTTTAGAAATGATGGATTTCGACGGCAAGGTCGCCCTGGTGACCGGGACGACCGGAATCGGCCTGGCAACCGCCACACGCCTTGCGGCCGGTGGCGCCGCAATCATCGCCTGCGGCATCGACCGCGCCGCCAACGCGTCATTGAAAGCGCAACTGGAAAGCACTGGAGCAGCAGCGCTGGTCATCGACACCGACGTCGCCGTTTCCGATCAGGTGCGCGACGCGGTCGCGGCTGGCGTCGCGAAGTTCGGCGGCCTGGATGTCATCGTCAATTCAGCCGCCGTCCATCCCTATGGCACGGCGACGACCACCGACTGGGAAACCTGGAACCGAACGATGACGGTCAATGTCGGCTCGATCTACCTGACCGCGCATTTCGGCATTCCGGAAATGATCAAGCGCGGAGGCGGCGCCATCGTCAACGTCGCCTCGGTGCAGGGCTTTGCCTGCCAGCAGAACGTCGCCGCCTATGCCACGACCAAGGGCGCCATCCACACGCTGACGCGCTCGCTGGCGCTCGACTACGCGGCATCAGGCATCCGCGTCAATTCGGTCAGCCCGGGCTCGATCCGCACGCCGATCCTGGAGAAGGCTGCGCGCGGTGACGGCGGCAGCGATGCCGATGTCGAAGAGGCCTACAAGCGGTTCGGCGCGGCGCATCCGCTCGGCCGTATCGGCGAACCGGAGGAAGTGGCGGAACTCATCGCCTTCCTGTGCTCGTCGAAGGCCGGTTTCTGCACCGGCGCGGACTACAGGATCGATGGCGGCCTGACGGCAGGTATTGGCGTGAAGTAGCGCTATGATGGCGTTCTGCGCGCTTGCAGGCAATCGGTGTCCGACCGCGCTACAGCTTCCACATCCGCTTGGCATTGCCCGACAGCAATTTCGTCCTCTCCTCAGGGCTGGCGCCCGCGATCAGCGCGTGTGTCGCCGCCACCCAGGTGGCAAGGCCACCGCCAAGCGTGCACACCGGCCAGTCGCTGCCCCACACGACGCGGTCCCAGCCGAAAATGCCGATCGTGTGCTCGACATAGGGGCGCAAGGTCTCGACGGTCCATGAGCCGGCATCGGCATAGGCGACGACGCCGGAGATCTTGCCGATGACATTGGGACGCCGCGCGATCTCGGTCAAATGCTCGCGCCACGGATGTTCCGCACTGGCCTTGATGTCGGGCACGCCGCAATGGTCGAGCACGAACTGCACATCCGGCGCCAGATCAGCGAGCGCAACCGCCCTTGGAATTTGATGCGGCAGGACGACGAGGTCGAAGGTCAGGCCTGTGCCGGCAAGCCGCTTGATGTTTTCGCGAAACAGCGCGCTGTCCGAAAGCTCGTCCGGCATGACGTGCAGCACGCGGCGGAACCCCTTGACGAAGGGATCGGCCTGCTGGCGCTCGAGATAGGCGGCGAAACCGGCCTCCTCCGGGCGGCAGGAGGCGATCGCCCCGCGCAACAGACTGCCCTTCTCCAGCGACTGCGCCTTCACATGGCTGGTCTCGGCCTGGATGTCGGCTTGATCGACATCGACCTCCATGTGCAACGCGGCCTCGATGCCGGCGCGGCGGGCCTGGATCGCGTATTCCGCATGCGGGAAATCGCGGTTGAGCGCCGGCACGCCGCCAAGCCAGGGATAGCGCAGCGCCGACAGGTCGATCAGGTGTAGATGGGTGTCGATGATCATGGCTGTCCTCCTCGGTGATTTCAGATCATCGCCAAATGCCTAAGCCCAGCGCATGACATACTTTGGCTCAGGCCCGCTTCGGGATCTCTTTGTCCTCGAGCAGCAGCGTCAGCCCCATGGCGACGAAATAGAGCGCCGCCACCCAGATGAACATCACGTTGAAGCCACTGGAGTAGTGGTCGAGCACCACCTCACGGATCGCGTCCGGCAGGCTCGATGCGAGGTGCGGGGTCAATCCATTCAGGCCCTGTGGCAACAATACGGCGGCCTCAGTGGGAAGCTCGGCTGTCTGCCGGTTCAGCGCCCAGATCATCACCGCGCCGTTCAGCGCCAGTCCGAGCGATGCTCCGAGCGTCCGCGCCTGGGTGATCAGCGACGTCACCGCGCCGATATCCTGCAGGGGTGCCGCCGCCTGGATCGCCACAATCAGCACCTGGAACTGAAGACCCATGCTGATCCCGAACACAGCCATCATCGTCGCCAGCACCCAGATCGGCGTGTGCTGGCTGGTGAGGACGAAGCCCAGCATCAGGAGCCCGCCAATGCCCATCGCCACAACCGGCATCCATTTGTAGCGTCCGGTGGCGGCAATCACCCGCCCGGCGACGATCGAGATGACCATCGATGTCAGTGACGCCGGCAGGAACAGGAAGCCGACTTCGGCCGGGCTGAGGCCCGTCAGCGTCTGCATGTAGAGGGCGAAATAGAAGAACATACCCAGCGTCACCGTTCCGGCGACCAGCGACACGCCCGAGACGATGCTGACCGTCGAATTGCCGAACAGCCGCAACGGCACGATCGGCTCTTCGGCCCGGCGCTCCACCATGATGAACAAGGTGATGGCGACTAGTGCCAGCAGCGGCAGCGCGAAGGTGATGAGGTCCGGTCCGCTGGGGTCGAGCACGTGGTAGCCCCAATAAACGATCGCCGTCGTGCCGGCGGCGAGCAGCACGCCGCCGAGATAGTCGATGCGGTGCCGCTTTTCGTTGAACCGGCTGCGCATGGCGAAGGCCAGCACCGCCAGCACGATGATCCCTATCGGCAAATTGACCAGGAACACCCAGCGCCAGCCGAACAGGCTGGTGATGTAGCCGCCGGCCAGTGGGCCGAGCACCGACGACAGCGCGAACACCGCCGAACTGTAACCCTGATATTTGGCGCGGTCGCGCGGCAAAAACAGTTCGCCGATCATGGCGAAGGCCGAAACCATCAGGCCACCCCCGCCGATACCCTGCAGCACGCGCGCGGCGATCAAGCTCTCCATCGACCATGCCATGCCGCAGACCAGCGAGCCCAGCAGGAACAGGCCGATCGCCGTCAGCACGACATTCTTGCGGCCATACATGTCGCCAAGCTTGCCGTAGAATGGCGAGACCGCGGCGGTCGAGAGCAGGTAGGCGGCACCGACCCAGCCGAACAAATGCAGATTGCCGAGTTCGCCGGCAATGGTGGGCAAGGCGGTGACGACGATCTGCATGTCGATGGTTGCCATGAACATGGCGATCAGCGCGCCGATATAGACGATCAAGGTCGTAAGGTCGGGCCTGACTTGGGCCTCCACGGGCGCTGTGTCCGGCAGCGTCTGCTCGACAGTCATCGGTGTCTCCGTAGCTTGGGGCGCGATTTATGTCCCCACAACCAAGAGGTGTCAATCAGATATGTGCGCGTAGCATATAATTGACATCAGCATATATTCTTGCTAACGCGCTATGGGATGAGCAGCAACGCATCCGGCAGTCCGGACCGATTTCCAGCCCTGTTCCAGACGCGCGGCGACCGGGATCTCGCCGATCTGGCGCGCGGCAGCGGCCTGTCCGAACCGGCGGCCGAGGCCGTGGCCGCCATCGATGCGGTAATGAGCAAGGTGCGCCGCTCGATCCAGCGCCGCGACTTCGGCCGCATGATCCTGGCGCGCGTAGACCCTTCGCTGGAAGTGAGCCATCTCGATGCGATCAGCGCCATCGCGAACAATCCGTTTTTCAGCGCTACCCAGCAGGATGAGGTGACGGTTGGCGTCATCGCCGAGCGCCTCGAGATCGATCCGTCGCGCGCCAGCCGCATCGCGGCCGACCTCGTCGAACGCGGCTATGCCTGCCGTGTCGCATCGCAACGCGATGCCCGCCGCATCTGCCTCAAACTCACCGCCAAGGGTGAGCGCCTCGTGGCGGCGGTGCGCCAGACCAAATGGCGGATTTTCGCCAGATCGCTGGCACAGTGGGATGAGCAGGACCTAGTAAGGTTCGCCACCTTGCTGGAACGCTTCGCCGGTTGGGCCATGGACGAAGCCGGGATGAAAAGATCCGCCAAGGCCGTCAAGCAGTTGATGGACGAGATGCTGCCCGAAACGAAATAGGCGGCACGGCGTGGACGCTCACCCATGTGTGCGAGCCGTTCGATAGCCCTTGACGCTCAGGTCGCCTCGGATCGTTATCGGCCGAAGAAACCGGCGTCCTCTTCCGCCAGGTATTTCTTAGCCGCTTTGGCATCGATGTCGAGGCCGAGTCCCGGAGCTTCGAGCAGGTCGACCATACTATCCCTGACGATCTGCCCCTTGGGCAGGCCGATGACGATGTCCTCCCACCACGGGTCGGAGGCGCTGGGATATTCGAAGGCGATGTAGTTGGCCGGCAGCGTGGCGCAGACATTGATCAGCGCGCCGAGGCCGAGCAGACCGTTCGCCGTGCCGTGCGGCGCCATCATGATCGAGTGCATATAGGCGTGCTCGGCCACCCATTTGAGCTCGGCGATGCCGCCGATATCGGCGGGGTCCGGACCGATGACACGGACCGCCTGGGTCTCGATCAGTTCCTTGAAGTTATGCCGCAGGTAGATCTGCTCGCCGGTGTGGATGGGGGTGGACGTCGATGTCGTGAGTTCGCGATAGGCTTGCGGGTTGACCCATGGCACGTAGTCGCCGGTCAGCATGTCCTCCAGCCACATCAGATTGTATTTTTCGACGGCCCGCGCGAAGCGGATGGCGTCGGGCAGGAACCAGCCGGGGCCGCAATCCAGCGCCAGCGAAACCTTGTCGCCGAGCACCTCCTTCATGGCGATGACGCATTCGATCATATGCGCCATGCCGCGCTCGCTGATCTGCCCCTGGTCCATCGCGCCGTGATAGGTCGGCGGCTGGCGCACGCCATAGTGGAAATCGGGAACGCTGGTCTTCATGTTGGAGTGGAAGCTGATGCCTTGCTTGACCATGAAGAAACCTTCCGGCCGCTCCATCATCCATTTGACGTCGGCCGCGTAATCCTCGGGCTTGTCGCCGGAGCGCTTCTTGCGGATGGAACCGTTATAGACCCGCACCTTGTCGCGCACCTTGCCGCCGAGCAGCTTGTAGACCGGAACGCCTGCCGCCTTGCCGGCGATGTCCCAGAGAGCATGCTCGATAGCGCTGACGGCGGCGCCGTAGGGCTTGAACGAGCCGCGCTGGCGGATTTTCAACATCACGCGTTCGACATCGGTCGGGTCCTCGCCGATCAGCGCGTCGCGGAAATGCAGCACCCAGGGTTTCAGATAAGGCTTGGTGTACTCGACCTCGCCGAGGCCATGGAGGCCTTCGTCGGTGACGATGCGCACGATGGGGTGCCTGCCGATGACGGCGCACCTGAGATCGGTGATCTTCATGATGTCCTCTATTTCACCGACGAGAAGGCGGTTGGCGCGAGAAACTGGCTGGAAATATTGGCCAGGATCGGGCCATCGCGCTCAGACTCGTCGCGGGCCTCGAGCCATGCCCGATCGGTGGTGAAGGCCTTCCATTTCACTTCGCGCTCGGCAAGGGATTCCCAGGCGATGAAATAGGTCAGTCGATTGCTGCTTTCGCCGACCACCGTGGTGAAGAACCCGGCTTGGCGGATGCCGTGCTTGTCCCACAGCGCCAAGGTATGGTCGTTGAAACGCTTGAGCAGCGCCGGCAGCTGGCCCGGCACGCAGTCGTAAATGCGAAGTTCGTAGATCATGGTTGATCCTTCTGTTTACTTCTCCCTTCGGGGAGAGGTGTAGCGTCAGCTCCAGGTGCGGTCCCAGGAGTATTCGTCGTCCCAGTGATCGGTCGGCCGCCAGATGCCGGTGACGCCGGGCTGCAGGTGCTGGCTGATCACTTCGTCGACGATGTCGTCGATGCCCAGACCGGGCTTGTCGGGTACGGTGATGAAGCCGTCCTTGACCAGCGGCTTGGGCAGGCCGGTGACGATATCGTCCCACCAGTCGACTTCGACGCTGTGATATTCGAGCGCCATGAAGTTTTCCGTCGCCACCGCGACATGCGCGGCGGCCATTGCCGCGATCGGGCTTTCCGCCATGTGAATGGCCATGGCAACGCCATGCTCCTGCGCCGCGTCGCCGATCTTCTTGGTCTCGAGAATGCCGCCGGTGGTCAGCAGATCCGGATGGATGACCGAGATGCCGGCGTTGAGCAGCGGCTCGAAGCCTTCCTTGAGGTAGATGTCCTCACCCGTGCAGATCGGCACCGACGTCGCCTGCTGCAACTGCCGATACTGCTCGGTGTATTGCCAGGGGATCACGTCTTCGAGCCAGGCCGGTGCGTATTTCTCGATCCGCCGGGCGAGACGGATGCCGTCCTGCAGCGAGATGTGGCCGACATGGTCGATGGCGAGCGGAACCTCGTAGCCGATCACCTCGCGGACCTCGTGGATATATTGGTCGAGCAGGTCGATGCCCTTTTCGGTGAAGTGGAGGCCGGTGAAGGGATGCGGCACGTTTTGCGCGTCATAGGCGGCATAATTACGCGCCCGGCGCTCGTCCAGCGTGCGTGCCGGACCGCGCGCGGCATGGCTGCGGAAACCGTCGAGCACGCCGGCCGGCGCCACCACTGCGCCCGATATGTGCGAAATCTGCGCCAGGCCGAGATCCATCTTGAGGAAGGTGAAACCGAGATCCATCCGCGCCTTGAGCCGCTTTCCGGTCTCGGTGCCGATGGGCTTGTCCGCGTCGGTGTCGCAATAGACACGCACCTTGTCGCGAAACCGTCCTCCCAGCATCTGGTAGATCGGCACGCCGTACGCCTTGCCGGCGAGGTCCCAAAGCGCGATCTCGATCGCCGAGACACCGCCACCTTGCCGCCCATGGCCGCCAAATTGTTTGATGCGGCGGAACAGCCGGTCGACGTCGCAGGGGTTCTCGCCCAGCAGCCGGCTCTTCAGCATCAGCGCATAGGTCGCGCTGGCGCCGTCGCGCACTTCGCCGAGACCAACAATGCCCTGGTTGGTGTAGATCTTGACCAGCGCGGAGGTGAACGGCGCGCCGACGATCTCGGCGACGCGCAGGTCGGTGATGCGCAGGTCGCTCGGCCTGGAGTTCGTATTTACCCGATTGAGCGCCTCGCCGGCGCTACCCGTCTTTGCCATGGCTTATCCTCGTTCTGATTGGTGGCGCCCCGCACCCCCGGCCTGCATAAGCGTTGCTAGCCAAGCTCTATCTCGTGGGCCTGCAGGTAGTCTCGGTTCATCTCGACACCGAGACCCGGCTTCGACGCCAGCTTGAGGCTGCCGTTCGAGACATCGAGTGGCTCGTCGATGAGGTGATTATATTTGTCCAGGTTCCACTCCGACGTTTCGAGCTTGTAGAAGTTGGGAACCGTCATCATCACCTGCGCTCCCGCAACCACATTGATCGGTCCCGCGGCGTCATGGGGCGAGACCGGGATGTAGTAGGCTTCGCACAGGGCGGAAATCTTCTTCAGTTCGGTAATGCCGCCGGTCCAGGTAACGTCCGGCATGATGTAGTCCGCAAGCCTGTTCTCGAGCACCGGCACGAAATCCCACTTGGTGTGGCCGCGCTCGCCCCACGAGATGGCGGCACTGACCTTCTCACGCACTTGCTTGAGAGCATTGAGGCTTTCTGGCGGGCATGGCTCCTCGAACCAGTCGATCTGGCCGGCTTCCTCGAGGCTCCGGCAGAGGCGAATGGCGGTGGGCACATCGAAGCGGCCATGCGCATCGATCAGAATGTCGACATCGGGCCCCGCCGTTTCGCGGATCAGGGCCGTGAGTTCGGCGGCCTCGCGCTCGTCCTTGCGGGTCATGCTGCCATCGAGGTAGCCGTCCCGCTGTTCGCGCGCCAAGCCATCGGCTGTGCGACCCTGATGGGGGAAAGGATCGAACTTCAGCCCGGTGTGTCCGGATTCGACGATGTCTCGAATTTCGCGAACCACAGCCTCCTTGCTGGTAAACTTGGCCTGGTTGGGGTGGGTATAGAGCGCGATTTCGTCGCGCACCGGTCCGCCCAGCAGCTCGTAGATCGGCTTGCCGAGAACTTTGCCGCGAATGTCCCAGAGCGCTATGTCGATAGCGCTCACGCATTCGACCGCGGCGCCGCGGCTGCCCATATAGGTGAAGCTGCGGAAAATCTTGTGCCAGAGATGCTCGATACGCGCCGGATCCTCGCCTGTCACGGCGACACCGATCTGCCGCAAGATCGTGCACAGGGCACGGTTGGCGAGCCTTGTGGTGGTGGTGATTTCCCCCCAGCCGCTCACCCCTTCGTCGGTCGTCACCTCGACGAACAGGAACTCTCCCCAATAGGAAGCATCGGACTTGATCAGCCACGGCCGAACGCTCGTGATTTTCATCTCTCAACTACCTCTGTCTGATGGCCGGACCAATGATTTTCTGGGCTGGAAATTCTATCCGGCCCGAGCGGCGTTGCGCGCACGCATCTGTTCGAGAACGTGCCGGCCGGAACCCTCGACATGGCGGGCAATGAGTTCGGCCGCCTCGTCGGCATTTCCGGCTTTGATATGCGCGATGAGCTCGCGGTGTTCACGCATGATGGCGGCCCGCCGCGCGAGCGTGAAATTGAAACGCCGGCTCACGGCTCGCAGCACTTCGCGATGCTTCCACCAAAGCTCGGCGGCATGGCGGTTGTAGTGGCGCTGGTACATTACAGTGTGGAAGGCGGTATCCAGTTCACTGTGCCGCAATGTGTCGGTGAAGTTGTTCTCTTCGATCAGAGCCTGGATGCGTTCGAGTTCGGCGATGTCCTCGCCGGTCGCCATGTTCACGAACCATCGCGTCAGGGCCGGCTCGATCAGGACTCCGATCTCGTAGATATCCCGGACAAAATCCTGGTCTATGGGCCGGACGCGCGCGCCACGGTTGGCGACAAAGGTGACGAAGCCCTCCCCTCGCAACAGCTGCAGCGCCTCGCGTACGGGGTTGGTCGAGGTGCCGTGACGCCGGGCGAGATCGGTGACCACAAGCCGTTCGTTGGCGGCGAGCCGTCCCTCGATGATGTCTTCCCGGATCAGCTCATAAAGCGAGGCGCCCTCGCTGGACGCCCCGATGGGATAAATCCCCACGGGTGGCTCTGCTTTGAAATCACTTGTTTCGGCCAAAGCCGCCCCCCCCGATTAGTACATCACATGCTCGATATCATACACGGGTTTTGCAAACAATGTACGATCGGGTGCGTTGACAGGCAATCCACGATCTGAAAACGTACCAGATGATCGAAGGGATACATTGAGCTGAGGACGCATCCCGCACGGTCGAACGAGCCCCTTGGCGCACGGCGGCATGGGAGAATCTGGGAGGATACTATGACGAGGATTACACTCGGCGGTGCCGTCCTGCGCGGCACTGTAGCCACTGCTTTGATGGCGTCGCTGATGTCGGGATCGGCATTGGGTTCGCCGCCGGTCGATTTGAGTAAGTGGTCGCCGGAATATGTGCGCTCCATCGCCGGAACACAGGATTTCGACACGGCCGCCGATTGCGGTAAGGTCACTCCGCTCGACTACAAGGGGCGACTGACGTTCTGGTATCAGGGTGTGTTCGAGGGCGACCCCGATCTCCTGCGCCAGTACTACAAGGATTTCTTCGAGACCTTCCGCAAGACCTATCCGAACATCCAGCTCGAGGATCAGGCCCTCACCTACAACGACCTTCTCGACAAGTTCCGCACGGCGCTGCTCGGCAATGCCGCGCCGATGGCGGTCCGCCTGCAAATCCTGGGCGGAACCGAGTTCGCCTCGAAGGGTTATCTGCAGCCGCTCAAGCCGGAAGATGTGGGCTATCCCACGGAGGATTTCTGGCCCGGCGCCATGAAGGCGGTAACCTGGGATGGCGTGACCTACGGCATTCCCACCAACAATGAGACGATGGCGTTCATCTGGAACGCCGACATCTTCAAACGCGCGGGCCTCGATCCGGACAAGGCTCCGGCTACCTGGGACGACGTCGTCAAATATTCCAAGCAGATCCATGACAAGCTCGGCATAGCCGGCTACGGCCTCGTGGCGCGCAAGAACGCCGGCAACACGCCGTACCGCTTCATGCCGCAACTATGGGCCTATGGCGGCGGTGTCTTCGACGAAGCCTCCGCGAACCCGACCTATAAGGAGGTCGAGCTCAATAGCCCGCAGAGCAAGGCGGCGTTGCAAGCCTCCTACGACATGTATGTTCGCGACAAGTCGGTTCCGGTCTCGGCGCTCACCAACCAGCAGGCCGATAACCAGCCCCTGTTCGTCGCCGGCCAACTCGGCATGATGGTCTCGCACCCGTCCGACTATAACGTCATGCTCGACCTGCAGAAGAAGGCAACGGGCGCCGACAAGGATAAGGCGCAGACCGTCATCGACAACATGCGCTATGGCCTGATTCCGACCGGCCCCGACGGCAAGCGCGCCGTCGTGTTTGGCGGCTCGAACATTCACATCCTGAAGCCCGAATATGTCGAGGGCGGCAAGGTGGACGAGCCGGCTGCAAAGGCCATCATCTGCATGTGGACGAGCCCTGAATGGTCGCTGAAGATGGCGTATGCCGGCTCGAACCCGGGCAACCTCAACGGCTTCAAGACCAAATGGATGAAGGAACGTCTGGACAACATCAAGTTCCTCGATGTCACGACCTCGATGTTGCCATACGGCATTCCGTTCCCGGCGCTGCCGCAATCCCCCGAGATCATGAATATCATCGTCCCGGACATGCTGCAGAACGCCCTGACCGGAGCGATGACTGTCGACCAGGCAGCGGATGACGCGGCCGAGAAGGTGAAGAACCTGATGGACGGACTCTAGTCCGGGCCTGACCTGCGATCCGACCGGCTGTGCTGATAGTGCGTGCAGCCGGTTTGCTCCGAAGAACAAGGGCACGCCATCGTGACGATCGTGACCGGCAAGGCCGAGGCTCGCCAAAGATTGCAACCCGGTAGCTCCGGCGTGCTGCGGAATATCTGGGAGCACCGCGCCGACTACGCATACGTGCTTCCAGCGATCGCCGTGATGCTCATCGTCATCGCCTATCCGATCTACTACACGGTCGAGCTGTCGTTCTTTAAGACGCCGCCTGGCCTGCAGCTCCGCGACAAGACCTTCATCGGATTGGACAACTACACGGCCATCCTCACCAGTCAGGTGTTCTGGAAAGTCACCTTGAACACCCTGATCTGGACGATCGCATCTACCTTCGTTGCCTTTGCCTTGGGATTTGCCGCCGCGCTGGCCCTCCACCGCGAGTTTATCGGCCGGGGTGTCCTGCGCGCTATCCTGATCATTCCTTGGGTCATCAGCGCGGTTGCCGCCTCCTATATCTGGAAGTGGATCTACCATTCGGACTTCGGCATCATCGGCGCGGTGCTGGTCGGCCTCGGATTGGCTGACCGGCCGCCGAACTTCATCGACAACGTCAGCACGGTGCTGCCCTCCTTGATCGTCGTCAATATCTGGCGCGAGTTTCCGTTTGCCATGATCATTATGATGGCCGGTTTGCAGACGGTCCCCGACCAGTTGTTGCGCGCCGCGGAAGTCGACGGGGCCAATGCATGGCAGCGTTTCTGGCACGTCACCTTCCCGCATCTGCGCAACGTCTCGACGGTGACGATCCTGCTGCTCGCAGTGGCCAATTTCAATTCCTTCATCATCCCGTGGATCATGACCGGTGGCGGGCCGTCGAACGCTTCGCACATCTGGATCACCCACATTTATGAGCTCGCCTTCGGCCGGCAGCGATGGGGCGTCGCATCGGCCTATTCGGTACTCCTGTTCCTCATGCTGATGGTGCTGGGCTACTTCTACGTCCGCGCGCTGGCCGGCAACGAGCGCAAAGAGGGGAGCGCATGAGCACGATCGTCGAGAAAGTCCCTCGACGTCCGGCCCGGCGCCGCATGCGCATCGACGGATGGCGTTGGGCCGGGCGCATCTTCCTCGTGTTCATGCTGCTTTACACCGCGTTGCCGATGATCTGGATGCTGATCACCTCGATCAAGTCCGGCTTCGCGGCGATGCAGTTCCCACCGCAATGGTGGCCGGAAGAGCCTACCCTGGCCAGCTACCAAAAGCTGCTCGATCCGCAAAACAGCGTCGGCCAGGACTTCCTGCGTTTTTTCTGGAACAGCCTCTACGTGTCGACCGTCACCACAATCCTTTCGGTGATCGTGGCCGTTCCTGCGGCCTACGCCTTTTCGCGCTTTCGTTTCCCCGGTCGAAACTTCCTGTTCTTCACCGTGCTTTTGCGCAACATGTTCCCGGCGGTGATCTTTCTCGTGCCGCTCTTCATCCTGATGCGCGCGATCGGGCTGGTGAACACGCATGGCTCGCTCATTCTCACCTATCTCACCTTCGGCCTGCCGCTGGCGATCTGGCTGCTCAAGGGCTTTTACGACAACATTCCGGTGCAGCTCGAGCAGGCGGCGCGGATCGATGGGGCGACCCGGTTCCAGGCCTTCATCCTGATCGTGATGCCTCTCTCGACGCCCGGAATCATCGCCACCGCGATCTATTCCTTCATTGGCGCCTGGAACGAGTACATCTATGCCTACACCTTCCTTTCCAAGAACGAGCAGTTGACCCTGCCGGTCGGCATACAGCGTTTCTTCTCGGAGAATACGACGGACTTTCCGGGCCTGATGGCGGCCAGCTTCATGATGAGCGTGCCCGTCGTGGTGCTGTTCCTCCTCCTGCAACGATACTTCGTACGCGCCCTTACAGAAGGCGCGGTCAAACACTAGAGCCGGATGATTTCAGGTCTGTTCGACCTGAAATCTGAATCCGCCTCTAAATCAAAGAGATAGAGCATGATGTCGTCCGAAAACCGCTTCACACTTTTCGGCATCATGCCGTAGGGAGTTGCCGATGGCCCACGTGGTCCTGAGAGATCTCGTCAAGACCTATGGCGGCTTCAAAGCTGTCAACGACGTTTCGCTGACGGTCAATGACGGCGAGTTCGTTGCGCTCGTCGGCCCTTCGGGCTGCGGCAAGACAACCACGCTCAATCTTGTCGCGGGATTGATCCCGGTCACATCGGGTGACATCGTCATCGGCGACCGCGTGGTCAACGACCTCGACCCCAAGGACCGGGACATCGCGATGGTGTTCCAGAACTACGCGCTCTACCCGCAGAAATCGGTCTACAAGAACCTGGCGTTCCCGCTGCAGATGCGCAAGCTGCCCAGGGACGAGATCGACAGGAAGGTCAAGGAAGCGGCGCGCGTGCTCGACATGACGCACCTGCTCGAGCGCAAGCCGCGCGAACTTTCAGGCGGGCAGCAGCAACGTGTCGCCTTGGGGCGCGCCCTCGTCCGCGACCCTGCCGTTTTCCTCATGGACGAGCCGCTCTCCAACCTCGACGCCAAACTGCGCGTCCAGATGCGCTCGGAGATCAAGCGCTTCCACCAGGACCTCAAGGCGACCATCATCTATGTCACGCACGACCAGCTCGAAGCCGTGACCATGGCCGACAAGATGGCGGTGATGAACGGCGGCTACCTGTTGCAATACGATTCTCCGGCGCAGGTCTTTGCCCATCCGGTGAACATGTTCGTCGCCAGCTTCATCGGCAGCCCGGCGATGAGCCTTGTTCCACTGGAGGCATCGACAGCAAACGGCAACACTGCGTTGACCGGCGCGGAGGGCTGGAGCCTTGAACTCTCGCCCCTCAACGCCCGGAAGGTTGCGGGGGCAACGTCGAGGAAAGTCGTGCTCGGCGCACGTCACTCGACCATCAGGCTCCACAAGAGCGCGGCGCCAGGCAGCGTCCCGGCCAAGGCCTATACAGTGGAGCCGACCGGAGACGTCACCTTCGTGCAGGCGTTGCTGTCAGGCGCCATCGTCAACATCAGCGTGTCCCCCAACATCTCCGTCGCACCTGACGAGCAGATCTGGCTCGAGTTCGACCAGGAGCGGCTGCATCTGTTCGATGGCGAAACTGAACTGGCCCTCAAGGCCGGCTGAGACAAGACGGGGTTCATTGGGAACGTTGGGGATGACTGAAAAGCTTAAGATCACCGCGATCAAACCCTATCCTGTATGGGTTGGAACGCGTAATCAGATGCTCGTCAAGATCGAGACCGACCAAGGCGTCTTCGGCTGGGGCGAGAGCGGCTTGAGCGGGCGCGAAAAGGCCGTTGCCGGCGCGGTCGAGCATTATCGCGAGTTTCTCATCGGCCGCGACCCGATGCAGATCGGGCGGATCTGGCAGGAGGCATATCGCAGCCAGTACTTCGAAGGCGGGCGCGTTCTGCAGGCGGCGATTTCCGCCATCGACGTCGCCCTGCACGACATCAAGGGCAAGGCGCTGGGGGTGCCTGTCTACGAACTGCTGGGCGGCAAGCAGCGCGACCGCATCCCCACCTTCGCCTCGACCGGAGACGAGACCGAGGGCGACGTCGCCATCGAACGAGCCCGGGAGCTGCGCGCACGGGGGTGGCAGGCGATCCGCTTCTTCCCCGTAGGGCAAAGCAGCAGGGACATCTTCGAACCCCGAGAGTCGATCGGCGCTACCGCGAGCATGCTGAACAAGGCGCGCGAGGCGCTGGGCGACGACGTCGTCCTCGGCATCGACTATCATCATCGGCTGTCGGTGGCAGAGGCGGCGAGCTTCTGCAACAAGCTCGGCCGCGGCGTGCTTGATTTTCTCGAGGAGCCGATCCGCGACGAGACACCTGAAGCCTACGAATCCCTGCGCAGGATGACCGACATTCCCTTTGCCATCGGCGAGGAATTTGCCAGCAAGTGGCAGTTCCTGCCCTACATCGAGCGCGGCATCCATCAGTTCAACCGTCTCGATGTCTGCAATGTCGGCGGGCTCACCGAGGCGATGAAAGTCGCCGGCTGGAGCGAGGCGCACTATGTCGACCTGATGCCGCACAATCCGCTTGGTCCGGTGTGCACGGCCGCGACCCTGCATCTCGCCGCCGCCGTACCCAACTTCGCGTGGCTCGAGACCAGGGAACCCGAGACGAAGCTGGGCTTCGACAATTCCGACTTCTTCCCCGTGCAGCCACGGCTCGACGGTCCCGACTATCCGGTCAGCGACCTGCCGGGCCTCGGCGTCGAGGTCAACGAAGCGGCGGTCCAGGCGGAGGCTTTCCGTTTCTGGGAAGCGCCTCACCTCAGGCGCCGGGACGGGTCTGTTACGAACTGGTAGTTCCATCTCAACCGGAGTCCACGATGACGCATATCCCTGACATCACGCGACCGCCCAAAGACCTCATTGACGCCCTGAGGGAAATCGGCGCCGCGACGGTCGCCGGCACGCTTGGCCATATGGGTTTCCGCAATCCTCACATGGTCGGTCCGGTGGCGCAGAACCATGGGAAGTCGATCGTCGGGCCGGCGCTGACGCTGCAGTTCCTGCCGCAGCGGCCGGACCTCTTCAGCGAGGGAGAATACGCCGACCCGGAAACGCAACTGCACCGGCACGTGCTCTATCACGCGCAGGAAGGCGATGTGGTCGTCGTCGACGCGCGCGGTGACATGAGCTCGGGCGTCTTCGGCGATATGATGTCGACCTATTTCAAGGGCAGAGGCGGCGCGGGCATCGTAATCGACGGCTGCATGCGCGACCGGCCCAATGTCGAGAAGCTCGATCTGCCCCTATGGCTGCGCGGCTGGACGCCCAACTACCATGTGCAAACCAGCATCTATCCGAACGCCGTCAACGTTCCGATCGCCTGCGGCGGTGTCACGGTGATCCCCGGCGACATCATAGTGGCGGACGACGACGGGGCGGTTGTGCTTCCCGTCGCAATGGCCGCAAAGGTGATCGAGGAATCCCAGAAGCATCACGATTGGGAAGAGTTCTCGCGAGAGAAGCTGATGCAGGGCGCACCGCTGCAGCGCTACTATCCGCTGCATGACGATGCCCGCGGCGAATATGAGGAGTGGCGCAAAGCCAGTCGTCCGGCGGATTGACGCAGGCATTCAAGACGATCCATATGTGCGGTGAAATTCGATGTGCCCCCCGGCAGACTACTGGGGGGCCGTCTCAGCCGGGACCGCGCCGCCGACGAACGTCCCGATCAAGAAAGGCGCTTTCGTCTGGCGAGGCGGCGGCTCCGACACGGAAGGCGAACGACGTGACCCGCGTCGCATTGATGTCGATACCGCACCGAAAGCTCAGATGGTACCATGTCGTTGCCGTGCGGAAAGCGGTGTCTGGGGCGTCAAGAACATTGCCGGCCTTGAGCGGAATGCTTGGGATCAGTTGGGGAGAATAAGAGGCGTCGTTCAACTCTTGCTCAAGAACGCTGGCGCAAAGTCTGGCGGCCCGTTGATCGCGAGGCACGTCGGCCATCGAGTTCGTTGCGAACACATCACCGGTAGCGCCTTGCGAAAAGAGTTTGCGAACGCCCGGAAGGCCCGAATATGGCCGCGGTGTAGCCGAGGCCACGTCGATGGAGTTTGGCTCTTCGGTGATTCCGCGTCCTGACTTCGTAGCCTTTGCGGGGCGGCGTTTCGGCACGTTTTCGGGTCTGGTCCGAGGCGCCTGAGCCGACGCGGGAAGCTCGATCTCACCGTCGTCCCCATGGGCAGCCAAAGGCATTGCGGCCGCGGATGCCTCTTTGTCAGCGGGTGGGGTCGCAGCCTCCTGTTTGTCCGCTTCCGGCTTCTCATTAATCTTGGCTGACTCTGCCGGCTCTCCGGCGTCTGGCGCTGAGGCGGGTTTACTCTCCGCATTCTTTGGCGCGACAGCCGACTGTGGCTCGTTATCCTTGGGCGGCGATGGCGCATTGTCTTGAGCGCTGCCTCCATCCAAGGATTTTTTGGGGCCAGTGTCTTTGTCGCCGAACTGAAAAACAGGCCTCAGGACCTCGATTGGCGGCAGCTTTTCCGGTGCCTGCTTTTCAACCTTCTGCTCCGAAGGATTTCCGGGTGGCGGTGGCGGCGGCGCGGGAGCGGGTTTCGGTTTTGGCTGTTCGGGCGGCGGCACGAGCGCGACGTTCACCGCTTGCTCCTCCTGCGGCTGCTGGGCAGGAACGGGCAGGCCATAGACCAGGAACGCGGTGATGAGCGCATGCAGGACCAGCGATGCGGGCAAGGCCCACAGCAAAGTCCGCCGCCGCTCGGATGTCTCGGTCTTCATCCCTCACGATGTGGAGCGAAACTGCGGCGGCATCAAGCGTGGCAACCGTATTGGCGCATTCAGCCGCAGCTCAGCAGTGAGGAGACGACGCCTGATTGCTTCTCGCCGCCGGCTCCATTCTCTGCATGCCCGCCTCCAATCTCAGCGACGCAGGCTGGCGTCGCGGGCTCGCTCGCGGAGCTCTTCGCGAGAAAGGCCCGCATCCGCCAATATGCTGTCTGGAAGCCGCCTCAAGCTCGCAAGCGTCTGGCGATAGGCAAGCCAGCGGGCGAAACGGTGTCGAAGTTCATGCAACATGATCGTCTCCTTGGCGAGCGGGATACCCACGCTCTTGGATTGGTCGAAAACGCAAAGCAATCGCGCAAAGCGTATGCACGATCGAACGGATTGCGCTGACTGCCTGGCCAACCGAGGTGCCTGTCATTGTCCCACCAGGGCAGGAATTTCCAGCGCCTCCAACGGCTGCATACTTGCGCGTGATGGCCGCTTCGCGCTACAGCCACGGTCGCAAGGAGTTTTTCATTTCTGCAAAATGGATATTGGCTGGGACGATCTGAGGTTGTTTCTCGACGTTGCGCGGCTGGGTGGCCTGAGCGCGGCTACGGCAACCACGCGCCTCAGCGCAGCCACACTCGGACGACGCGTCACCGCGCTCGAAAAGCAGATCGGCGAAGCGCTGTTCGTACGGCAGCAGACCGGCTACCGGCTAACCCCGGTCGGTGAAGAACTGCTGCGGCGCGCCGAAGACGTCGAAGCAGCAATGCAGTCGCTGACCCGCTGGCGCGAGGGAAACCTGCCCGACCGCATTGTCCGCGTCTCGGCCGGGCCTTGGACCTCGGCCTTCGTTTCGGCCCATATCGGCGAAATCTGGACGGTCGATGACGGCATCAGGGTGGAACTCGTCACCACCACCGACCGGGTCGACATCGGTCGCCGCGCCGCCGATATCGGCATCCGCAGCGAGCGTCCAACCGAACAGTGGCTGGCCGGCCGCCAGAGCGGCAAGGTCGCGTATGCCATTTATTCCGGATGCCACCTGATCAACGGCATCGCTGCCGGCTTGTTCGTCGGCGTCACCGGCGAAGGAGCAAACGTCGCCTCGGCGCGCTGGCTGCAAGCCCATCACGGCGACCGCATCGCCGTGCGAGGCAACAACACCCATTCGGTGCGAGAACTTGTGGCCGCGGGCGCCGGCCTTTCCGTGTTTCCGTGTTTCGTCGGCGACAGCGATCCGCGGCTGGTTCGCGTCGCTCAGCCTATCCCCGAACTCGAAACCGACCAGTGGATCGTCACCCATCATGAGGAACGCCACTCCCCGCCAGTACGAAAGATTGCCGACCGGATTGCCGCTCTGATGCGGGCCCATCAGCCGTTGTTTCGCGGCAAGATGCCGATCCGCTAAGCGTCAGGCGTCGATCGGCCGCCAGATTCTCAAGGTTCTCGCGCGTGAGGCGGGCGCGTGAAGCTTGAAGGGGTTGGATCCCGGATTGTGGATTTTCGCTGGCCAGAAGCCGAGCGAATTCCGGAACATTGGACTAGACCCATTCAAAAGGTCGGCTCATTCAGGCGTATATGATACAAGTCCCACATCTTGTCTTGCCGCAAAGTTCACCCTCTGATTCCCTGTGCCAAGGCGATAGAACCTGATTCTTGCACCTGGCGTGTTCAAGCGGCGCGTTCCGGGAACTTTTTTATCGATCAATTCCAAGGAGACAAGACGATGAGCACCGCGGCAAGGCCCGTCATCTCGGAAATGCGGCCGAAGATAACCGTCATCGGTGTCGGCGGTGGCGGCGGCAACGCGGTCAACAACATGATTGCCGAAAATCTGCAGGGTGCGGAGTTCATCGTCGCCAACACCGATGCCCAGGCACTGACCATGTCGAAAGCATCGCGGCTGATCCAACTGGGTGCCCATGTCACGGAAGGCCTGGGCGCCGGGTCCCTGCCGGCGATCGGCCGCGCGGCAGCCGAGGAATCGATCGACGAGATCAGGGACCACCTTGCGGGAACCCATATGTGCTTCGTGACCGCCGGCATGGGAGGCGGAACTGGAACCGGTGCCGCGCCCGTCATAGCGAACGCTGCACGGGCAGCCGGCATCCTGACGGTGGCGGTCGTCACCAAGCCGTTCACCTTCGAAGGGAAGCGCCGTATGCAAGCCGCCGAAGAGGGCATCGAGCAGCTTCGCGAATGCGCCGATACCGTGATCGTTATTCCGAACCAGAACCTCTTCAGGATCGCTGACGCAAAGACGACTTTCGCGGACGCCTTCGCCATGGCTGATCGCGTCCTTTATTCCGGCGTCGGCTGCATAACCGATCTCATCGTCAAGGAGGGGCTGATCAATCTCGACTTCGCTGACGTGAAGTCGGTGATGCGCGACATGGGCCGCGCAATGATGGGTACCGGGGAAGCCACGGGCGAGGACCGCGCCAGGAAGGCCGCCGAAGCGGCGATAGCCAACCCGCTTCTCGACGAAGCCTCGATGATCGGCGCCAAGGGCGTCCTGGTCTCGATCTCGGGCGGCATGGACATGACGCTGTTCGAAGTCGATGAGGCCGCCACCCGCATCCGCGAGGAGGTCGACGCCGACGCCGACATCATCGTCGGCGCCATATTCGACCGGGCACTCGCCGGAAAATTCAGGGTCTCAGTCGTCGCGACAGGATTGCGGCAGGGCCTGGAGATACCGCAGTAGGCAGGATCCGGGCTGCTGATTTATGAGTCTGGTGGACCGTGGTCATGGGCTTCGCCACCGAAAAGTCGGCCCGCAAGCCCGCACCATTGAACTTGCCGGTGAATTTGCGTTGCCGGCCTAGAGACCGAATTTGTTTCGAGGCAGCTGCCACGAATGCGCGAACTCGCGTCAGCGCCGCCGCGGAACCGCTCCAACTGCAACCGCGCCGCGAATGCGCTTCGACCACGATCCCCAACAGGAGGCCATACAGATTGACCACGGCAGACATTTCGCCTGCGATATGGCCAGCATCTGCTGACCACATGATCGGCACTTTCTGATCGGTGATGCGGGCTCGCTGGATATGGCACAATAAACCGGCATGGGTCAGGCGTCGGGAGCATCCAGTGGCGGCCAGCCTCGCAAGCACTATATCGAAGAAAAACTCAGGTCGACCCGACAGGAGCATACTCCATGGCTGACACGCCGATACCCGATGCTTCGTTTCTCGCGGCCCTGACGACAGAGCATTTCGTGCAGCAGACAGCGATCAGCACGTCCATAAGTGAAATGGCGTCGCGAACGACCATCTACATTATGTCTCTGTCGAGCGCTCTGGTGGCAACGGGCTTTGTTACGCAGTCCTCCGAGTTCTTCCTGCCGTTTGTCGCGGTTGTGCTGCCATCGGTCTTTTTACTGGGTGCCTTTACCGTCTTGAGGTTGGTCGACATCGCCGCTGAGAACATGCAGGCCCATATCGGCATTGCCCGGATCAGAGCCTACTATCGAAGTTTGGGCGACGAGGCTGCCTTCCAGTTTTCCAAGGAATTCGGTCGCTGGCCCGAAAATGACGCCGAACCTTCTCTTCGTACTGGGCCTCTCCTGGCGTACCTGACCACTGCAGCGACTATGATCGCATTCATAAATGCCATCGTCGCTGCGGCCGGCGTTACTCTGCTTGCGTTTCGTGTCGGTGCAGAACTATTGCTCGCGCTGTGTCTTGGTGCTGGAACAGCAATCGGCTTGATGACGATTTTCTATTTATACCAGCGCCTCCGGACGAAAGGCATGGTCCGCATTGCCAAACCCTATGGTTCTGAAAAGAGCGTGCTTTGAGCGGGTAATGAATGTGGTGTTTGTCTGAACGCCACCGGCATGGCAATTCCGGTCTCATTGACGACCAATGCTCCACGCTCCTCGCGGGCTGTTCGCAATGGCGAGCCCTTTCGGGATCGAGATATTTGCGCAAACTTTTTTGCCCGGCATGCGTTGTTCGTTCTCCGAGCACAGGAGAAAGCCATGCAGACTAAGTCGCAGACTTCAGCTGAAGCCGCCAAGCAACGCCATATCCAGCGTGGTATCGACGCCAAAGACGAGACGAAGAGCAATGGCAAAATGCAACAAGCGATGCAAGCCGGCGCCCGCAAATATCCCGAGCCGCCTTTTCCCGAGCAGCATCAACCCAAACCGGGCATGAATGGGCGATCGAGCCCGCTCCGCTCTACGATGCGCCTTACTACCTCGGATCGAAAAAACTCGACGACAAGGTAGCGCTTATCACGGGTGGTGATTCCGGCATCGGCCGTTCCGTGGCAGTCTTGTTCGCCCGCGAGGGCGCCGACATTGCGATCGTATACTTGAGTGAAGACAGGGACGCCGAAGCGACCAAAAACGCCGTCGAAAAGGAAGGCCGGCGTTGCATACTGATAAAAGCCGATGTCAGTGAACGCGAGCATTGCCGCAACGCCGTGGCGCTGACGGTCGAAAAATTCGGCAGGATCGACGTGCTGGTCAACAACGCCGCTTTTCAAATCCATTCCAGTGACTTCAACGACCTGACCGAGGAACATTTCGACACGACGCTGAAGACCAATCTTTACGGCTATTTTCATATGGCGCAGGAGAGCGTGCCGCACATGGAGCCGGGCTCCGCGATCATCAATACCGGTTCGGTGACCGGCATCGACGGTTCCAAGCAACTGGTTGACTATTCGATGACCAAGGGCGGCATTCATGCCTTCACACGAGCGCTTTCGGGCAATCTGATCGGCAAGGGCATCCGGGTAAACGCGGTCGCGCCAGGTCCGGTGTGGACGCCGCTCAACCCTTCGGACAAGGAAGCCGACGAAGTCTCGAAATTCGGCGCGGATACGCCGATGAAACGGCCAGCGCAACCGGAAGAACTTGCCCCGGCTTACGTGTTCCTCGCCTCGTCGCATTGCTCGAGTTACATCACGGGAGAGATCCTGCCGGTGGTCGGTGGCTACTGAGGTCGCGGAACGTATTTCGTTGCATTGGGCTACCGAGTAGACGGCACGCGACGACGTCGTCTCCAGGGAGACGCTTGCCGCGCTCGATCGCTTCAAGAAACGCGTGATCGGTGCCGTGCGCCGCCGCGACACGGCACCCGCCACGGCTCCGGAGCAATAGCGCTCCGTGTTGGTCGAAATCCTCGCTCGCGTTTTCAATTTTCTGAATTTCCGCTTGGAACTCTCCCGCCGGCATACCGTTCAAACATCATTGAGCCAGGAGAACGACCATGCCACGAGGCGACAAATCGAAATACAGCGACAAACAGGAACGTAAAGCCGACCACATTGCCGCAGGCTATGAGAAGCGCGGTGTTTCCGAGAAGGAATCCGAGCGCCGGGCATGGGCGACCGTCAACAAGGACGATGGCGGCGGCAAGAAAGAAGGCGGCTCGGGTCGTGGTAAACACACCGGACACCCCGCGGCCCACAAGGGTGGGAAAAGCGGCGGCAAGGCATCGGCTTCACGGTCAGCCGCAAGCCGATCGGAATCGGCAAAGAAGGCAGCGGCAACACGCAAGCGGAATGCCGAGCACCATGCCCATTAACTGCCCCGCAACAGGTTCGGAACGCCATGAAACCCAAGCTCGTCAATCAGGTCAGCGGGCAAAGAATTTTCGTCGTGGTGCTCGACCTCGGCGACGAAGGCTTCGCCGCGCTGACCGCCTTCGCAACCGACAAGAACATCGCCGACAAGAACATCGGCAGTGCCTCTTTGACTGCGATCGGAGCGTTCGGCGCCGCCTTGATCGATCTTAATGCGTGAGGTTGGCAAGCGCCTACCCGGCTCCTTGGCCATCAAGGGCGGATGTCTCTGTGGCAGGATCCGATTCAGCGCCGGGATCGAACCGAGGGTTCACTACTGCCACTGCGATATGTGCAGACGAGCGACCGGCAGCGCGTTTGCAGTTCTTGCCTGGATGCCCTGCCAAAGCCTGACCTGGAATTCCGGAACGCCAACATATCGAAGGTCTTCGCCGATCGCGCAAAGAGGCTTCTGCCCAGAATGCGGGTCGCCGCTCAGCCTTTGCTACGACGCGTCGCCGACCGAGATCGCGCTGCACGTCGGTACCTTCGATGATCCGGCTCACCTGATGCCTCGGTACAACTACGGTTCAGCGCAGCGCCTTGGTTGGGTGTGCTGCGGAATAGACCTACCGGACCGCGACACCGAGGAGCGCTGGTAGCGCCGCCTGTTGCGAATGACCAAGATTGCCGATCAGGAATGCGGCCCTTTGCGACGTGGCCAGACCGTTGACAACCCCTAAGCGCTAGCCGGTTTTGATCCTTTGGGGGGCCGCATTCTCTATCGCGAGGAAAATCGCTTCGAACAGATCCTCGTCCCGGAAGGGCTTGCCGAGCAAGGGCACGTCGGCTGGCCGATCGGCAATCTCCCGGGCATCGGCATAGCCCGTGATCATGACCGCTGGCCAGTCCGAGCGCAAATTGCGCGCGAAGCGGATCACGTCGACGCCGGATACGAGTGGCATGGCGAAGTCGGTGATAATGACGTCGAACTGGTTGGGAGTGCGCTCCATCATGGCCAGCGCCTCCGCCCCTCCTCCCGCGCAGGTCACCTCGAAACCACGCTGGCGAAGGGACTCGGCGGTCAATTGCCGCAAAACATGGCTGTCGTCGATCAGGAGGATTGATGGGTGCTCCATTCCGGCATCGGCGAACGCTCGTTCAATGCCGGGTTCCACCACAGGATCGACCGGCTGTTCGGTCGAACGTGGCAGCCAGAGTTGCATGGTAGTTCCGCGGTTGACGACGCTTTCTATGCGAAGTGTCCCACCTGACTGCTTCATGAAGCCGTAGACCGTGCTGAGGCCGAGGCCCGTTCCCTTACCGACCGGCTTGGTGGTGAAGAACGGTTCGACGACCTTGGCGACAAGATCGGGGGGTATGCCGGATCCGGTGTCCTTGACGGCGATCATGACATAGTCGCCCGGCGGAATATCCTCTGTTGGCGTCCCGATCGATCGATTCTGCGCATGCACGGTTATTGTCCCGCCAGAGGGCATGGCGTCACGCGCGTTGAAAACCAGATTCATCAAGGCCAATTCAAGTTGGCCTGCATCGACATGCACCGGCCAGATCGTGTCATCGATCTGCCAGTCGAAACGGATCAACCCCCCCAGCACGGGCGCCACCAATCCGTTCATCGTGTCGTTCAGCGCAGCAAGGCGCACCGCTTCCGGCTTCAGGGTCTGGCGCCGCGAGAATGCCAGCATTCGCGCCACAAGGTCAGCGCCTTGTTTTGCAGAACGCCGCGTCAGGTCGAGTACCTGTTGCGCCTGATCATCCAACGTGGCTCGGCGTTCAAGCAGCCCTAACCCACTGAGAATTGCGGCGAGCAGGTTGTTGAAATCATGCGCCAGGCCGCCGGTTAGCTTGCCGATAGCGTCGATGCGCTGGGATTGAAGCAGCTGATCCTCAAGACCGCGCCGCTCGGTGATGTCAAGCAATGTGCCGATGATTTCCGGTTCACGGCCATCTAAGCCGTCCGACATCACCCCCTGGTCGAGAAAAATGCGATACTCGCCATTGGCGCATTGCCAGCGGAACTCGCACGTATAGGAGCCGGTGGTTTTTGCCGCCAGCAGCGCTTCCCTCAATCGCGGCAGGTCGTCCGGATGAACGCGGCTGAGACCGAACTCTGGATCCGATGTCAGGTATTCAGGCGCAAAGCCGGTCAAGCGCTCGACGCCCTCCGTAACAAAGCGCGCCGCAAAGGGCGGCTCGGCTGCCCGAGCATGAAAGCAGACCGGCAACGAATTCAGGATGGCGTCCTGCCGTTGCTCGGCGCTGCGCAGCGCGCGTTCGGCCTGAAGCTTGTCCTTGTGCGCCTGCAACGCCTGCGCCAATAGTCCCTGCTCGACCTCCGCCTTGCGCTGGATCTCGAGCGTCTTCTCGTGGAGTTCGACGAAAACCGCGACTTTCGAACGCAGCATGATCGGATCGAATGGCTTGAACACATAGTCGACTGCGCCGGCGTCGTAGCCGCGCAGCATATGCGCATCCTCCTTGTTGATGGCGGTCAAGAAGATGATTGGGGTGCGCTTGGATTGCTCGCGCTGGCGGATAAGTGCGGCCGTTTCATACCCGTCCAACCCTGGCATGAGGACATCCAGGAGAATGACGGCGAACTCCTCTTTCAGCAGAAAGCGCAGAGCCTCTTCGCCCGATTGGGCGCAGATGACCTCTCCGATAGTCGCGAGCACTTCGCTGATCGCCAGCAGATTGCGCTCATCGTCGTCCACCGCCAGGATGCGGGCTCTTGCCGGCCCTTCGGCAAGAGCTGCCACCTCAAGTTTCCTTACCCTGTTTCTTGCCACCTTTTGCATCGAACGGCCGTCAGTTCGCTGCCAGGAGAATTTTTTCCGGGCTCTCGACACGGGATCGGGCACGCCCGATCCAGACACGAAGCAGCGCCAGCAGGAGATCCAGGTCGACGGGTTTGGCGATGTAGTCGGAAGCCCCGGCATCCAGACATTTTTGCCGATCCCCCTTCATCGCCTTTGCGGTGACGGAAATCAGCGGGATATGAGCAATCGCCGGTGTGCCGCGAATCCGCCGCATCGTCTCGTAGCCGTCCATCTCCGGCATCATGATATCGATCAATGCCACGTCGACATCGGGCGCCTGTTCAAGAAGCGCGATGCCATCACGGCCCCGCTCGGCATGCAGAACCTGTATGTCATAGGTCTCCAGAACACTGGTGAGCGAATAGATGTTGCGAATGTCGTCGTCGACGATGAGAACTTTCGCCCCGGCGAGATCGGACTTGCCGTTATGTTCAGTTCCTGCCCAGGCCTCTTGACGACCTTCTCCCGGCAGCGTTGCCGAAATATGCAGCGCCAATTGAGCGAAGTTCTCCGCCCGCGGTGCTTCCGCCAAGGCCGGGTTCAATGCCAGTACCTGTTCAAGCGCGTCCGGGTGAGGCGTAAAGAACAGCAGCTGCGGCAAGGCTTCGCCGAATTGGCCGGTGATCTCGTCCAGCGCCTTTGCGTTGTCCTTGGCGGAGCGTCCAAAGCCGAGCACGACGGCATCATAGGAGGCGAGGCCAACGTCTTCTGCATTTGCCGCAACACGACCGATCGCGGTGACCGACGTTACGCCGTCGCGGATTGCCTCGACCAGCGCCAGACGCCGCTCCGGGTCAGGGTCCACGACCAGAACGCGGCGCTGAACGCGGAGCTTCTTCGAGTGGATATCCTGAAACACCTTCATCAGCTCGTCCGAGGAAACGGGCTTGGTGGAAATGCTGGACGCCCCCTTGCGTGCGAGACTGTCGATGTCTTCGGCACCCGAGATGACATGGATGGGAATTCCCCTCGTCTTCTGGTCATGCCGCAGCAGATCGAAAAGCACCCAGCCATCGATATCCGAAAGTCCGAGATCAAGTGTGATTGCGTCGGGAACGAGCTTGCGGGCCAATGCCAGCGTGCCGGAACCTGCAGTCGACAGAACGCCTTTCAGCCCGGCCGACCGGGCGAGGCCAAGCAGCAACCCGCCAAAGGTCGGATCGTCTTCGACGATCAACACGATCCGATCGGTGGGTAGGATTGAATCGCGGTCGTCGATCAGCTCTGCCGAGGGCGGACTGCTGAGCAGAGCTGTCGCAGCAACTGCCTCCGCCGCCGGAGCCAAGGTCGACTGTACTGTCGTCACGCGGGGGCCGTCGAACGGGATGATGAGGGTAAATGTCGACCCCTTACCCGGCGTGCTTTCGACCCGCAATTCGCCGCCAAGCAAGCGAGCGATCTCGCGGCTGATCGAGAGCCCAAGGCCGGTGCCGCCATACTTGCGGCTGGTGGTGCCGTCGGCCTGCTGGAAGGCCTCGAAAATCAGCTTCTGTTTGTCTTCTGGAATGCCAATGCCCGTGTCGGTGACGGCGATCGCGAGAGCCTTCACCGGCTGCGTCGCGCCATTGCGGCGGCCGGCCTTTTCAACCCGGAAGTTCAGGCTGACCTCGCCTTCCGAGGTGAATTTGAATGCGTTGGAAAGCAGGTTGAGGACAATCTGCTGCAAGCGTTTCTCATCTGTGCGGACCGTGTCGGGAAGCGCCGGATCGACCTTGATGGTGAAGCCAAGTCCCTTGTCGGCTGCCAGCTGACGAAAAGTTCGTTCCATATGCTGGCGAAGATGCGTCACCGGCATATCGTTGATGTCGATGGAAACAGTGCCCGACTCGATCTTCGACAGATCGAGGATATCGTTGATGAGGCTGAGAAGATCGGTTCCTGCCGAATTGATGGTGCGGGCGAACTCTACCTGTTTTTCGTTGAGGTTGCCGTGCTGATTGGTCGCCAGCAGGTTTGACAAAATGAGCAGCGAATTGAGCGGCGTGCGCAGTTCGTGGCTCATATTGGCCAGGAATTCGGATTTGTATTTCGACGTGAGCGCCAGTTGCTCGGCTTTTTCCTCCAGCGCGCGTCGCGCCATCTCGATTTCGAGATTCTTGTTTTCGACCTGCTTCTTTTCGTTCTCGAGCAGCTGCGCCTTTTCCTGCAGCTCCTCGTTCGTCGCATGCAGCTCTTCCTGCTTTTTTGTCAGCTCGGTTTGACGCGCTTGCAATTCCGACGTCAGCAGTTGCGACTGCTTGAGCAGGCCCTCCGTGCGCATCGTCGCAGCGATTGTGTTGAGAACGATGCCGACGGATTCCATGAGCTGGTTGAGGAACGACTGGTGTGTGTCACGAAACTCGCCGAACGAGGCGAGCTCGATGACGGCTTTGACTTCATCCTCGAACAGAGCAGGCAGGATGATGACATTGGCTGGCGAGGCGCTGCCAAGACCAGATGTGACCCGAAGGAATTCTGGCGGCACATTGTCCAGCATGATGGCGCGCTTGTCGGCGGCACTTTGCCCAACCAGGCCCTCTCGCAGATCAAGCCGCTGCTTGATGGCAGCTTTGCTCTCGGCGCCATAGGAAGCCGCCAGCTCAAGATAGGATTCCTCCTCGTCGCGATTGGTGACGTAGAACACCCCATACTGGGCGTTCACCAGAGGAGCGAGTTCGGACATGATGAGCCGCGAGACGGTGGCAAGGTCGCGCTCGCCTTGCAGCATGCGCGAAAACCGGGCGAGATTGGTCTTCAACCAGTCCTGCTCGGCATTCTTCAGCGTCTGATCCTTCAGATTGCGGATCATTTCGTTGATGTTGTCTTTCAGCGCGGCGACCTCGCCGGAGGCTTCGACGCTGATCGAACGGGTAAGATCGCCCTTGGTCACCGCCGTCGAAACCTCGGCGATGGCACGCACCTGGGTGGTCAGATTGGCAGCGAGTTGATTGACATTGTCGGTGAGGTCGCGCCAGAGGCCGGCGGCACCTGGCACACGCGCCTGACCACCGAGCTTGCCCTCGATGCCCACCTCACGGGCGACGTTGGTCACCTGGTCGGCAAAGGTGGCAAGCGTCTCGATCATGCCGTTGATGGTGTCGGCCAGCAGGGCGATCTCTCCCTTCGCGTCGACCGTCAGTTTGCGCCTGAGATTGCCTTGCGCGACCGCCGTCACGACATCGGCGATGCCGCGCACCTGATTGGTCAAGTTCGTCGCCATCAGGTTGACGTTGTCGGTCAGGTCCTTCCAGGTCCCGGCAACACCTTCGACGCGCGCCTGGCCACCAAGCTTGCCCTCGGTGCCAACCTCACGCGCGACTCGGGTGACCTCGCCGGCGAAGGAGTTCAACTGGTCCACCATGGTGTTGATGGTCGACTTGAGCTCCAGGATTTCGCCCTTCACATCGACGGTGATCTTCTTCGACAGGTCGCCGCGCGCCACGGCGGTCGTGACTTCGGCGATGTTGCGCACCTGGCCGGTCAGATTCTCGGCCATCGAGTTCACATTGTCTGTGAGATCCTTCCACGTGCCGGCAACGCCGCGCACCTGCGCCTGGCCTCCCAACTTGCCTTCCGTGCCGACCTCGCGTGCCACGCGCGTGACTTCCGAAGCGAAGGAATTAAGCTGGTCCACCATTGTGTTGATGGTGTCCTTCAGCTCCAGGATCTCGCCGCGGACATCGACGGTGATCTTCTTCGAAAGGTCCCCGAGCGCCACGGCGGTGGTTACCTCGGCGATGTTGCGCACCTGGCCGGTCAGGTTGGCCGCCATGGCGTTGACGTTTTCGGTCAGATCCTTCCACGTGCCGCCGATGCCGCGCACCTGGGCCTGGCCGCCGAGCTTGCCATCGGAGCCGACCTCGCGCGCCACACGTGTCACTTCCGAAGCGAAGGAATTGAGCTGGTCGACCATCGTGTTGATGACGTCCTTGATCTGCAAGATCTCGCCCAGCGCGTCGACGGTGATCTTCTGGGTCAAGTCGCCGGTCGCAATGGCCGTTGCCACCTTCGACACGTCACGCAACTGCACCGTCAAATTGCCGGCCATGGCGTTGACGTTGTCGGTCAGATCCTTCCAGGTGCCACCGACGCCTTCGACATGCGCCTGGCCACCAAGCTTGCCTTCCGATCCCACTTCGCGGGCCACACGCGTGACCTCAGAGGCGAAGGAGTTCAGTTGGTCGACCATCGTGTTGACGGTGTCCTTGAGCTCCAGGATCTCGCCTTTGACGTCGACGGTGATCTTCTTCGACAGGTCGCCGCGCGCCACGGCGGTGGTGACTTCTGCGATGTTTCGAACCTGGCCAGTCAGGTTGGCGGCCATGAGATTGACGTTGTCGGTCAAATCCTTCCATGTGCCGCCGACGCCCCTCACCTCTGCCTGGCCGCCCAGCTTGCCTTCGGTGCCGACCTCGCGTGCCACGCGCGTCACTTCCGAGGCAAAGGAGTTCAGTTGGTCGACCATCGTGTTGATGGTGTCCTTGAGTTCCAGGATTTCGCCTTGCACGGCGACCGTGATCTTCTTGGACAGATCGCCCGACGCGACCGCCGTGGTCACCTCGGCGATATTGCGCACCTGACCGGTCAGGTTCTCGGCCATCGAGTTGACGTTGTCGGTGAGGTCCTTCCAGGTGCCGGCGACGCCGCGCACCTGCGCCTGGCCGCCAAGCTTGCCTTCGGTGCCAACCTCGCGTGCCACGCGCGTGACCTCGCCCGCGAATGAATTCAGCTGGTCCACCATCGTGTTTATCGTGGATTTCAGCTCGAGAATCTCGCCCTTCACGTCCACCGTAATCTTCTTCGACAGGTCGCCCAAAGCCACCGCGGTCGTCACTTCGGCGATGTTGCGCACCTGGCCAGTCAGGTTCTCGGCCATGGAATTCACATTGTCGGTCAGATCCTTCCACGTACCACCAACACCCTCAACGCGCGCCTGGCCGCCAAGCTTGCCTTCGGTGCCAACCTCGCGCGCCACGCGCGTCACTTCCGAAGCGAAGGAATTAAGCTGGTCCACCATCGTGTTGATGGTGTTCTTCAGTTCTAGGATTTCGCCCTTGACATCGACTGTGATCTTCTTCGACAGGTCGCCCGACGCGACCGCGGTCGTAACCTCCGCGATGTTGCGCACTTGCCCGGTCAGGTTCGTGGCCATCGCGTTGACGTTGTCGGTCAGATCTTTCCACGTGCCGGCGACGCCCTTGACCCGGGCTTGGCCGCCGAGCTTGCCTTCCGTACCGACCTCGCGCGCCACGCGCGTCACCTCGGAGGCGAAGGAGGCCAACTGGCCGACCATGGTGTTGACGATCTTGCCGATGCGCAGGAATTCGCCACGCAGCGGTCGGCCATCAATTTCGACCATCATGGTCTGCGACAGGTCGCCCTTGGCGACGGCGCCGATAACGCGCGCAACCTCAGCCGTTGGCTGAACCATGTCTTCTATGAGATCATTGACTGAACGGACACTGGATTCCCAACTGCCGGTGGCATTGCGAACCCGGCCGCGCTCGCCTATCCGCCCTTCCTTGCCGACGACCCGGCTCAAGCGCTCGAACTCGCGCGTCACTTGGTCGTTGAGGTCAGCGATCTCATTGAAAGTCTCAGCTATCTCGGAATCGAGGCCTTCATAAACATTGTCGATGCGGACAGAGAAATCGCCGCGCCGGAAGGCTTTCAGAGAATTCAGGATGCTTCGACGGTCCAATTGCTTCTTGGATGCCTGCACGGTCACAGCGCCACTCCCAGCCCTATGGATTTATACGGATAAAGTTGCCCCCGCGGCCAATGGTGGATCGCGCCGCAAGACCCCAAACGCGGCATCTTCAATTTTGTTCCATCGTGCCGTGAATTCCAGGCCGACGGTTGCGCCTTGGTTTGAACGCCGGATTTTCATGATGCGGTTGTGGATTTATCGTGCTTCAGCCGACCACGACACGTCATAGCCGTTTGCCATTGCCAGAGAGGCGGAATTGCGTTGCGCAACTCGGAAGGCGAGGCAGGCTTTGCGACCCATGTCCCTTGAAGGAAAATCGGATCGTGAAAACCCGAATTGGCGTAGCTTGCCGAATGGACGACAAAGGGGATGTTTCGGGCGTCAAGCAACGTAGCTATTCGTTCGAGCGCGATAAACGCCTCGTCTTCCAAAATCGCAACGGACCTATGGTGGTCCAATTATCGCAGTCCTTTGCTCTCCGAAGCGATCGGCAGCGCAGCACGCCGCCTGACCGGTTCCACCCGGTGGTCGAAGCTCACGGCAATTTTCTTGCCGGACATGGCATGGACCATAAGCCCGACCAATTCCTCGTCGTCGCAGCGACACTCAGGAAACCTTGCGCGGATTTCATCGACCGCAAACGCCGTCGAGATAATGTCGTCAGCGCGATAGCCAGAGATCACCGCGTAGACTGCGCTATAGGTTTCAAGGTCAATGACTTCTGTTTTCAGCACATCATCCTCCCTGCGGAAGGCCGACGGCAGAGGCGCCGGATGTCTCGCAAAGATTGCTAGATGCCGGCATCGAGTCTTCGGCGCTGTATCCTGTTCATTCTATGACGGTTGGCCGCGCTGTCGATAGCTCTGCAAGGCTTTGTACGCTTCCAGACACTGATTCACGCGAGCGACCAGATCAGGCAATCGTGCCGTTCATATACGTTTTCCGGTTCACTGTAGTGCCGTCCGCCAACTGAAACAGTCCGCCCGACCAGAATGACGATTGTCGGCCCTTTCACTTGAAGCCCACCAGATCAGCGAGTGAGTTGTGGCCAACACTCCAACACCTCCGCCATGCTGGCCGCCTCAATCTGCTCACTGAAGCGGGAATGGTAGACTTCCATCAGTGCGTCATGGGTCTGGTCGGCAGAGCTGCAGATGGCATCGGTGACGAGAATGACGCGAAAGCCACGATCGATGGCGCCAAGCACGGTCGCGAGAACGCAAACGTCGGTTTCGCCACCGGTGATCACGAGCGCACGCACGCCGGAGCCACTCAGCAGCGCGTCGAGCCGCCCCTCGGTCCAGGGCGAATAGACGTGTTTGTCGACCACCGTCGCCGGCGGTACAAATCGTGCGAGTTGAGGCATCAGCTCGATCAGGCGCGGATCGATGTTGGAAAGGGTTACCTCCGCCCACCGACGATAGTAGTTTGCCCACATTCCCGGCGCCTCGCCCGGGCGGGCGGCAGGAATGAAGCGCGTGAACAGGGTACGGCTGGCATGTCTGGCGACCAGTTCTTCGATCGCCGGGACCACCTTTTCAGCCCACGGCACGGGCCAAGGTCCACCCGGCGCAAACAGGCGCTGCATGTCGACGCACAGATGCAGGCCATCGTCGCCTATTGGTCCGTGAATCAATCCTTGGGCGGCCACTGGTGGATTCCGTCGGGTTTGGGTTACTGGCCTGCCTGCCGCGCTGCATCGGCCTCAGCCACATCAACAGTGTAAAGCAATTCACCGTTTTCGTTGGATACCCTCACAAGCCAGCCGGACAGAGCGTCCGTGCCAGGCTGCAGGTCGGCGAGAAGATCGATTGCGCAGCGGATAGCTTCGGACCGGGCCGCCTCAAGGCTCGCCATCCTCGACGGCGGTATGCGTCGGCTGGTTTCGCCATCGCGATACTCAAAGACATATACGTCGCCGGCGCCGTCGCTTGCAGAGGTTATCTCGACCTGGTCGAAATTGCCGTTGCTGCTCGCGTCATATTCATTGGCTGCGAGATCAAAGGTCGCTGTCTGGACCAGGATTGCCTTTGCGCGGGCAAGCACGTCATCTTCAGCTTGTATCCCGACGTTTGCCATGTCCACCGTAACGCAGTCGCCGCCCTCGCCGCAAAATATCACCCGGCGAACCGACTGCCCGTCTGGCGCCCTGGCATTCACCACTTCGGTCCGAACGACTTGCACGACACTCTCCTGCCTGTGTCTGACAATGTTCATGGTGCGCTTTCGGTTCCTGCGGATGCAGGCGCCGGCCCGGCAACTTAACGGCTTGCCCCGCCGCCAAAGGCCATTCGGAACCCAAGGCCAACAATGAAGAGGCCGGCGATCCGCTGCTGCCAAAGCCGCACACGAGGGCGCTTCAGGATCCAGGCGCCTATGCTGCCGGAGGCCACGGCATAGGTCCCCAACACCAACACGCCCGTCATTTTCTGAGTTGCTCCCAGCAGCAACAGTTGAAGCGTCACGGAACTCCCATGCGGATCAACGAACTGAGGCAGGAACGCTACCATAAACGTGATGGGCCACGGATTGAACAGATTGGCAATCATGCCTTCCCGCGCCGCGGCAACGGCCTTGATCGGGGACGTATCCGGCCGAGCCTGTGTTTCCGGCTTCGTGAAGACCAGCCCTAGCCCGAGCCATACGAGATACGCCGCCCCAAGCCATTGCAGTGCTCCAAAAGCTAGTGGGGAGGTTCGCACGAGAGACGAAACACCGAACGCTATGAGAGGAAGCTGAACCATGCCGGCGCCGGCCGTCATCCCCAATACCGTGAACAGCGCAACCCTGCGTCCCTGCCCTATGCCGCGCGCCGTCACCAGCATGCTATCCGGCCCGGGCGGCATCTGCAGCAGGACGACCGTTCCCACGAATGCTATCCAGTGGGCGGGATCGATGACTTGTTCCTCTCAACAATGATGCTCTTGTTGGACTTGGAGCGGCGATATAGCCGGTCAACGCGAAGCTGCGGCGCCGAGGCCGTTGCGCAGAAGTAGCTCATGTCTGGTTCAGAATTAACTGCAGAGCCGCGACCGCCTTGCTCCACGATCATCTCGGCAATGTACTCCTTGAGGTCCCCGACTTCGTCCTGAATGTCCTCGGGGGCGATGCCTTCCTCGTCTGCATCCGCGATGCATTCGCTTGCGAGTTCCTCTGCGGCATCGACGCCCTTCCGCATGAGAGCAGCCTTTTCGATCACATGCTCCTCAATCCATACTCCGACGAAATGGACTGTACGATTTACGATGAGGTCAGCGTCTTCCGAAAGCTGCGCCTCGGTTTTCAAATCGTCCCTCGTCGACACTTTCATGGAACTCACCTCGGCAAATGGGCTCACTTCCAACGCCGACAGGTTGCCAAAAGATGCACCGTGCCGATGAAAATCGCTGTCGAGACCGACAGGATTCCCCCCACCGGACATTCACGGTGCACCGAGCCCCCGCCGCAGGAACAATTCGAGCGGAAACGCGTTGCCCTAGCTGGAAACGGGATAAGCGCAAAATGGCCGCGCCACGTGCTGCCTGGAAGGGCTTCTTGAAGGTTGGCTCGGTTACTTGCGGCGTGAAGATTGTCGGCGCAACCAGCGAAGCGTCCAAGATCCATTTCAAGATTTTGAACCGCAAGGACGGTCTGCCGGTCAGGAGCGTCTACGCCGACGAGGAGACCGGAAAGCTGGTGGATGCAGCGGATCAGGTGAAGGGTTTCGAGATCGAAAAGGACGAATTTCTCCAGATCGAACCTGACGACATAAAGGCGTTGAAGCTGACGTCGAAGCACACGCTCGAAGTCGGCGAATTCGTATCGATTGACGATATCGATACGCGCTATCTCGAGAAGCCCTACTATCTGATCCCGGCCGACGGCGCCGCAATCGAAGCATACGGAGTGATCCGCGATGCCATGAAGAACAAGGGCGTGGCCGCTCGATCCTGCGTGGTGCTCTACCAGCGCGGCCGCGAAGTGCTGATTCAGCCCTATGGCAAGGGGATGGTGATGACCGAGCTTCGCAACCACAACGAAATGGTTTCGGAAAGCACTGTGTTCGATGGATTGGCCAAGCAGAAATACGACCCCGATCTGCTCGAAATCGCCGGCATGCTTATTGACAAAAAAGTGACGACCTTCGATCCCTCGAAATTTGAAGACACCTATGAAGACGCGCTGATCGCCATGATCGATGCAAAGCGCAAAGGCAAGAAGCTGCCGAAGCCCGCACCAAGGCCACAGGAGAATGTCATCAACCTCGCTGAGGTGCTGAAGAAGAGCCTCAAACAGGAAGGGCTGGCGAGATCCACAAAGAGAGCCTCACCGAAACGCAAGACAGCATAGTTGATAACTGCCTAGCCAGAAGGTCCGCACAGCAGCCCCAGCCGCCCCTAAATCGCTCGGAACAATTCTCGCGGTTGCCCGTTGGCCACCAAGGACGATGCCGTATGCCGAGATCAAGAACGTCGACAGGGCAGTCCTCAAAGAGTCAGAGGCAGCGGATGCCAACATTGCGCTCAAAGGAGCCGGAACGCAGGACTCTGATCGGGCGCCGACAAGCCCCAGGACCGCTGGCCATAGGTAAAAATACATGGGGTGTGAAAAGACCCTTTCGCCTCCAGACGCGGCGACGCGCGACCTGTGGCGGGCCGAACCCCACGCCCAAGCGAAACCCGGAGAATAGATGTGCCCCCCAAACCAGAGCCAACCGAAGAGCCGCCAGTGGATGCGCCGACGTGGACGCCGGACATACGCGAGCCTGAGCCGGATCTTCTTCCCGACGAAGTGCCAGTTCCTAATCCGGACGAGAACCGTGATCCGCCAAAGCGAGGCGTGGTGACAGACTGAACAACGGGTTTGGTCCGGCATCCTCCTGCAAAGGCGTTTATCTCGCCGCCGGGTTCAAGATCGCCAGTGAAATGCGACTGGATTTGGCTGCGCCGAATGCTTGACGGATTTGGTCTCCATAGTGTGGACCTGCCGACGCTTCGCCAAGCCTCATTTTCCAAGTATCTGTTCGAACGTGCATTGCTTCGGGCTTTTGTCAGGACGCCATCGCAGAAATTTGGTGCCATGACGGAAACGATCCCCGGTGACATGATCGAACCGCACCTCCGCCACCAGTTCGGGCCGCAATGGCTCCCATTGTCCGCTTCTTTCCGTGCTCCACCGACTGGGACCGCCCGGCGCTTTTCCCGTGAAGCCAGGAGCCGATCGCAAAGCTTCAAGTTGTCGCGTAAGCTTGGCCCTGTCCTCCCGGGCGATCGTCGAAGTGAACCCGACATGGTCGAGTTGCCCCTGGTCATTGTACAGGCCAAGCAACAGGGAGCCGACTTCACGCGAATTCGCCAGGTAGCGGAACCCTCCGACGACACAATCGGCCGTGCGCAGGTGCTTGACTTTGACCATGGCGCGCTCGCCGGGTCGATATTCGTCATCGAGAAGCTTGGCAACGACCCCGTCGGTCGAACCTTGTCCGGATTGGCCAAGCCATCTGCCTGCCGCCGCCAAATCACGCGTTGCCCGAGACAGTTCGAGATCCTTTCGCCCGGCCGACTTTACGAACAGTTCGAGTGCAGCGCGCCGAACCGAGAGCGGCTGCTGCATCAAGGCGCCCTCGGAGGTCGCCAACATGTCAAAGAGGATCAGCTTTGCCGGCGTCGCGACCGACAGTTTCCGGATCCTGCTTTCCGCCGGATGCAGCCGCATCTGCAAGGCGTCGAAAGAAAGAGAGCCTGCAATTTCGATGACGATCTCACCATCGACCACGAACTCTTTTGTTTTCAGTTCATGCAACATCGCGACGATTTCCGGGAAATACCGCCCTAACGGCTTGCCGGATTTTGCTCGCAACTCCACGGCCGCGCCGGCTTTAAAGGCCAGGCAGCGGAACCCGTCCCATTTGGGTTCGTATTGCCATCGGCCAGCATCGGCCGGCAACGTGTCGGCAGCCTTTGCTTCCATCGGCGCCGTGCTCAACGCCACGCCGAAAGACGATTTTACACTCGTCGGCAGATCGCGAGAGATGGCAGATTCGCCCGTCATGAAAGTTCCGTGGACAACGATGGAGATCGACTCAACGCAGCACTGGTGCCGGTTTTGGAAAAATCATGCTTCAACAGGGTTAGGTCATGATGAGATTTCAACCAGATCTCATCATGACCTGGGACGGTCTACTCGGCAGCCTGCATGTTGATCTTGCTTTCCGCCATTTCGGTGAGCTTGCGATCGGTCGCCTGCTCTTCCTTCAGGTTCTTGGCCAACACGTTGGCGCAGTCGCTGCGGCCAAGCTGCTTGGCCCAGGCGATGAGCGTGCCGTATCTGGTCATCTCATAATGTTCGACCGCCTGCGCCGAGGCTATCAGTGCCGCGTCTAGGACCTCCTTGTCGTCGACGTCGCCGCTCACATCGTCGGCTTCTTCGAGAATGCCGTCTATCGCCGGGCAGTTGACCTCCTTGGCCTTGACGCCATGCAATTCGAACACCTGTTCGACGCGCTCGATATGGCCTTTGGTCTGCTCGAGGTGTTTTTCGAATCCGGCCTTCAATTGCGGATCGGTTGCCTTGCCGATCATCTTCGGCAGCGCTTTCTCGATCTGCTTTTCGGCGTAATAGATGTCGCGCAGCGTGTGCACGAAGAGATCGTCGAGTGTCTTGATGTCCTTCGAAAAGAAGCCCATGGCCTTACCTTTCATTGTGCAGAAGTTCGGGTTCGGCGGCGGCTTGCCCGCCACCCGCGGAGGCCGGGAACTCGTCCCGGCTTGCTGGTCAACGCACCGGTGCTGGAGGAGTTCCTGATTCCGAGCCGGGCCGTTACTTCTTTTCGAGACGCTGCGATCCATCTCCAAAGGAGCTTTGACCCGATCACACGTTCCATGGTCCAGACGACGACCCCAAGGCGCACGCCGGCGCGGAAAAACTGACGGCCAGGAGAGCGGAAACGTGCTCTGCGCCGCAAGCTCTCGCAGGCGATGGCTGCCTCGACAAATGCAATGCCAGCGTCGGGCGCGCACTATTGTCGGGAGAACTCTTGGTCAAGTATGCGAAGGCCCTCTTCATATTTGGCCGCCGACGCTCCGACCTGCCTCGACTGCCAGATGTTGTCCTCCAGATCGGCGCGTTTTACGGGGAGCGCCACTGGGTTCGACGCAGCCCGCCGGACAAAGGCGAAATACTCCTCATCCGGCCTGCGCGACATGGCGTCGACCGCCTCGGTAATTGTCGGTCCGAAGCCTGCTTCGTCGAGCTTGGCGCGGGTCCAGCCTTCGCCTTTCTCCAGAACGTCATGAAGGTAGGCAACAGTCTTCTGATCGATTGTCTCGACAGCGTCGACGACACGGCGGCAATGCTCGATGTAAGGCCGCCCGGTCTTATCGCGCTGGGACGCGTGAACCTCCTCCGCAATCTTTGCCGCCTGGTAGAAAATGCTCATCGCGCCTGTCGTTACCGTGATTGTCTCTGCCTGATGAACCTATTCGACGATATGTGGCGTGTGTCGCTTGTCCTCGGCAGGGTCGACATCGATACGGGCCTTTTCCGGATCGAAAGCGCCGTGACCTGCAATAGCCAGAGCAGCCGCATCGGGCGTTTCGTAGGCCCACATGAAATCGTCGGAAGAACTGCCGACGGCGTGGACACGCCAGTAGCTTGCGGTGCCTTTGAGCGGGCACCGGGTGGTGGTGTCGGTCTTTTCGAAAAGATCGAAATAGATGTCCTCGAAGGGGATATAGAAAACGGGCTCGTGCCCGTCTTCACGCAGGACCTTCGCCCGCTCCGTAGCTGCGACGATGGCGTCGGAAAACCGCACCGTCACCGTGCCGGAAAACGGTTCTATGGCCAATCGGCCAAGGTTTTGCTGTGAAGTTGCGCCTGAAGTTTGCATCTGAATTTCTCCCTGGCGATTACCGCAAGATCGGTCATGCCTGGAGACGAAATGCGCGGCGGCGCTTCAGGTTCCGGCATGTCCGATGAACCTGAATGGCGGGCCTGACTTAAAGCGCCTCCCGCTTGCAGTATCCAGCAGTTCTCGTTGGTAAGGCGCGGTGAAATGCTCGTCCAACCCATTCGAAGACTTTAGAAGGACGACACGGTCGTCGCTTCCGTGGAGCGTCAGGGCTGGCACCGAAATGATCTTCGCCGCTACTTGCCGGCGGGCGAGTTCGTGGCTGGAGATGCTCCAGCTGTTTGGCCGTCGTCAGCTGCCGCCTCATGTACGGGCTCCGGGGCGGCCTCAGTTGCGGCCAAGTGGGCCGCAAGGTCCCTATAGACCTTGTCCCTGCCGCCATCGTGTTTAGCGATCAGGCCAAGTAAGTCATGACGGCTTAGCTTTGCAATCTTCATGAGGAATTCGAATTCGTGCTTCGGAATGGAGGCTGCTAAGCGATCGAGTTTGGCCCGCCGGGTCTCTTTGGACACATGTGCTCCTATGTATCCAGGCAGCATGCGAGGCACGTACTCGGAGGCCCGCCATTGTCTTGATGGCGGGCCTTCGGGCGGCCGAAGCCGCTAGGTCCATCGGCTACTTGTTGCAATTTTGCACGGTCGAGGTCGTTGTGCCACTTGCAGTGTTGTTATCGATGTCATTGCCTGCGGCGTCCTTGCAACGGTCGGTCATGCCGTTCGATCTTGTAGTCGAGTTTGTGGAATTCGGATCGGTTGGCACGGCCGCATTCCCGCTGCCAGTGCCATTGCCAGCGGCGCCGCCGCTGCCAACAGTTCCAGTACCAGTTCCATTACCCGTGCCAGCCGTGCCGCCAGCACCCGTTCCATTTGTCTGCGCCAAGGCGGAACCGGCCAAGGCAATAGTTAGCACCGACGCGGCTAGAATTTTCTTCAACATTGGAGTCTCCGTGTTTGAATCGCCGAATTGCGATCGCTTTCCCAACGACAGGTTTTTCTCATTGTTCCCGGCGTAATGGATTGTGATCCGCAGCAGCCTTCGTCGAGGTGGACACTCTTGACGGCGCACGAATTGTGATGAGACCTGACAAGGGCAGGATGGGCTTTGTTCAACACCAAAGCGATATGTTGGGCGCGGCTGCATGCATCCGACGCGGATCGCGATGCGGAATGTGGGCAAGACGGGTTACAACAGAAGTGGCGATCAGAGCTGCGAGCGAACCGGCCGCCTTGATGTTAATCTGACGGTTGAATCTCAAGACCATTCCGACGCAGGAGCAGAACGCATGCCGGCTCGATCCGAAGGATTTACAATCGCTCTGGCTCACAACGGGGATGCACGAACGCAGGCGGCCGCTGCGCTCTATCGACACAACATCGAACAAACCGGAATCGATGACCGGGCAGTGATCGGCGCGGAGCTTACCGACCCCTCGGGAAAGATCTGGGGTGGAATTTGGGGCAGAACGGAACTGGGGCTCCTGTTTCTCGACATGTTCTTCTTGCCTGAAAAATTGCGTGGCCGATCCTATGGATCACAGCTTCTTATGGCGATTGAGGAGGAAGCCATTAGGCGCGGATGCAAGAGAGCCGTCGTCGAGACGAGCAGTTTCCAGGCGCCTCAATTTTACCGGCTTCATGGGTTTGAGGAATTCGGCAAAGTCGAATTCGTTATTCCAGGACACGCCCGCATCTTCCTTCGCAAGAACCTGCAGTAATCTTTGCGGAGGCGCCATCTGCACGAACGGCTGTTCGCCGGCAAAACGCCGGCGCCTTAGCCCTCCCAGCCGTAGCCATCTACTCCCGAAGGTCCTTTTGCCCTTTCCATCCGGGAAGCTCGGTCATCGGGCATAGCAGCCGCGGTCGCGCCGGATCGGAGATATCGAGTTTATCCCAGGGAATGCGGTACAGGCCGTCGCGACGGCGCAGCCGAAACAGGTCGAGCATCGCGATGCCGATGGTCGAAGCCGACAGACGCTCGAACGCGGCGTAGATGCCAACGTGGAATTCAGTAACGACGAGCTCGTCGCCACGCTGTTCGGCGAGAATCTCTTCGATGTGACCGATGCTCTTTCCACGCTGCGAGAGCACGCGTCGCCCGGCAAGGTGTTCGAGGTTGACTGTCCTCATCATCACGCTCCTGGGATGCGCCCGATGACATGATCGCGCAACCAGTCCTGCCAGGCGAAAATCAACGTCTCGCCCACCTCGATGTCACATTCGATGTCGAGCCCGTTGTCCTGCACCTTTTTCCACGCAATCCTGTGTGGCTCGGCGTGGCGTTTGCCACCCACCCTCGTCGCCAGTTGCGCCATCCATTCCCCGGGCCGCGGGCCAAGGCGGCGCGCCAAAGTGATGGAGCCGAGTTCTATCGCGACAATCCTTGGTGGTTTGCCCCGCCGCAACTCGGCCACCACTCCGTCGACCTTGCCGATCTTGACCCGCCGGCGGTCGAACACCTGCTTGTCCAGGAGATCACGCATCAATTCCATCATGTGCCTCCGAATATCTGCAGCGGAATCGTCACCACGGCGAGCACGAAGGCAAGCGCGATAATGAAGATAACGGCGGCATTCGAAATGATGCCGTTGCGATGTTCGCCGACATAGCGTTCGTCATTCAGCAGGAAGAGAAATGGAACTACCGTCAGCGGAAGGCTCGCCGCCGTTACCGCCATGGAAAAGATGGTCAGCCTCAGTGGGTCGAGGCCAAGCACGATCGGAATGGCGGCCAAAAACAATGATGCCGTATAGACGGCACTGAAGCCCGGATCATCGCGCGGCTTGCGATCCTCACCCCAGGTCCAGCCAAAGCCCTGTGCCACCAGATATGCCTGTTGCAACCCGACTTCGAGTGCGGCGCCGAAACAGGCAATGGCTAGCGAGGCAACGAATAGAACGAACCCCCAGAAGCCGAATATAGGGATCAGCATCAACGGCAGTTGGTGATAGTCGTCCACCTGGTCGATGCCGTGCGTCGCGAGAACGAGAGCAGCGACGATCAACACGGCGATCGAAATGGTCCCACCGAAGGTCATGCCCAGCCCGGCGATGGCACGATTGGCCCCAAGGTGGCTTTCATCCCATTTGTCCTCGATAGCTCCCGAGGAATAGAACATGAAAAGATAAGGCGATATCGACGCGCCGAGAATGCTGGCCGCCATGAACCAGTAATTGATGGCATCGTGAGCCGGCAGCGAAGGCACGGCGCTGCCAGCGACCGCTGTCCAGTCGGGCTTTAACATCACCGCACCAACCACGAAGCACAGCGTCACGAGGCCGAGGACCGAAACGCCTTTCTCGATAAAGCCAAACGTGCCTTTCCACAGCAGCAACCATGCCAGCAACGCCACCGGCAGTGCCCACCACTGGAAGCCTATGCCGGTGGCAAGTTCGAGTGCGATGGCCACACCGCCGATCTCAGCGGACAGCACCATGAAATTGACGAGAAGGACGACGAGCAACGGCCATAGGAAGACGTTGAACCCAAACCTTTCACGAATGCCCTCTGAGATCGTGTGATGGCTCATCGCGGCGAACCGACCGGCCATTTCAACCAAAAAGATGATGCATATGGTGCCGAGAACTATGGCCCAGATCAGCTGGAATCGGAAGGCGGCACCCGCCTGCGCCGCCGTAGCCATCGACCCGACTTCGAGGAAACCTCCGACACTGGTGACGACGCCAAGCGATATTTCCAGAAGCTTCTTCACAGCTTTGGTCCGAAAGCGCTGGTGTAAGCGGCGGCGAGCGAGCGCATGGCCGCCCGAAGATCCTGTTGTGCGCTTTTCACCTCAGTGCGATTGTTCACCCGCAATCCCGCCTCGGCATGCGCCACCGCCACCGACAAACTGTTGACTGCTGCCGTCAGTCCTGCTCGCCCGGCTGGTTCAGCGGTCTCGGCCGATCGAATTTGCGCCTCGACATCGGCCAGCGTTTTTCCGACCGAGTGCAGTGCGGCCGTGGCATAGGGGGACGGTGCCGCTCCCTCCACCCAGGCATCCAGCACCATCGATACGGTCTGTGCCGCGGAGGCCGCGGTTCGTGATTGCTGCGCCACCTGATTGGAAGACGAGCATCCGGCCAACCCGGCTAGAATCAGCAGCAAGCACAGCCAGCCAACCGGAAAATGACGGTCGTTATGGGGTACAGCGCGCGTTGGATGCGCCACGCGGATTTCCTCCCCGGCCCGAACCAACTGCGTCCGGCATCAATGATCTAGAGCGCTCGGAGAGCTCGTCAAACGAAACCGACGACGAGCCTGTGAGGTCGGCTAGTCCAACGTAAAAAAACGCTCCATCCCGGACAGCCGTTAAAAGAGGGGGGCCCGCGCTTCTCTTTGGCGCGGAGAAGCGCGGGCAGATCGGGCTGAGGGGATGACCCGATCGCGCAGCATCAACATGGGAGGGCAACAACGCTGCACGGTTCGAACTTCCAACCGGGCCACTTGTTCCAACTTCAACTGATCCGTTCTGAGTACTCATCCATGCGTTTGGGGGGCCTTTTTGAAGGTAGGCCATGGCGAGTTCTCATGGCGTAGAACGGTTTTTGTCGCAACGGCCCATCCATGAATGCGCGCGACGACCGCGATGACGACCGTCGCCTGACCGTCATGACAGCGCACGATCAATCCAGCCCAAACGCCGCGGAACAATTGTGCCCACTCGTGGTTCCGATGGCACGAAGATGGAGGATATGATGACGGACGCCAAACTCGCTGTGGTGACCGGCGCCTCGAGTGGCATCGGAAGGGAACTCGCAAAGCTGTGCGCTAAAGACGGCTACGACCTGATCATCGCCGCCGACGAGCCGGCTATCCGGCAGGCGGCAGAGGCACTTGAGACCCACAATGTAACGGTCGAAGCCATTGAGGCCGATCTGGCGACCGTCGAGGGCGCCGATCGGTTGATCTCCCAAATCGGCGATCGCGATATCGACCTGTTGTTTCTCAATGCGGGACGCGGGCTCGGCAACGGCTTCGTCGACCAGGACTGGCGAAAAGTCCGCCGGATCATCGACACCAATGTCACTGGAACGGTCTATCTGGCGCATGAGCTCGGCGCCAAGATGGCCCGGCGAGGTCGCGGGCGCATCCTGTTCACCGGATCGATCGCCGGCTTCATGCCCGGCACATTCCAGGCCGTCTACAACGGCACGAAGGCGTTCATCGATTCCTTCTCGATCGCGCTCCGCCATGAGCTGAAAGATAGCGGGGTGACGGTCACCGTGCTGATGCCTGGCCCTACGCAGACGCGATTCTTCGAGCGCGCTGAAATGATGGATACCAAGATCGGCACCGATGAAAAGGACAATCCGGCCGATGTCGCCAAAACGGGTTACGAGGCGATGATGGCCGGTGATGAACAGGTCGTCAGCGGTTGGAAAAACAAGCTGCACGTTGCCGCCGCGCATGTCACGCCGGCAGCCACTTTGGCCGAACAGCACCGTAGGATGGCCGAGCCGGGGTCGGCGTCCAGCGACTGAGCTGATATTTCGCGTCATCAAACGGGCTGGCATTCGCAGAGACCGCATGTGCTGCGCGAGGCAATCTATCGCTGCCGCAAGGCGGCACCATCTCGGTTCCCGGCGTCTGTGTTGGCCTGGTCGATCACATCCCGTTTGGCGGCGATGAATGAGGGACCGGCTTTCCGGATGGGCCAGACGCATACGCAACGCTACCTGGAACCTTTATTGGCGATGGTCCAGAACGGCGAAATCGATCCCCCCTTTCTGATTACCCGCCGGCCGATCTGGAAGCAGGGCCGGTCTGTACAAGACGTTCCGCTACAATCAGGAGGTTGTGTCAAAGTGGTGATGCGGCCTCACGGCCGAGACGGGCAAGGCGAGCGACACCTCACTGCAATCACAAGGGAACATTCGCGTCGACGGCCGGTTAGGTGCCACTTCCGTAACGGTCACCTGCCGTCAAAGCGAGCCCATGATGAACCACGACCAGCATGACAATGTACCAGACGCAGCGCGTAGACTTGTCGCTGGAAGCATGGCGGGAGGAATTCTCGCCGCTTATGCTTCCACGGCGTCAGCCGATACGGGAACAGTGCCTGCTAAAGCAGGCCCTGCGAGCCCGATGCTCAAACAGAATCCGGTGACGCAATATCCCCAGCCGCCGTTCAAGCCACAGGAACAGAAGTGGCCGGGTTTGGCCAGCAAGATGGTGCCGCGCCCGGATCACGGCGAAACGACCTACAAGGGACCAGGCAGGCTTGCCGGTCGCAAAGCGCTGATAACCGGCGGCGATTCCGGAACCGGTCGTGCGGCGGCGATTGCATTCGCGCGCGAGCGTGCGGACGTTGCTTTCGGCTACCTCCCCGAAGAACAGGAAGACGCCGACGAACTGGTGGACCTAATAAAAGCGGCAGGTCAAAAGGCTTGCCGGCGATATCCGCAATGAGGCCTTTTGCAGAAAGCTGGTCGATGAAGCAGCAACGCCCCTCGGCGGTCTCGACATCCTGGTCAGCAACGCTGCCCGCCTCACTCGAGTCCACGGTCCTCAAAAAGGGCCGCCAGGCCCACCGCTCCTTAGGCGTGGTGGGCTTTCAGACTGTCTACAGGAGGAACCAATGGCTGGCGATGATATAGAAAGAAGGCGACTGCAGATGTTGATCGAACAATATCTGGAGACCCGTAAGCGACGGCACGATTTCGTGTCGATCGCGAATGCCGAACTCGCGATCAAGGCTGTCATGCCGCATTGCCCGGTGTCGAGCGCAGCGTTGGCAGAGATGATTGCCGCTGGCGCCGTCACTTACGGCCTTGGCGTCCTATTCGACGCGAGGAAAACCGAGGGCGAACTGCCCGTTGTTTGATAAGCTCACACGGCTGACCAATCGTCGCGCGGTGGCGAACTTTCGCCCAGCGCTGGAGTACGCCAGACCGCGAGCATGCCAATCGTGCCGGCCGGATCGCAGGCACTTGCCGGCGACGCCGGCTCGGGCCTGGACCCGAATGTCGTCGCATCTCTGGTGAAAAACCAGTGTCTTTGTGCAGTTATCGGGCTTCTCGTTGGGTTGGCACCGTTCCGCTGTCCTGGTGTCTTGCCAAAGCTGTCGGTTGAACACCGAGCATATTTCGCACGGCCTCGACCAGCGCGGCAGCCCACACGGGTTTTGACAGCATCTTGTGATGACGCAAATCTTGCGGGATGTCGGATGCCGTGTACCCACTGACGAAAACAAACGGAATTCCGCGTTGCGCTAGAAGAGGGACAAGGGCAGCGCTGGTCTCGCCGCCGAGACCAATGTCCAGGACCGCAGCAGATATGACTTCACTCTCGATCAGCTTTTTCGCGCGAGCAACGGACGGCACTGGCCCGGCGATGGCGAAGCCGGCCTCTTCCAGGATTGCGCGGTGCTCCTCCGCGACCAGCCATTCATCTTCGACGACAAGGATACGAGATGCAGTCACGTTTCGCTCTCCCGATGATCAAACGGAAACTCAATCCGCAAGCTCAAACCATCGGAACCGAAAGATGTTTCAAAATTTCCGCCAAGCCGATACTCAATTTCGCCCTTCACCAGCGAAAGACCAAATCCCGTCTTCTCAGGCGGACTGACAGCGGGACCGCCGCTTTCTAACCATTCGAGCTGAAAACCGTGATCCGACGCCGACCAAGTCACGGACACCACGCCGTTTGGCACGGACAAGGCGCCATATTTTCCAGCATTCGTGGCAAGTTCATGGATCACCATGCCAAGCGACAGGCCCTGCTGAGGCTTGAGCCGAAGGTCCTCGCCTGTGGTGTTGATGCGTTCCAGCCCGAACGGCTCGACTTCCTGCCGCACGATTTCCTCGACCGAGACCTCTTTCCAGCTTTCGCGCGAGAGCACTCCGTAGGCCCGCGCCATGGCGCGCAGGCGACCGATGAGCGCTTCGGCGAAAGCCTCCGAAGAGGGAGCATTTTTCAGGGTCTGACTGGCAATGCTGACCGTAACAGCCAGCATGTTCTTGACCCGATGGTTGAGTTCCGAGATCAATACCCGCTGGTGGGCTTCGGCTTCAGCCATGGTCGTCACATCGACAAAGGTCACCACCACGCCCTGGATTTTCCGCGCGCTGTCGCGGTAGGGGATCAGCCGCACGAGATAGTGGATGCCGTTGCTATCGCGCGGCAGCTGGTGCTCGATCATCTCGCCGGCCCTGAAAACCTGGGCAATATGGTCGCGCAGGTGCGGATAATCGAGCCGGCTGGCAAGATCGGTCAGCGGTCTTCCGATGTCGGTCGGCAGCAAGTTGAAGAACGAAGACGCCGCCGGCGTGAAGCTGCGGATAACCAGCTTGGTATCGAGAAAAACAGTCGCGATCTGTGTGCTCTCGAACAGGTTCTTCAGATCGCTGTTGGCACGATCGAGATCCTCGATCTTGGAAACCAGTTCGGCATTGATGGTGTTCAATTCCTCATTGAGGGACTGCATTTCTTCCTTGGAGGCCTCGAGCTCCTCATTGGAGGACTGGGCTTCTTCGTTGACCGAGACGAGTTCCTCATTGGAAGATTTCAACTCCTCCAACGCGGTCTCATATTCTTCGATCGTCGATTGCAGGCGCTCGCGCGTATCGCGGAGCTCGCGTTCGAAATCAGCAATCCCAGATGCCACCGGCTGTCGAACCTTTAGAGCCTCCAGCCGCGGCTGCGGCTGGCCCACCGGCTCGAACAGGACGAGAAACAGCGGCTCGCCGCTGCCGCGATCAGTCAAGGGCTCGATCGTCAATGTGACGAATTGGACACGATCTTCATCTTCTTCAATGGCTATCGCTTCGCGCACAACCGTGCGCCGGCCCTCGGCGGCTTCCCGCAAAGCGCCGCGCAATTCCAGACGCAGGCCGCTGCGTGCCATTGTGAGCAATTGTCTGCTCGGCACCCCTTGCGGCGGCTCGAGATATTTGCCGGTTCGGACCGAGTAATAGACGACATCTCCATCACCATTGACGACGACGTGAGCCGGAGCGAAGCGTTCGAGAACCTGCGCTTCAACGGTTTGCCTTAGGGAATAAGACAAGCCGCGGCGGGCATGTGTGTCATTGGCGCTGGAAAAGTTGGTTGCAGGCGCAGCATTCAACAAGATCGGCAGCCGCGGCGGCGCCGAATGTTCTCGTGCCTTGAAGATCCGTTGTTTCTTGTCGACCGGTGCAAACAGGTCGGCATGCTGGCTTATGCTTTCGGAGGTGCCAAGGAACAGATAGCCACCGGGCTTCAGCGAATAGTGGAAGGTCGGAATAACCTGCTTTTGCACATCGGGGCCGAAATAGATCAGGAGGTTCCGGCACGACACCATGTCCATGCGCGAGAAGGGTGGATCGCGGATGACGCTGTGCGCCGAGAAGATGCAGAGATCACGTACGCTCTTGCTCAAGATGAAACTTGTGCCGTCATTGCTGAAGAAGCGTTCGCGACGTCCAGGCGAAACGCCCGCAAGCAATGACTCCGGATAGCGCGCCGAACGTGCGATGCCCAACGCCGCGTCATCGATGTCCGTGGCGAAAATCTGGATGCGCGGCACAGCCGAAAGTGTATCCATATGCTCGCGCATCAGCATTCCGATCGAGAAGACTTCCTCGCCGGTTGCGCAGCCGGGCACCCAGACGCGGATCGTATCGTTGGCGTCCTTGCCTTCGAAAAGTTTGGGGATGACGGTTTCTTCCAGGGTCTTGAAAGCGTCCGTATCGCGGAAGAAATTTGTCACGTTGATCAGCAGGTCGCGAAACAGCGACCGCACTTCCTCCGCATTTGAACGAAGCAACTCTATATAGGCATCGATCGCGGTGTTCTGTGTTATTTGCATGCGTCGCCTGACGCGGCGCAAGAACGTCTTGGCCTTGTAGCCCGAGAAATCATGTCCCGAATGGCTGCGCAGGATCGCGTAGATTTCTTCCTGGCCCTTGCGGAGTTTCAAAGCACTGGCCTTGCCATCGTCAGCTTCAAGCTCGTCGAGCAGTTCAAAGCTGTGGGCAAATTCCATGAGTTTCGCACCCATCTCATCGGCCGGGATAGCGATATCGATCAGACCGGAACTGATCGCGCTGCGCGGCATGTCGGGATTGCTCGGACCCGACTCGTCGGAGAGTTGCGCCAGCGTCAGGCCGCCATGCTCCTTGATTGCCTTGATGCCCAACGTACCGTCGGAATCGCCGCCCGACAGGACGACGCCGACGGCGTATTCGCCCTGATCCTCGGCCAGCGCGCTGAAAAAGATATCGATGGGCTTGCGCTCCCTGGACACCGAATTCGGTTGGCGCAGCTTTAGGCTGGAATTTTCGATGGTGAGGATCGCGTTGTGCGGCATCACATAGACGGTGTCAGGATGGATATCCATTGCATCTTCAGCGACACGAACCGGAATTCCGGTGTAAAGCGCAATCACTTCGTGCAGCAGACTTTCCCGTTCCGGGCTGAGATGCGTGACGATCACGAACGCCATCCCGCTCGAAGACGGCATCCCGCGAAAAAATCCCTCCATGGCGGCAATGCCGCCCGCAGAGGCGCCAATACCGACTATGGGGAACCTCGGCAGCTTTTGCATCAATTGTCCTGCTTCAGTGAAATGCAACGCGGCAGCGCTGATTTCGATCCAATGTGTAAACCGTTCCTGGTCGAATTCCCATCCCGCACCGCCGATAGCCACGGAACCGATGGACGCGACCGCCGTTTAAAGCCCGGAGGGCTGCTATGTTATTAGGCATGCGAATTCTGCTCGTCGAGGACGAATTCTTGCTGGCAAGCGAACTTGCCTCTTATTTCAGCGATTGTGGGGCGACCGTTTTGGGGCCGGTGTCGTCAGTCAGCCGGGCTCGACGATATATCGATTCAGCGGACGGGGCGGTGCTGGACATCGATCTTAACGGTGAGACTGTTTTTCCCCTCGCCGATGAGCTGACGGACAGAGGCATCCCGTTCGTATTCTTCTCCGGAAACGATCAGATCACCCTGCCGGAGCGGTTCCGGTACACCCAAAACCTCTCCAAGCCGGCCGGGTTCAGGACGGTTGCCGGGATCCTCGCCGCGCAATCAACAGCGCTTGGTGAAGACAATGTCTTCCGCGCTCTTCCAAAACTGAGGCTGTCCGCGCGGCTGCTGCTGGGCGACCCACAGGCGGCCGATCGCCTCGTGGAACGCACATTGAAGGCGGCGCTGGAGGAGCGGTTGTCGACGCGGCATGACCTTCCCTTGAGCGAATGGCTCAATACACTCATGGAGGAGGTGCTCCGCAACGACAGGTCTGGCATCATGAATTAAGATTGTCCGATAGTTTGCCGCAGGCCGCCCTGTCGACCGCCCCCGCTACGGTACCCCTCCCCAAGAGCGCTTCGCTTCGTCTTGCAAATACGGCCGCATTCCTGCTAGAAATCCTCGTGGCCAAACCTCCGCAAACCAAACCTGACTCATTCCGCGATCCTGTTGAAGGCGACGCACTCGCAGCGCTGCTCGACGAAATCGCGGAAGAGGAAACACCTGAACGGCTGTTGAAGCTCGCCCTTGAGCTGCAGCAGCAACTGCTGTTGTCAAAGCAGCTGAAAAATCCCAACTGAACGGCCTGCAGCTAGGCATCTTGATTTGCCTCGAGTTCCACGATGGCGTCATCGCCTCGTTCGCCAGACCGATGCTGCTGCGGTAATCTTTCTGCGCTCGATGTGGGCGAAACCCCAGTCTCAATAGCTCAGCGGTTCCTGCGCCCAGAAGGCCCTGATCCCATCATGACGCCGATGAGACGACCAGGAAGATCAGGGCCAACTTGGGTCGCAGCCCAAGGTCGATCACTGCTGCCCTGGCATCTCGGTATTTTCTTGCGGGTTCTTTTTAACGCCGGGCGCGGGTGATGTCTCAGCGGGGGCATTACCGCCTTGGTTCTGTTCCGGGGTGCGCTTTACTGGCGATGTCTGCCACGATCCGCCTGAAAGGGGTATGAACACAAAGAAGGCTAGCAGGGCGACGAAGATCACAGCCGCAATGACGACGCCCCACCCGAGTACATTTCGGGTGCCACGCTGTTCTTCCTTCCGGGACACATGCTCCGTCATCACTGGACTCCTTTGTGTCATTCGACGAGGTACAAATTTATCGTGCAGATCGACCGCACGGTCTGCTCTTCCCCGACGCGTGCCGCCGGCACAGCCGAAGAAGCTGAAGCTAATCTTCTCCAGCTTTTCGGCTGCCTGGTTTGGCGGCCCGCTTTGGGGCTTTCGGCACTGCCGGTTTCCGCTCGGGTGCAGGCGGATTGATCGCCTCGTGCGCCAAACGGGCTTTGCGCAATCGCGCCGTTTTCTCTTCCCGCGCCTTGCGCTCGGCTTCCATTACGCCTTGTGCGTAGAGGGTGGCTCGTGCGTCTCTGTCGTTTGCGGATCCACTGGCCGCCATAGTCAGCCCTCCGCCTTGTAATTTCTTGCTTCCTTCTTGGCGCCGTCTTTGCCGTGCTCGGCTGCAAGCTCTTTGGCCTGCCCGGGTGACACGTCGGTGGCTTCGGCCAACTTGATTGCCTCTTGTTCAGAGAGATCTCTGTCCTTTCGCGTGGGGTTCTTTGTCATCGCAGATCTCCTATCAGAGCCCAAACGACCGGACCGGCGGTGTGTTCCCTGGAGCCTTCGATAGTCCACCGATTGAGGCGGGCTATCGCGCTTCCGTCAATGAGCGAAAAGTTTTGATGCGGACGACAAGATACACGATCAGCTTCAAGGCCTTTCGAACTGCTCCGGCCAGCCGGGTTATGGCCGGGCTATGGCCGCGTGGGACGCGTGACACACGGACGGATTCAGGCATCGATGCCAGGCGCTAGTTCTCGCCCGCGAGCGTGGCGAGAAATGACCGCCGCCATTCTGCTGCGTCATTGCGCGTGATGCGCTTGAGCAGTGCACTATGCCTTGCAATTCTTTCCTCAAGCGGCATCGCGAGCGCTTTTGCGATCGCGTCAGCAACCTCGTCGACCGCATACGGGTTCACGATCAAGGATTCGGCAAGTTCTTCGGCCGCACCCGCAAAACGCGACAATACCAGCACTCCGGGATCGGCTTCGTCCTGCGCGGCTATGTATTCCTTGGCGACGAGGTTCATTCCGTCACGCAGGGGCGTGACCAATCCGACCTGGCTAGCGCGCAACAGGCCAGCAAGCCGAGAGCGTGATACGGCACAGTGGATGTAGCGGATCGGGGTCCAAGCCAAATCCGCGTATCTTCCGTTGACCGCGCCGGCGGTTGCCTCAAGCTGGGCCCGGATGTCGGCATAGGCGCTGACCTCCTCGCGCGTCGGCGACGCAATCTGCAAATATGTTGCCGCCCGCTCGTGTTCCGGATGCCTTTCCAAAAGACGCGCGAAAGCCTGCATGCGGCCGGGGAGACCCTTGGAGTAGTCCAGCCGATCGACGCCGATGATTTGCTTGAGGCCCAGAATCTGGCGGCGCATGGAATCAATCTGCACATCCTCCGCCGCCTCATTGGCCATGCGTGCGATTGAATCGACGTCGATGCCTATCGGAAAACACCTCGATAACAACGTGCGGCCGTTCATCTCAGCCGAACCATTGATATCAAAAGTAATGGAGTTGGCCGCCTGCACTGAGCGCCGGAAATTCCCCACGTCCGTTTCGGTCTGGAATCCCACGACGTCATACTGAAGCAGATCATCGATGAGTTCTTCATGGTCGGGCGTGGCTACAAACAGGTCAGGCGGCGGGAAGGGTATGTGAAGAAAGAAACCGATCCGATTCCGGACTCCCAGCCGCCGCAACTGGGCGGCCAAGGGGATAAGGTGGTAGTCGTGAACCCACACCAGGTCGTCGTTGCCCGACAGCAGTCCTGCGAGCGCCTTCGCGAACCGCGCATTGATCTGCCGGTAGGCGTGTAGAAACTCTGCCCGGTGGTTCACCAGGTCGAGTCGGTAATGAAAAAGCGGCCACAGCGTGCTGTTGGCATAGCCATTGTAATAGAGCGAATACTCCTCATACGGCAGGGTAAGCGCAGCCGTCTCGATCTTTCCCACGCGTTCCAAGCGGATTAGCGGTTCGTCGCTCGCGGCGTAGTCCTGATACTCGGCGCTTGCTCCTAGCCACAGGCCTCCACGCTCGGCCAACGCATCCCCGATGCCTACAGCAAGTCCGCCGGCTTGCGACAGATCGCGAATGTTCCCCAGCCTGTTCGAGACGACAACCAGACGACGCGGGATGGCGCGATCGCCAGTTGGCTCCCCACCTACTGCGTCGCGCTCAAGAGGGTCACCAACCGTTTGCGAAGCCTCGTTGAGAATTTCATCCGGTCGCTGCAACAAGAGCAAATCCTGAGCGTGAAGATCGCTTGGGGAACGGTCCGCGCGTGCGATTGTTCCCGACGTAAGTGTCCAGCCGGATTCGCTGGTTCTCGGCCCGCTCGGGCGCCTTTTTCAGCGGCTCTCGCAGGATCGTCGTCGGACACACCGGTGATGAGACCCCGATCCAGCACGCCGAGCAGCCGCTTTGGCGACGGCCGGACTTACCGCTTTGGTATTCATGCTGCCGGATCCCCTGCCCTGTCATATCAACTCCCCACCTTGGCAAAAGCCCCAAGTGACCAAACCGTCAGTCCACCTCGATTACCTTGCGCGTCGGCTTTCGTTGGCGGGGCGGCTGCTTTGCGGCTACGGGCGCGGGCGGGGTCTGCGCTATCGATGCCTCCAACAACTGTCGCTGTTCTCTAAGCCGCGCCGTCTTGGCTTCCCTGGCATGCCGCTCCGCTTCCAACAGCAACTTGGCTTCTCGATCCGCCCTCTCGATCTTTTCCCTGTCGACGCGTCGTGTTTTCAAGGTCGCCTCCTTTGGTCAGACGGCGAACAAAGTGCGGACCTGAAAAAATGTTCCCAACAAATCAAGGCCTGATCTGCCTCAAATGATATTGACCAGCAGCCCGCCGGTTGCGCGCATCTGCGGCTCTGTGACGTCCAAAGGAACTGCTTGCCGTCCGCGGCGTTACGCCACCACGCTGGCCGGAAGATTACCATGGACGACAAACCCCGAACGACGATCAGAAAACCGGCCCGGATTGATCGAGGGCATTGCTTTTGCGGAGCCATCACAGCTGAATTCAGTGGCGATCCCTTTTGGATTTGTTTCGACCATGACGATGACTGCCGACGAGCGATCGGCAGCCCACTGACGATCTGGATTGGCTATCGTCCAGATCAGGTCGATTGGCTCGGCTCCAAACCAAAAACATTTTCGAAAACCAGGGGGGTCGTGCGCTCCTTCTGTTCGGAATGTGGCACCTCGATTGGGTACACCGATGAAGGCTTGCCAAATGAGTTCTACATCTCGATCGGATTCATGGACGCGCCCGAGAAGTTCCATCCCCAAGCTCAAGCCTATTGGGAAATGCGACTGCCGTTTATCAGGATGGATGACGGTTTGCCTCGCGTCGAGGGCTACACCCGAGCGCGCGACCCCACCCTGGGCAATCCCAGAGACCGGTGAGGCAGGAGGTTGGATCCGGGCGTCAGCGCCAGGGCTGGCGGATCCTGAACGGCGGCCGAACCATTGGAATGAGAGAAATGTCCAAACGGACAAATGCCCGAAACCAATTTCACCGGGGTGGGTTGAAGATGGACATGCGGGACTTGTTTTCACAGTCTGACGACAAAGAAGCGGATGTTTGAAGGATTCAAGCTAGAGACCGTGGATCTGCCCGAGTCCTCACTGAGAGTCAGGTATGGAGGTTCAGGCCCGCCGCTTCTTTTGCTGCATGGCCATCCTCGGACGCACGTTACCTGGCACCGGGTAGCCCCACTTCTCGCCGCCGACCACACAGTTGTCTGCCCCGATCTGAGGGGCTTTGGCCGGTCCTCGGTACCGGCGGACGCCGTGGACCATGCTGGATCCTCCAAGCGTGCCAAAGCCAGGGACTGCATCGCTCTCATGCGACATCTCGGCTTTGGCCGGTTTGCGATCGCAGGCCATGACCGCGGCAGCTACACAGCGTTCCGAGCAGCGATGGATCACCCGTCAGCGATCAGCCATCTGATCGTTATGGATAGCGTCCCTATCCTGGAAGCCCTCGAACGCTGCGACGCCCGCTTTGCGAAGCTCTGGTGGCACTGGTTCTTTTTTGCACAGCCGGACAAGCCCGAACGCGCAATCATGGCCGATCCTGACGCGTGGTATGGCGGCTCAGCCGAGTCCATGGGGGCTGAGGCCTATGTCGACTACAAGGACGCAATCCACGATCCGAATGTTGTTCACGGCATGCTTGAAGACTATCGGGCAGGTCTGGCCATCGATCAATTGCACGATACCGATGACAGGAAAGCTGGTCGCCGGGTCGCGTGCCCGACCTTGGCGCTCTGGTCCGCCCGCGATGATCTTGAGGCACTTTACGGCAACGTGCTGGATGTTTGGCGACCCTGGACCACCGAACTGAAGGGCCAACGGATCGATAGCGGACATCATATGGCCGAAGAAGCAGCCGACGCGGTAGCCGCAGCTGTCATGGCGTTCTTGCGCGAACCGACGTCGTCATGCGGCGAGCTTTGCTGAACCGATCCGTTTGATGGCGATGCTGATCGACCGTTCGCCATCGTCGTAGTCGGCCCAGGCGACGGTCTTTTTCAGGTGGCCCGGAACCGTGCGAACGGTGTATTTTTTCGGATCGAGATCCGCCTTCACCTGACTCCAGGTCAGCGGCATGGATACAGTCGCGCCTTCCCTGGCGCGAGGGGAGAGAGGGGCGACGGCTGTCGCCATGCGATCATTCCTGAGATAGTCGAGAAAAATCCGGGATGTCCGCAGCTTCTTGGCCATGTTGACGAGGTAGAGATCCGGGCTGTCTGCCGCCATCTGGATGCAGACGGCCTTTGCGAAGGCCTTGGCCTCGGCCCATGTCGTCTTGCTGCGGCGGGCCGCCAATGGCGTCACGACATGCAAGCCTTTGCCGCCCGTGGTTTTGCAGAAGCTCACCAAGCCCAGATCTTCGAGACGATCGCGCATTTCCTTGGCAGCCGCGACCACCTTCGCAAAAGGGACTTCCGGACCAGGGTCAAGGTCGAAGACAAGTCGGCCAGGTATTTCGGGATGACCCGGCTGGCAATTCCAGGGGTGAAGCTCAAGGCCGCCTATCTGGGCGATCGCGGCCAGACCCTCGACGCGGTCGATTTGCAGATACGGTTTGTGATCGCCGAAGACTTTCACCAGTTCCAGCAGATTGGATGTGCCTGGCATTGCGTGGCGCTGGAAAAACTGCTCGCCAGCGTAGCCATCCGGCGCGCGCACGAGTGAACAGGGACGACCTTTGATATGTCTGATCATCCAGGGGCCAACGGTCTCGAAATATTCTGCAAGATCGAGCTTGTCGACGGGCTGACCGTCGCCAGCATTCGGCCAAAGCGGCTTGTCCGGCTTGGAAATGATGACGCCCATGACAACCGGGCTTTTTCCTGTCTTGCCAGTCACCTTGGCAGGGTCGGCAATCGGCGTCTCTTGAGGATCGGCTGGACGCTCGGCCTCGACGTCTTTTGCGGGCTTGTCTTCACGCAGGCCTTTGAAGGCGGCCTGCCGGATATTGCCACCCCCGGTCCAGCCGGCGAACTCGATTTCCGCGACCAATTCCGGCTTCGTCCAGAAGACGGTTGAATTCCTTTTCGGTGCGCCATCGCCGGTAAACGGCGACGTCGCGGCTTTCATCTCCTGCAGCCTGGGCATCAGCTGCTTGACCTTTGCCTCGCTGAATCCGGTCCCCACACGGCCGATATAGGCGAAATGTTCACCGCGATTGACGCCGACGAGCAATGACCGGAATTTGCCGTTGGTCGTAGACCAGCCGCCGATGACCACCTCATGCCCGGCGCGGCATTTCGATTTTGCCCAGGTGTCGGTCCTCCCCGAAACATAGGTCGCATCGGCCTTTTTGGAGACAATCCCCTCAAGCGACAGGCGACAGGCAGAACGCAGCACCGCGTCGCCGCCATTGCTGAAGTGCTCGACATAGCGGATGAGATTTTGCGCGCCGCGATCGACTTCGCCGAGCATCTCGCTCAGACGTTCCTTCCGTTGTGAGAGAGGCATCTTTCGCAGATCGACGCCATTTGCGAAGAGCAGGTCAAAGGCAAAGTAGATCAGGTCCTTCGTCCGGCGCTCCGACAGCGCTGCCTGCAGTGCGGCAAAATCGGGCGCGCCCTTCTCGCCAAGCGCTACGATCTCGCCGTCGATGATGACGTTGGGAAGACTGGCGGCCTCCTTTGCGATGGCGCCAAATTTCTCCGTCCAGTCAAGACCCTTGCGGGTCTTAAGGGCGATGTCCTTGTCTTCCACGCGCAACTGGACGCGATAGCCGTCAAACTTGATTTCGTGAACCCAGTTCGTCCCGGCCGGCGGCCGGGAAAGCGTTGCGCAAAGCTGTGGTGGGATGAAGTCGGGCATCTTCGCCGCTGAGGCACCAGCGGCTCGCTTCGGCCGCGGAGCAGGCTTTGCCGACCTGGCGGCGCGCTTGTCGGCATGGCCGCGCTTGCTGTCCCAAACGGCATCCGCATCGGCCAACGATGAACCTTTCATCATGAACGGCTTCGGACCTGCCCCCTTCCCCGCTGCAATCCTCTCCATGCTCCGACCCGAGGCGACGGATCGATCCTGAGCCAGCACCGCATCGCCATTGCCCTCTGTCGCGTATTTGTCGCGGTGTTTTATCAGCAGCCAGTTGGTCCGCTTCCCGCCATTGCGGTCATGCTTCATGCGCACGAGGACGAAACTTCCATGCAGGCGCTTGCCCTGCAGCGTGAATTTCAGGTCGCCTTTTTCCAACGCCTTTTCGGGAGACATGGCGCCTTCCGGTTCCCAATATCCGCGATCCCACAACTGCACCGTGCCGCCACCATATTGTCCTTTGGGAATCGTGCCTTCGAAGTCGCCGTACTCCAGCGGGTGATCCTCAACCTCCACGGCAAGTCGTTTGTCGTGAGGATCCAGTGATGGACCTTTGGTCACAGCCCATGATTTGAAGACCCCGCCAAGCTCGAGGCGAAGATCATAGTGCAGCCGCGTGGCCGCGTGTTTTTGGATGACAAACCGAAGTCGATTCGAACCCGCAATCGAGCTTTCGCCGCTGGGCTCTTTCGTCTTCGCGAAATCCCTTTTGGCCCGATAGGTGGAAAGCTCGCCCGTTTTCATGGAAGTGCCCCGACTAATGACGCAACGCCGGGACTCAACGCAGTGGGTGAGATTTGGTTCGGTTCATAGCTGAGACGACGCCGATGCTGCTTTTCCGCTTCAGAGCGGCATCGGCGTCAAATGAGGCCTTCAAGGATACTACAGGTGTCGTCACCGCTGACGTTAAGGTTCCTTGGTTTGCCCAACCATTTTTGCAAGCTCTGAAAATGGTGGGATGTCCAGTTCGCCTTGCGCGTTGTTTGCGATCTGCAGAAGCCGGATCGGGAAGCAGATCGCGTCACGGTTGGCCGGTGACATGTCTTCGTAGGTCCGCTCGTCACCTGTCATGGACGCCTCTGCCTTTCGCAGGGCGGTATCGATCTCGTCAATTGACAGCAGGCCTTTGTGAACGAGCAGGTTGTTGATTGACGCGACCGCCATCATCAACCCTTCAAGCTGAAGATTGGCAACGTTCATGGCTTGACCGTGTTTCCGCCGCCCGGCCTCGCCGGGGCGTTCTGGCCATCGGATTGGTGCGTCTTGTCATCCACCTCATTGACTGGCCGCGTCAGACCGACCCCACTTTTGGGTTTCTTGTTGCCGGCCGCATCCTGAGAGAACGCATCCGAAGGATCAGGACCTGTTCTAGCCGGGTACTTCGTTGCGCCGGTCTCGCGACGGTTTTCATTATCAGGCATTTTTGATCACTCCAATCGGATGACCGATAACCATTACGAGCCCGGCGAGTTCCGGCGCCGCATGGAACATTTCTGGGCGTGGTGCAGAGACAAGCGGGCGTGTCTCGGCAGTCACGCCTCGCGCACTGGCGGCAGGTCTCGCTTTCGTTGCCCACAGCACTAGGTTCCTCGTTGAGGCAAAAGGAATTCCCCATGCGGGTGGCACGCGAAGCCTGGGTTCTTGGCAAGGAGAGCATCCTCGGATTCATCAACGACAATGCCCTCAGCCACGGTGCGGCGATGGCATTCTATGCCGTTACGTCCCTGGCCCCGATCTTGTTGATCGTTGTTGCGATTGCTGGACTTGTCTTTGGGCATGAAGCAGCTCAACTCGCTCTGTCGGCCGAAATCGCAGGCGTGATGGGATCGCAAACCGGCGACCTTCTGCGCAGCACCATCGAAAGCGCTTCTCACAGAACCGCCGGCACTGTTGCCACTTTGGTGGGCATTGTCACCCTCTTCGTGACAGCCTCAGGGGTGTTTGGCGAAATGCAGCTTTCGCTCAACACAATCTGGAAGATTGAGCCACCACCCATGTCTGTGTCGCGATTGGTGCGGGCGCGGGCGGCCAGCCTGGGTCTGGTTGCAGCGTTAGGATTTCTACTGCTTGTGTCGTTGGCGGCGAGCGCCGCCATTTCCGCACTTGGCGCTGCCATCAACGCCCATCTGCCGTTCGGCACGATCATTCTCGCGTCGATAAACGGCATTGTATCATTCGTGCTGATTTCCGCTCTGTTTGCCGCGATCTTCAAGATCCTGCCGGACCGGTCGCTCGCTTGGCGCGATGTCGCAATTGGCGCGGCAGTGACCGCTTTGCTCTTCACCATCGGCAAGTCGCTGATTGGCTGGTATATCGGAACCAGCGCGATTGCATCCTCCTATGGCGCGGCGGGTGCACTGCTAGTCGTGCTGCTTTGGGTTTACTATTCGTCTGAGATATTCCTGCTCGGCGCCGAGTTCACGCGGGCCTATTCCGTCCGTCTCGGCAGTCGGTCCGACCTTCAACCGATAGTGGAGGCAGAGAGCCCGTCGCGACAGACATCGAACCTTAGACCAACCATCCAACGCGAGGTGCAGGCCTGGATTGTGATCACGGGTTTGCTGACCTTCGTGGCGACACGGGTCTGGCCATCGCGGCGATCTTAGCTGCTTCCCACCAATTCTGTTTCTTTGGAACGCAACCCGGACACCGGAATTGCATAGGAACAGGAGGTTGCCCATGCCAAAATTCCGCTTTGAGACGACAGTATCCGGCCAGACTACCGCTCTCGAGGAAGAGCTAGCGAGTGCGGAGATGGCCAGTCCGAGAGCAATAGAGATGGCGCGCGTAGCGGTGGCGGCGGATCCTGGGTCAGGAACCAAGCAATCGGGATCGACTATCAAGGTCTACGATGAAGCCGGATACCTGGTCGCCACAGTCAATTTTTCCGACGTGTTGCCGAGTGATCCGGACGCCGGACAGCATGGGATTGGCGACGCGGTTGTCGAAGAACCGGGTGTGATGCGGTCTGGCTGACCCGTGGTAGATCAGGGTTTCACGTTTCGCTCACGCGATCCCCGGCAGGGCAATTCGCTGAGATCGCGAGGTCCTCGGCCATCATCAGATGCTAGAGCTGAGATTCGATCGGGAGGTGACGGACGAAGACCGCCAGGATACGGCGAAAAAATCCGGCTTCTGGTTCATGCGTATAGTCCTGAATCTTGCCTTCGCCGCATCCATGCCAATGCAGAACATTGTGCTTCAGTTCGAGCCGATAGCTTGTTTCCGGAGATATTTCCGATTGGAATCGATGCCGCAGCTCGGCGACCAATTTCGGATCCTCAAACAGCACGCCCATTTCCGAGTTCAAGGACACTGACCGTGGATCGAAATTGAAGGAACCGACGAAGCCGATATTGTCGTCGACGGTGAAAGCTTTCGTATGCAGACTGGCGCCCTTCGAGCCAAACACCGAGATTGCGGAGCGCCGGTTGAACGGCTGAAGCTCGAAAATATTGACGCCATTCCTCAGCAGCCGCTTGCGATAGTTTGCGTAAGCGCCATGGACTGCGGCGACGTCCGTGGCGGCCAGGGAATTGGTCAGAACCGAAACGTCAACACCGGCGCCGACAAGGTCCAGCAAGATCGCTGTGCCCCTTTTGCCGGGGATGAAATAGGGCGACACAATTTCCAGACACCCGCGCGTGGATTGGATGATCGGACGCAGCTCTTTCATAAGCCAGCTGCGACGTCTCCAACCACGAACCTTCTCCGGCGGATCGGAAATGACCCGCACGCCATCCACCCAATGAACGTCGTTGCTGGCCGCAATAAACTCTGTGATCGAGCCCCGGTTGCCGATGCCGTTCAGGAATTTGGGATCGGGGCCGGTATCGCTTCCTTCAAGCCATTTGGCATGCTCATGCTCAGCCACTGATCCCAGGGTTTTGATTGGCTTGGCTTCATTGCAAGCCCAGAAGGCATCGAATATCGCCGCGGTTTGCCGTACCGCAGGCCCCAGGAGCAGCAGATCGAGGTCCCGGAAATTGGTTTCTGCCGCATCGAAATAGGCATCGCCAACATTCCGACCGCCGACAATGGCAAATTTGTCGTCGACGATCCAAGCCTTGTTGTGCATCCGTCGCGTCAATGCAAAGAGCCGCAACAGCACTTCCACACCACGCATGATCCGGCCGCGCCTGATACCGCTCGGATTGAACAACTTCAATTCGATGTTTGGATGGTTGTTCAGCGCCAGATATGCCGCATCATTTTTACGCGGATTGACGTCGTCAAGGAGCATGCGCACCCGAACACCGCGCTCAGCAGCTCGAAAAACCTCGCGAAGCAGCAAGCGGCCGGTGTGATCATCATGCCAAAGGTAGTACATCAGGTCGAGGCTGCGCTCAGCGCTCCTTGCGGCCAGCACGCGCAGAGCGAAAGCGTCATAATTGTCCGAGACAAGCAGCAAGCCGCTCTTGCCGGTTTTGATGTTGTCGTCTGCGGTTCGCGAAAGTGATACGTCCATAAAAATTGCCACCTTTGGACGGCGCTCGCTGCCATCCCGCTCAAATCATAGCTAGAACCATTCTGAGGTATTCTGGTTGCATACGCAGCGTCCAATCACCCAATTCCTGGATGCAAGCAGGGCCAGCAATCAAGCGGCTGCAGAGCGGTCAGGAGGCTTGAGAGGCGTTGCCCCGACTGCTTCTGCTGCCGCTGCGGTACTTGCGTCTCCTGCAGTCCCAGGCCCTCAGACCGCACGACCGTTGGCGGGAGCCCGATGGCGTGCGCCCCGCCGCGGCTCTTCGACGAGAATGACGTGGTCGTTGTTCTCAGTGAAGCGCAGGACCCTTTAAATTTAGATATCTCCATTATCCCGGAACCGGGTTCGGGTTTCCGAGTTAAGAAAATGCTCGCGACGGGCAATTTTCAACAGAGGAGACGGCACAATGCCCACTGCCAAGAAAGCCAATGGCAACAACAAGGACCTGGAGGACCTTTTCCTCGATGGCCTCAAAGACATCTACTATGCCGAGAAGAAAATTCTGAAAGCCTTGCCGAAGATGGCCAAAGGCGCATCCGAACAGCAAGTTGCGGCAGCATTCGAGAAGCACCTCGCTGAAACCGAGGGGCAGGTCGAACGTCTGGAGGAGGTCTTCGAGATTCTCGGCGCGGCCGCGCGCGGCAAAACCTGCCCGGCGATCGACGGCATCCTGGAGGAAGGATCTGAAATCCTTCAGGAGTACAAGGGTTCGACTTCGCTCGATGCAGGGCTCGTCGGTGCCGCGCAAGCCGTGGAGCACTATGAGATTGCCAGGTATGGAACCCTGATTGCCTGGGCTACGACGCTCGGCAAGGATGACGTGGTTGCGCTCCTCAATGCGACACTTGAGGAGGAGAAGGCCACCGACGAGGCGCTGACTGCCCTCGGTGAAGCCGGCGTCAACGAACGAGCGGCAGAACGGAAAGCGGCTTGATTGATCGCCTACCCAACCGCCTCGGCGACCCATGTGCCGAGGCGGTCGCGGGAGATGAAGGACATGGTCACGCATATCTACAAAGGACTGGAATGTTTCCTGCTTGAGTGTTCGGCCGCGCTGGTCAGGCGCCGCGCCCTTGGTGGTTCGCGCAGCGATCCTCGGCAGTTGCGAGAACAGCGCAGAGATGAGTTCAGGGCCCGCAAAGTCGCCGAATGAGCGCCAAGATGGAGAGTCGGATGGGCTTCTTTGGAAAATATTTCTCAGGACTGTTGAGCAAGAAATCGACTGACGGCAAGGGGAGCGGCGATATGCGTAAAGCTACCGGCGCGGGTCCGGCGATTGCCGCGCATTCCAAAGATGCAAAGACATCCGCTGCTTCCGGTCAAAGCACCAATGCTTCGAGCAAAAATGCAGATGGACGATGACAAAAGGCAAGATTTGGCTACCGACCCTATGTCGCATCGAAGCGGCGCAAAGACGTTAAATCGTCGAGATGACCCGCATCGCAACCTTCAACGTCAATGGCGTCAACGGCCGACTGCCAGTGCTTCTCAAGTGGCTTGGCGAAACCGGCTATGACATCGTCTGCCTTCAAGAACTGAAGACCTCTGACGAAAAATTTCCCGTCGATGCGATTAGAAACGCCGGCTATGGCGCAATCTGGCACGGACAGAAGTCCTACAATGGCGTGGCAATCCTCGCTCGCGGGATTGAGCCGCTGGAACGTCGTCGAGGTCTGCCGGGCGATCCCGACGATTCGCACAGCCGCTACATCGAGGCAGATGTGAATGGGCTTGTTGTCGGCTGCCTGTATTTGCCCAATGGCAATCCAGCGCCGGGGCCGAAGTTCGACTACAAACTTCGCTGGTTCCGACGTTTGATCACCTATGGCCAGGTGCTGCTCGGCGATAGCTCACCGACCATCCTGTGCGGCGACTATAACGTCGTTCCAGGCCCGATCGACGCGGCGGTGCCGGGGCGCTGGGTTGGCGATGCCGTTTACTTCCCCGAGAGCCGGAGCGCGTACGCCGAAATGCTTGCTCAGGGCTGGATCGATGCGGTTCGTCGCATTCATCCAGAAAAGGGAATTTACACCTATTGGAACTTCTCCTACCGCGGCGGGTACGATCGGAGTTCCGGGCTCCGGATGGACCATCTCTTGCTGAGTTCATCCCTATTGGATCGCCTGAAGAATGCCGGAGTAGATGCCGAAACGCGTGCATGGGACAAGCCGAGCGATCATGCGCCAGCCTGGATAGAACTTGATTGAGCTTCCTCGGCAAGGAGCCTGAAGACCTGGTGGCGCTCCTTCGTGATTACATTTGGCCGCATGTCTATCGCCAACAATGAGGACTGCCGGCGCCAAGCGATTCAAAGGACGCAATGATGAAAAACACTCAAAAGGAAGCTGAACTGACTGCGCGCCTTGCACGCCAGCATGGCGTCACTGATGGCGCTGTCATGGCTGTCCTTGAGGCGTTGCGGCGTGGTGGTGGAACCATGGCCCAGTTCAGCCACGTCGACTTCGGAGGAATGTCACAATGGTCCTCCGGCATGACGATGGTCGGCGACATGTTCAATGACAGCCTCAAGGCGAAGCTCAACGCTATCGCGGCGGAGCTCTCGTCTCACCTGCTCGATCATCCCGCCATGGCCCACGGCGGCTCATGGTGGCCTGAGGAGTTTGGGAGCCCGTCTGCCGCTGGTTCTCAAAACAATATGCGCTACGCAGCGTTTCCTGAGCGAAGCCGCCTGGTCATCGACGATCATGGAAAGATGGAGATTTATGACACAGGCGACCATCGCATATCCGGTGTTTCGCAGAGCCAGAGCACGGACTCCACCCTGACCTTTGTCAGCCAGCACGGCGTGGTCCGCGTATCTGATCTCAAGCGCGTATCTGCGACGTAGGGCAGGCCGCTTCCATGCAGACAGTCACGCTCATCGGCTATCTCGCGACCGTCTGCTCGATGAGCAGTTTCACGCCGCAAGCCTGGAAAATCATCAGGACACGAGAGACAAGCGGCATCTCCGCACCGACGTATGCCATCACTGTGTTGGGGTTCGCCTTGTGGCTGGCCTTCGGCATCATGAAGGCAGAGTGGCCGATCATAATCACGAATGGCGTTTGTCTCCTGCTGTCAGCGTTCATTCTCACAATGACAGTCCTGCCGCAGGCTGAGAAAGAGGCGGTCGCCAAGGCTTTCGACCCCGACGACTAAATTAACGCTTCCAACTTTTCAGAAGCGGACCTTGGCTACCATATGCAGGATCCTTGCGCGGACGCCCCACCTTGGGGATGGTTGCGAGCGCATCGCTATGCTGATCCTTGCTCCTACATTCGTCATAAGTCCCAAACGGAGGATACGCGCCGACAACCAAAAAATCATCGGATGCCAAGAGGCATTGGTGCCCGGTGCCTGCCGGGAGGACCGCGACGTCACCGGCCTTCAGCGACAGCGTTCGTCCTTTCTTGCCGCCAAACCGGACTTCAGCGTTTCCGCGCGTAATGCCCAGAACCTCGTGTATTTGCGAATGATAGTGAACATAATCATAGATGCCGTTTCGCCAGCTATCGCCCCATCCGTTTGCCTCGAAAAGCACCTCCATGACGGCTGCTGGATCAAGTCCTTCGGGCAATTCGACGGCGCCTCGATAAACGACGAGCGGCCATGCTGGATGATTGGGTACAAGTCCATCATCCTTGAACCAGAACTCATTCGACTTTCGCTGCCTCACAAATCCGGCGACAGCTTGCTTGCGCGGTCTTGCGAAACCGGTGACGTTCTCGATCACTTTCTTGCTGGTTTCCAAAATGCTCATCGACGCTGCCTCTAAAGCAGAGGTTAGTTTAGCCGCTCGCTCAGAGCTCGACCTTTGCGTTGTCGCCCACATTCGGCTTGGCGCCGGTAACGGCCGCAAACACCATCGTTGCGGTAGCCATGATTAGCCCCGGGCTGTCCCACAATTCGCCTTCGTCGGGTTTGACCGTTATCAGACGAATCTCGGGATCATCGGCATTATCCCACCAGGCTGAGTCAGTTTTCTCCCAGAGCTCGGCGATCTTTTCCCTGTCATTTGTCACTGTGGCCGGGCCTGACATCGTGACGTATTTGTAGTGGCTGTTGTCACTCCAGGCCAATGTGACCTTTGGATAGGTCGACAGTTGCTTGCTCTTGGCGCTGTCGTCATTGACGAGGAAGTATATGGCGTTTTCCTCACGGACCACACGCGCAGATAGCGGACGGGCTCGATTGTACTCGCCGTCCCAGGTCACAAACATGCAGACGTCGATGTCCTCGGCGAGTTCCCAGATGCGGTCTGTTGCCTCGGCGGGCGTGAGGTCCGTCTGCTCTCGGCGGTTAGCCATAAGCGTCCTCCTGCGGGTGAATATCCTCGCTTACAACTCACGTCCCGCCACGACGTTCCAACTCACTGGGTTCTTCGGCTTGCTAAAGCGGTGGAACTTTCGAAATTGCCGGAAGTTTGGATGGCAAACGCGAGGCCATGATGGCGGACAAGACGCTTCGAACATCAAGACGGACACCCGAGCAGGACGCTAAGGGTCAGTCGGAAAAGGACCACAAGGGCGGCGGAAACGATGGCGTCGCCAGCGCCGATCCGCGGGTGATCTCCGGCAAAAAAGACGGCGACGCGACATTCCCTGTCAAGGGACCGAAGAAATAGCTATGAGCCCATTAGTCGGGCATCTGGCGGTGTCATCGATGCGCGGAGACAATTGACGAACGGGCTGACATCATTTCGCGATGACACTTTGCTACCGTCACCGACGCGGATCACCTTCAACCCTCCGGAGTTCCATGGCCGCATGACGCGCATCCGCCTCAAGGCGCTAATGGCAGCCTGGAATCACGCGACCTTTGAAAAGAGAGCGACGTCGCATCTGGCCAAACCATAGCGCCATCGGTGATCGGTTGTGGCAACCCGGCTCTGGTAGAACAGTGAAAGCTGACTGCCATCGATCATCACTGTCGAGTGGCCGTTCTCGCCCGGTTGACCTGGCTCCAACACCGGGCCGATCGAAACGTAAGGGCCGCTGACCTCGTCGGCGATGGCAAAAAACACCCGTTGCCGGTTTCCCCGAAGGCCATTCGGAAGAAAGCAAGTGGCGTTGAGAAGCACCCGGCCGTCCGGCAGCTCGATCAGTTGCGCGCCCTCAATGCCCCATTCGTAGTCGGGATCATCTCTGGTGTTATGGTGGGGAACATCGTTGTGGTCGAGGATTTTGCCGATCCGCTTCCACGGACCGAACCACGAGTCGGACTGGCTACGTGCCAGATAGATGTCGGGCTGAGGCACCCTGGTGAATTTTGGCATAGCCGAATAAACGAGGTAGCGCCCACCGCCAATGACTGCTGGATGCGGATCGTAAATGCCGTCCTCTTCCGTGTCCGGGATGGCCAGAATGGCCGGACTGAGGACTACCCAATGGAACCCGTCGTTGGAAACCGCATGCTCGCAACGGCCACCCGACTTCATGAATTCTGTCTGGATGAACATGTGGAAGACGCCGCACTCGTGGGTCACACCGGGAGCCGCAACACCAGTACCGTTGATTGGAAGTTCGATCGGCTCATGCTCGGCCCACGGCCCATAAAGATCGGGCGCCGTGGCATGCAAGATTCTCCACGTCTCGGTGGTGACCGTGCCGCTTGACCCGAAGACGTGCCAGACACGGCCATCGAAGACAGGACACGGGTCCTTGAGATCATCCACGCTTTGCGGATGAAACAGTGGAAAAACGTTGGTTTCAAAGTTGATGTTCATGTCAGCCCCGGAATTCGCCTCGGCAGTCGGAGACGCGCAGAGATACAGGCGAATCATTGATGTTAGGCACATTCTATAGCCAACGAGTTCAACGCAAATACGGCAATGCCGCTGTCCACCAGCATTCCTCGTTCAACCACGCTTTCAGTGGCGGCCGGGTTCCGACAGCCGCCCTCGCCTCCGCACCCAGATCCCGCTTCGTGCGTGGACCAAGCGGGCGACCGGGCCTTCTTCATTTCAGTTGGAACAACTCACCTGATCGAAAGTTAGGAGCTGGAACTAAGTAGTTCTCTCCATTCGCGATTAACAAATGTTAATCGTAACATAAATAGTGTCACAGAGGGAGTATGTCAATGGAAGCGGCCTTTGGCGGGGTAACCGGCAGTCAATATGTTCGTCGCGAAAATATACTGGTTTGCTTCTCCCACTTACGATGGAATTTTGTTCACCAGCGTCCGCAGCATCTCCTCACCCTCGCATCCGCTCAGCAGCGAGTGGTCTATTTTGAAGAACCCGTTTTCGAAGAATTGCCGCAGCCGCTGATGCGGACGAGCGTGGCATCGGAAAACATTCTGATTGTCACACCAGTGCTGCCGCTTGGCACGTCGGCCGCGAAAGCAGATGCCGTCCAGCGGAGATTTGTGCAGCAGACCATCGCTTCTATGCCGCATAGCCGGCTGATCGCCTGGTACTACACCCCAATGGCTCTTCGCTTTACGGAATTCCTCGACCCAGACATATGCGTCTATGACTGCATGGACGAACTCTCTGCGTTCAGGAATGCGCCCCCCGAGCTGGGCCAGATGGAAAAGGCGCTTCTTCGCCGCGCGGATCTCGTTTTCACCGGTGGTCTAAGCTTGTTCGAGACCAAGCGTCACCTCCATCCCGCCATCTTTCCATTTCCGAGCAGCATCGATGTGAGGCACTTTCACACCGCAAGACAGCCAGGAAGGGACCCAGCCGACCAGGCGGGCATTCCTTCCCCGAGGGTTGGATATTTCGGCGTCATCGACGAGCGGCTGGACGTCGATCTCGTGGCGCTAGCGGCAAAGACAATGCCGGACGTGCATTTCGTCATGCTCGGTCCGGTTGTCAAGATCGACCCTGCAAGCCTGCCGCAAGCCGAAAACCTTCATTGGCTTGGGCCGAAAGCCTACTGCGATCTGCCCGACTATTTGCGCCATTGGGACGCCGGATGGATGCCGTTTGCCCTCAACGAGGCGACGCGTTTCATCAGCCCGACCAAGACGCCGGAATTTCTCGCGGCGGGTCTGCCGGTGATCTCGACGGCAATCGTCGACGTGGTTCGCAGTTACGGTGCTGCCGGGCTGGTGGAAATCGCCGACTGTGACGATCTGGAAATCAAGCTGCGCTCCGTCCTTTCGCGACCGCGTCAGATGCTCCTGCAGCAAGTCGATGCCTATCTTGCGGACATGTCCTGGGAACGGACATGGAATGCCATGGCAGCTCACATTGAGCGCGCCTATCAACGCAAGAAGGTCGTGCCCCTTCGCAGGAGTGCATAGCCATGTTCGATTGGCTGATCGTCGGCGCGGGTTTCGCCGGCAGCGTGCTTGCCGAAAGGATAGCGTCGCAGCGTCAGGAAAGCGTTTTGCTGATCGATCGCCGCAGCCATGTCGGAGGCAACGCCTATGACTGCTACAATGAAGCCGGCATCCTCATCCATCGCTACGGCCCGCACATCTTCCACACCAACAGCCAAGCCATAGTGGACTACCTTTCGCAGTTCACGCAATGGCGGCCGTACGAGCACAGGGTGTTGGCGGCCGTAGACGGGCAACTGGTTCCCATCCCGATCAATCTCGACACCATCAACCGGCTTTACGGGCTGGACCTGACCTCGGCACAGCTGGAGGATTTCTTCGCGTCGCGACGCGAAACGGTGGAGGACGTCCGAACGGCTGAGGACGTCGTCGTCAGCACCGTGGGGCGCGAGCTCTATGAAAAATTCTTCCGCGGCTACACTAGAAAGCAATGGGGCGTCGATCCCAGTCAGCTGAGCAAATCCGTCACGGCACGAGTGCCGACCAGGACCAACCGTGACGACCGCTATTTCAGCGACAGCTTCCAGAAAATGCCGGCCGGCGGGTACACGCGGATGTTCGAACGCATGCTCGATCATCCAAACATCAAGATCATGCTGCAGACCGACTTCCGTGAAATTCGTGAGAAGATACCGTTCAGGCGCATGGTTTATACCGGCCCGATCGATGAATATTTCGGCTGGCAGCTCGGGCACCTTCCGTACCGTTCGCTTCGTTTCGAGCACGTTACACTGGATTGCGAGCAATTTCAGCCGGTTGCCGTGGTCAATTATCCCCAGACGGAAGATTACACGCGCATTACCGAGTACAAACATCTGACCGGCCAGCAGAGTTCGCGGACCAGCCTGACCTATGAATACCCCACGGACATCGGGGACCCGTACTATCCCGTGCCCCGGCCCGAAAACGAAGTGCTCTATAAGCGCTATGAAGCGCTCGCGGCAAGCTGCCCAGACGTGTGGTTTGTCGGTCGGCTTGCAACTTACCGCTATTACAACATGGACCAGGTAGTCGGACAGGCTCTGGCCACTTTCGCGCGCATCCAAAAAAGCCTCCCGGCCTGGGCACGCACGGAGGAGCCGTTGTTGGCCGAGCCGAGAAGATAGTTTCTTCCAAGACGGAAGATCGGGCGGGTATCAGAAGGAGAAACTCGATGGATACAAACTTCAACTCGGAAAGCCGTGAGATATTTATCGTCGGCTTGCGCAACGCGCACGCCATGGAAAATCAAGCGCTGTCGATCATGAAGCCTCAGGTCGAGCGTATAGAGAACTATCCGGAGGTGGCCGATCGCTTGCGCCGGCACATTCAGGAAACCGAAGGCCAGATCACGAGACTCGAGTCCGTCCTGGAGGGCCTTGGTGAGGAGCACTCCACCCTCAAGGACACTGCCTTGTCGATGGTTGGCAGCGTGGCCGCCATTGGACATTCGATGGCCGGCGACGAGATCATCAAGAACAGCCTGGCGAATTTCGCATTCGAGAACTACGAGATCGCTGCCTACAATTCGCTGCTGGTACTGGCCGACGCCGGGGGCTTCCAGGATGCTGAAAGGGCCCTCAAGCAGAACCTGAACGAAGAGGAAGCCATGGCCAACTGGCTCAAGGAAAATCTGAGCGACGTTACCATGCGATATGCCAGGCTGCGCGAGGCTGGGGCGACTGCAAAAAGCTGATGCACCGCACCGGCGCGGGCGGCGTTTCGAACCAGCCGCCCCCCCGCCCCTCCCCCGTTTGTAGGCCCTTCAAGGCGTCGTGTCCGCCAGGAGAAGAGCTTGCTGACGGGCCAGTTCATCTGCTGTGGGTTTGCGCAGGTGTCGCCTGCCATCAGCCTGGATGACGGAAAACAAACCGACCTCGGCATGTCGCGAATTGTCCCAGCCCGGGTAGGCCGTTATCGGGTACAGGCAAATACCCTCGATCGGCGCTCCGAGACTGATTGCGGAACGCACCTCGTCGCAGACATAGTGGAGCCAAGCCGGCCCGCCGGATCCCTCGGAACCGGTCTCCGCAATGAACATCGGCTTGCCGTACCGGTGAGCAACTTCTAGCAACATTTCCGACAGGGCGCGGTACTCGTGGTGTCCCATCGGAATCGTCGGCCCGTTTACGTACCATTGATTGTGCGGATAAAAATTCAAGCCCACGACATCGACAACATCTTCGCTCCCGCCCAACTCAGGTTCGACGCGGCCCAGCAACATGTCGTAAGCTTCGAACTGCCCCTGTCGGGCGTTTTCGGCCCGGCGCCGTTCGCTGCGGGTCCGGTCACGAGGGGCGATATGGATAAGCGGCTCGGCCCAGACAAATCTGCAGGCGGGATCGATCTCCCGCATTGCACGAACACCCGCGATGGCGGCCTTCACGAGGTGCCGCTTGAACCATCCACGTTTGTTCGGCCCCACGCGCGGGAAATAGCCGACCTCAACAGCCCATGCGAAAAAGGAGATTTCGTTGATGGGACACAACAGAGGCGATGTTCCGGTGATCGAACGGTGTACCTTGACGGCTTCTGCCGCGAACGAGGCATAGGCGTCGATGAAATGCAGCGAGCCCTGATCGACATGGTCCGGAGATCCGTAGTGAAAGATGTCCCAGATTACCTGAACACCTGCCGATCGGGCTGCCTCCACCATTGGCGCCCAACTTGACCAGTCATAGGTTCCGGGAGCGGTTTCGATCAAATGCCAACGCAGGCCGTCGCGGATGGTGCGAAGGCCGAGTTCGGCGCAGCCGCGGTAGTCGCCCAGGGCATGCAAATTATGCGAGGTCGCACGAATAAGATCGAGGCGAACGCCGTCCTTGCGCCGGTGCGAGGAGCATTCAAAGCCTGCCATGAAAAAACTGGCGAAGCGCGAAGCTTCCGGAACCGAGGCCTCCGTCTGGCGTCCCACTTCGCTCATTTTTCGAAGTCTCCTTTGGGCAATCGGCTTCGAACTCGGCCGCCTTGTCCGGACCGGGAACCGCGTTGGCGAAATACCGAATTCAGTCGGGCGCGCCCCATGTTCGTTGCTCAGTCCAGCTCGTCCTTGCGTGGCCGGGTAGTGCCGAACCCATTGGTAGAGCCTTTGTTCCGGTGGTGAACTGTCCGGGAGCCGCGTGGCAAATGAGGAACAAGGAGGCCCGTCCCAAGTTCGGGTCGATGTACCGCCGCCATCATCCACTCGAGCGGCTGCTCAGCAACAACAGAGGCATGGGATCACATGACCGTTCAGATTCGACTTTCCGAGATCGACCACGCCAGGCGCGAGGATCGTGGCGACGGCGCTTGGAGCATCGCACCGGACCTGGGTTACTTGCGGCTAGCAATCGTGAATGTCGTGTTCTTCGGCGCACCGGGCAGCGGAGATCGGAACTGGGTGCTGATCGATACCGGGTTGCCGACGTCTCGCAGCAGCATTCTAGCGGTCGCGGAAAAGCGGTTCGGCGACAACGCACGGCCGGCTGCAATCATCCTGACCCATGGCCATTTCGACCATGTGGGAACCGTTCTAGAACTCGCGAATGGCTGGGACGTGCCTGTCTTCGCCCATCCGCTCGAGCACCCCTATTTGGACGGAACCGCATCCTATCCGCCACCGGATCCCTGGGTTGGGGGTGGACTGATGGCGCTGCTGTCACCGCTCTTCCCACGCGGGCCAATCGATCTTGGCACCCGTTTGGAACCCTTGCCCGCCGACGGATCGATCCCCGGAATGCCCGGATGGCAATGGCTGCACACACCCGGACATGCCCCTGGGCATATCTCGCTCTGGCGCGAGCAAGACCGCTCGCTCATCGTAGGAGACGCTTTCATCACCACCGGTCAGGAGTCGGTCTATGAAGTCGCCATTCAGGATCTCGAGATGCACGGTCCGCCGCGCTATTTCACGCCAGACTGGGATGCAGCGGAAAGGTCCGTGAAGCATCTGGCTGCCTTGGGCCCCCAGATGGTCATCAGTGGACACGGTGCGGCTGCTGCGGGAGTGGGCATGCGGCAGGCTCTCGATAACCTGGCTGAGCGATTCAGGGTATTGGCCGTCCCGCCGAAATTGAAATTCGTGCGCGAGCCAGCGTCGCCGATAGCTAGGCCAATCGAGCCGCCATCGTTCTGAAATTATGGTCGGATTGGCCAACGCGGGACCATCGGACAGAGTAACTCGGTCCAGCGGAACAAACCCGGCCGGCGACAGTTGGGGCACTCGCTCAGGGGGCGACACCCCGCGAAGTGCCGTGAGGTTCCGCGCCATGGGGAGGCTCAGATGGAAACCCGATGAACGCATGCCTCTAACGCGCGTTCCCGCAAAGAGAGATTGCAGAACCGGTGTTGTTGCCATCCAGCCCTAAGTTGACACGCCAACTGCTCTGGATCCTCGGAGGCGCATTCTTGCACGGTTGCGCGGGGGGAGTGCTCGATCCCCAAGGACCAATTGGCGTCGGCAATCGCACGATCCTTTTGAACTCGCTGGCGGTGATGCTGGTGATCGTTGTTCCCACGCTTGTTGCACTTCTGGCATTCGCCTGGAAGTTCCGCGCCTCGAACAGCAACGCCCGCTATAACCCGGAGTTCACCTATTCGGGACGCGTGGAGTTGATCGTCTGGTCGATCCCGACGCTCACCATCCTGTTCATTGGCGGGCTGATCTACTACGGATCGTATCAGCTCGATCCGCGCAAACCGATCCCTTCTAGCCAGCCGCCGCTCGACATTCAGGTGGTGGCGCTCGACTGGAAATGGCTGTTCCTCTATCCCGAGCAGGGCGTGGGTGCTGTCAATCAACTGGTTATCCCCGCCGGTGTTCCAGTGCGTTTCAAATTGACCTCGGCCAGCGTGATGAACACGTTCTTCGTGCCCCAGCTTGGCAGCATGGTCTACGTCATGAACGGCATGCAGACCGAATTGCATCTGCAGGCCGACCGCGAGGGCAGCTTTTTCGGCCAGTCGGCGCACTTCAGCGGCGACGGCTTCTCGGATATGAATTTCAGTGTGAGCGCGGTTTCAGCCGATGCCTTCACCCGCTGGGCGTCATCGCTGCGTGGCGGGGGCGGCGTGCTGAATGCCAATGCCTATCGCGAACTCGCCCGGCAAAGTACAAATGTGGCGCCGGCTTCCTTCGGTCATGTCCAGCCTGGGCTGTTCGAAGCGGTCGTTCAGCAGACGCTCCCACCGGGTCCGGGGCCTGCTGAGAGCGCAGCCAGCGGCGAGCCACAGGTGAGCCCAAGGGCATTCCCCGCGGCGGCGGCAACGATGACAAGGGGCAGAATGACGATGCTGGGCAAGCTCGACTGGTCGGCCGTTCCTTTCGATCAACCCATCCCCCTCGGCGCAGCCCTTGGCGTCTTTCTGGCAGCAGCCGCCGTGCTTGGCTGGATAACGGTGAAGGGCTACTGGCCATATCTGTGGAGCGAGTGGATAAGCTCGGTCGACCACAAGCGCATCGGCGTGATGTACATTGTGCTGGCGATGCTCATGCTTCTTCGTGGTTTTATCGATGCTATCATGATGCGCACACAACAGGTGCTGGCGATTCACGGGCCGGGCTACCTCCCGCCGGAGCATTACGACCAGATCTTTTCCGCGCACGGCACGATCATGATCTTCTTCGCCGCGATGCCGTTCATGATCGGCCTGATGAATTTCGTCGTGCCGCTGCAGCTTGGCGTACGCGATGTCGCTTTTCCGACGCTCAATTCCGTCAGCTTCTGGCTGACGGCTTCCGGAGCCCTGCTGGTCAACATCTCGCTTGTGGTCGGCGAGTTCGCGCGCACCGGCTGGCTGCCCTATGCCCCTTTGTCGGAAACCACCTACTCGCCGGGCGTCGGTGTCGATTATTATCTGTGGGCGATCCAGATCTCCGGCGTCGGCACGCTGCTCACCGGTGTCAACCTGGTGACGACTATCCTCAAGATGCGGGCGCCGGGAATGGGCTATCTGCGAATGCCGATGTTCTGCTGGACCTCGCTCGCGTCCAACCTGCTCATTGTCGCAGCCTTCCCGATCCTTACTGCCACGCTCGCAATGCTGACGCTGGACCGGTACCTCGGCTTCCACTTCTTCACCAACGAAGCCGGTGGAAATCAGATGATGTTCGTCAACCTGATCTGGGCGTGGGGCCATCCCGAAGTATACATCCTGGTGCTTCCCGCCTTCGGAATCTTTTCCGAGATTTTCTCGACTTTTTCATCGAAGCCGCTGTTCGGATACCGTTCGATGGTCGCGGCCACGATGTTCATCTGCATCGTCTCGTTCATGGTCTGGCTGCATCACTTCTTCACCATGGGTGCCGGAGCGGACGTTAATGCCGCCTTCGGCATCGCCACGTCGGTCATTGCCGTGGGAACCGGTGTGAAAATCTACAACTGGCTCTTCACCATGTATGGCGGGCGCGTTCGTTTCGACACGCCGATGCTTTGGGCACTGGCTTTCGTGACCACCTTCACCGTCGGCGGCATGACTGGCGTCCTGCTTGCCGTCCCGCCGGCCGACTTCGTGCTACACAATTCCCTTTTCCTCGTCGCGCATTTCCATAACGTCATCATCTCGGGCGTGTTGTTTGGAGCATTCGCCGGCTTCACCTACTGGTTCCCCAAGGCGTTCGGCTTCCGTTTGCACGAAGGCTGGGGAAAAGCGGCATTTTGGGTCACCTTGGCCGGCTACATGCTGGTCTTCGTACCGCTCTATATTGTCGGTCTGCTCGGCATGACGCGGCGCCTGCAACATATCGATATGGACCTTTGGGCACCGTGGCTGGTGGTGGCCGCTTTCGGCGTGGTGGTGATGATCGCCGGCGCGGCGCTGCAGATCACACAGCTTTTCGTTTCGATCCGGCATCGCGATAAGTTTCGCGACGAAACCGGCGACCCGTGGGACGGGCGTTCGCTGGAGTGGTCGACATCTTCCCCTCCTCCTGTCTTCAATTATGCACGGCTGCCTCACGTGGAAGACGAAGAACCCTACTGGAGCATCAAGCAACGAGGGATCGAACAGAGCGCGGACGAGGAAAAGGCATATGAGCCGATCGAGATGCCTCGCAACAGCCCGACTGGCTTCGTCACCGCCTTCTTCAGCACACTGATCGGCTTCGCGCTGATCTGGCATATATGGTGGCTGGCGATCGTCGGTTTCATCGGCGCATACGCAACCTTCGTCGTATTTGCCTGGCGCGATCATGGAGACTACGAGATCCCTGTCGACGAGGTCGCCCGCATCGACCATGACCACAAGGCAGCCCAGTTTGCCCGGCTGCGCGGGTGGGAGCGCCCGGCATGAGCGATCATGCATTCTCCAGCGTCGGCACCCAGGCACGGGACCCGTATCGGCTCAATCACACGGGTCGGCACGCGGTGCGCTCTGCGACCGGCCACGGAGAAGGCGGCCCGGCCTCAAAGTTCGTCACAGTCACTTACGGCTTCTGGATCTTTCTCCTGTCCGACATCATCATGTTCTCGGCATTTTTCGCCGCCTACGCCGTGCTCGCCAAGGCAACCGCCGGCGGACCGACAGGCAAGGATCTGTTCGAACCGACGCGCGTTGCGGTCCAGACGGGCCTTCTGCTCACTTCGAGCTTCACCGGCGGCGTGGCAACACTCGCCACCCTTCGCAGATCAATGGCTGCCACGCAGTTCTGGCTTCTCGTCACGGGGTTGCTCGGGGCAGCGTTCCTGTTCCTGGAACTGCAGGAGTTCGCGGCAATGATCGGCGGGCAGGCAGGCCCCTCGCGCAGCGCATTTCTTTCTGCCTTCTTTGCGCTCGTTGGCTGCCACGGTGCCCATGTCGGTCTCGGCCTGCTCTGGCTGGGAACGATGATGGCGCAGCTGTGGGTCAAGGGCTTTCGGCCCGACATTTTGCGGCGGCTCCACTGCTTCGGGCTCTTCTGGCACGCCCTCGACATCATCTGGGTTGCCATCTTCACCCTGGTCTATCTGCTGGGAGCATCGTCATGACCGAGATCGAGAGCAAGACCGGCGAGTTGCAGGACCGCCGCGATTCAGCGCCGGGCGAGGAACACATAAGCGAGCACGAAACGGCTGGGGGCCTCTCGGGCTATGTGCTCGGCTTCGGCCTGGCCATCCTGCTCACAATCGCGACATTCCTGGCGGCGCGAACCGATCTGATTTACCAGCCCGCGGTCATCTCGGCCCTGGTGGTGCTCGCCGTTGCGCAGATGGGGGTGCATCTTGTCTTCTTTCTCCACCTGACCACCGGGCCGGACAACACCAACAACATCCTGGCGCTGGCCTTCGGCGTGCTGATCGTCGCGCTGGTGGTTCTGGGCTCTATCTGGATCATGGCCCATCTGAATGAAAACATGGCTGCCATGACACCCCATCAAGCCGGAACCATGCCTTGAACGCTCCCCTGCGAACGCACGGCCGCCCGCAGCGCCATTCGCACCGATGGCCCAGGAGACAAAAGGGTCGTTAGATCTCGTGCTTTGGCTGGGCTGCACGTAGGGCATCAAGCGCTAAGCGAACTGCATCGATGCCTGAGACGCTGGGCTGGATCGGCCTGAAAATCAGGCGGCCGTTCCGGCAGTCCAGGCCCAACGCCTTGCTGTTCCGCCGTTGGGACGCCGACCGCTTGTTCCGAGGGGTGATCGCGATAGCCTCGGGACCCACATCGACTTTGCCGACGCCCAATTCCCACGCTGCTATTCGCAACCTGGTAAATTCCAGCAAAAGGGCTACTTCGCCAGGCATGTCTCCAAAGCGGTCCTCGAGCTCTTCGCTGAATGTATCGAGGTCCGGCTCCGAACGGATGCGGGAGAGCCGCGCATAGAGGCCAACGCGCACCGTAGGCTCGTCGACATAGCTCTCGGGAAAAGCCCCCTTTCCCGAGCCATTGATCTCGGCAAGTTGCTTGCCGAAGTCGGCCCCTCCGCCAGCCGCCGAGACCGCCCGCTCCAGCAAGTGCTCGTACAAGCCCACTCCGATCAGCTTCATATGCCCGGCCTGGTCTTCGCCGAAAAGATCTCCGGCGCCACGCAGGTCGAGGTCTCTTTGACTGATTGCCAGGCCGGAGCCGAGCCGATCGAGCGCAAGCATCGTCGAAAGCCGGGCCTTGGTGCCTTCGGCCAGTTCAACGCCAGGTTGGGTCAGAAGAAACGCTACGGCCTGCACCGCCCCCCTTCCGACCCGGCCCCGCAGCTGGTGCAACTGCGCCAGACCGAACCGGTCGGGGCGCCAAACGATGATGGTGTTGGCCCGCGGCACATCGAGGCCGCTCTCGACGATGTCGGTGCTCAACAAAATGTCGCCATCACCGTCGGCGAATCCGACCATGACTTCGTCCAGCTGTCTCCCCTTCATTTCACCATGCGCCGTCTTGACCCCGAGTTCCGGCACCAGTCTGTTCAGTTGGTCACAGGCCTGGGCAATATCCTCGATCCGCGGGACCACGAAAAAGCTCTGTCCACCCCGGTGAAATTCACGCAGGAGGGCCGCGCGCACCGATGCTGGATCGAACGCTGCCAAGATCGTGCGAACGGGACGTCTTTTGGCGGGCGGAGAGTTTAGAACGCTGACGTCCTGGATGCCTGACAACGCCGATTGCAACGTCCGGGGTATCGGTGTGGCGGTCATGCTCAGCGTATGGAGGCGAGGCGCCATGGTCCGCAGCGCGCGCTTCAACTTGACCCCGAACCGGTGCTCCTCGTCGATCACCAGCAGTCCAAGATTGGCGAAGGTGACGCTCTTGGACGCCAGGGCCTGAGTACCCACAACGACCGTAACCTGGCCGCTTCGCAGACCCTCTTTTGCCGCTCTCGCGTCCGCTGCCCCGACCATCCTTGAAAGGTGGGCGACCTGCAGGCCAGTTCCTGCGAAGCGGCGGCTGAACGTCTCATAGTGCTGCCGTGCCAACACCGTTGTCGGCGCTATGATAGCAACCTGTTTCCCGCAGAGAGCGGCGGCGGCGCAAGCACGCAGGGCGACCTCTGTCTTGCCGAAGCCGACATCGCCGCAGACGAGCCGGTTCATTGTTCTTCCCGACGAAAGGTCATCGAGCACAGCGCGGATGGCGGCCGCTTGGTCGGGCGTCTCCGTATAGGGAAATTTCGCCGCAAAACGAGCCAAGTCCGTGCGGGAGGGCTTCATGATCTCGGCAGGCTGGCTGGACCTGATTTTGGCAAGACTCAAGAGGCGCTTGGCCAGCCTGTCGATCTGGCGCAACGCAGCTTCGCGTCGCTTCGGCCAGCCCTCGCCGTTGAGGCGATCAAGCGACACTGCCTCCGGTTCCGAGCCGTAGCGCCATATTCGTCCAAAGTCGTCGACCGGAACCAGCAAGGAAGCCCCGCCATGATATTCCAGTCTGACGACATCCTGTTGCTGGCCAGCCAACTCGACCTGTTCGACCGCGGCGAGCACGCCCAGGCCATGGTCTTCATGGACGACGACATCGCCAATGCGCAACTCGGGTTCGAGTATGCCCGTGGTCGCGCTCCCGTTCGCCTTCAACGCGGGACCAAACAGGTCGGATGCGGCCACCACGGCGATATTGGATTGCGCGTCGACAAACCCTTCGTCGAGGACGAATTCAGCCTTGAGAAGAGAGCCCCTTGCGGCCGAAAGGATTTGCGGCAAGTCGGCCGCTTCCTCTGCCCGCCGGCCTAGTCTCCTATCGAGCAGGCGATCTGCTCGCTGCAATTCAGAGGCATCGCCGGTGAACACTACTCTGACTCCGGCGCTCGTCTGCCTTGTGACGAATTCCGCGAAATCATGCCCGGGTCGGGCCTGGCGGAAGAATTTGGGAACTCCCACGGCAGAAACGGCAAGTCTCACGCAGCAGCGGTTAAGCAGAGCAGCGTCCCACTCTTCACGGGATAGGTAAAATCGTCCCGGCAAAGGTTTTTTCGTTCCGGCTGCCTCCTGCCTGGCACGACGTGCATCCTCGACCAGATCCAGAACTCTGCCGAGCGGCTGCCCGTCGGTCCCTTCAAGGAAGGAGATCGAGGCGCTGGAAGCCGCATCGAAGACGGACGGCATAGCGCCATACGATGCGACCAGGCGCTCCTCCATCGACGTCGCGCGCATCGCTGTCAACTCAGGATGCTCACCAGCTTTAAAGATCAGCTCGGATGCCGGTCCGACCGTAATCGAGTCTCGAACCTGATTGCTGAGCTGACTGAGCGGGTCGTAGGTCTTGAGCTGGCGGATGCAGGCATCGGGACCAACGATGATGCGAACGGGGCCGTCCGCGCCAGCAGGAAAAATATCGATGGGATCGCCCCGAAAGGCTATCTCACCCGGTTCGTCGACCCTCTCGTCGACGACATAGCCAATGGCTTCGGACCTGGTTCTGAAATCGTCACGGTCGAGCTTTTGTCCCACCTCCAGAATTGTGAAACCGCCAGCGATGACCGGAGCAGGCGGCACCCGCTGCAGAATGGCTTCGAGCGACATCACAGCGATGCGCGGGCGATCCGGCTTCGTTGCGATCTCACGCAACGCGCGAAGCCTTCGCCCCATATTGGCGCGTGTGGGCCATACCCTGTCGTAGGGCAGACAATCCCAGGACGGCAGCAAGATGATATCCGCGTCAGGCAGGAACTGACGCAAGGCGCCGGCGATCTCCTCGGCACTGCGTTCCGAGGGAGCTATATGGATGATGTGTTTGTCCCGACTGGTCTCCAGGCCACGGGCCAGCGCTACCGCGATTGCTGAGGATGGCGGTCCGCCGTGCCCTATCGCAAACCCGCTGTCATCCGTGTGATCGATTTGTTCGACATCCGTCCGCGAAATATGCCTGTTCACTGAAATCTCACCTTGCCACTGAGACAACGTCAGCGGAGCCACCCCGTTCCTGGTGGCGCATCAAAGAGTTCCAGGACGGCTGCGGGTGCAGCCCTTGAAATGGGCGGAGCGACAGGGTCAAAGCTGAGCCGTGATCGGCGAACTGCTGGGGCTGGCTGCCCAGCGGGACAATTTCTAGCCGAGCCTATGTCATAGGTTAATGCATTGCTGCCTTGCTCACCTATGGCTGTCCTAAAAAACTGGTGCTTCGATCATTCCGGGATCTTCAACCACCCTCGACGCTGGCAAAAACGCTCCAGGCACGGGACCATGCCGCACGGCGGCACCTTCTGCCGCCGCGCATATGTCCCCATGCCAATCGGAACTTTTGGCGCGGATAATAGTTCGATCACCAACATCAGCCAGGTAGTCAATTTGTTCCCCACCTCATCCTCGGATGTACTCATTCGCAAGCTTCAGACCATCTCGGATCTTCGAGAGGCCGACATCGGCGTTCTGAAAGGCATTCCGATCCAGGAGAAGGAATATTCGGCCAACCACGATCTGGTGCGTGAGGGCGACCGTCCTGTTTACTCGTTTATCGTTCTTGATGGCTTGGTCGGTTCCACCAAACATACGGGCGAAGGAAAGCGACAAATCACATCATTCTTCGTCGCCGGCGACATTCCTGATCTGCATGGGCTGCATCTGTCGGTCATGGATTGTAACTTCTCGACCCTTACGCCGGCCCGAATAGGTTTCATGCGGCATGACACTCTGCGCGCCGTTTGCGACCAGCACCCTCGCATCGCCACCGCTTTTTGGCGGTCGACGTTGATAGATGCCGCGATTTACAGGGAGTGGGTCATCAATGTGGGAAGACGCGAGGCATACACCCGCATGGCTCACATCCTGTGCGAACTGATTTTTCGCTTGCGCTCCATGGGGCGCATTGAGGATCACGTGGCAGATATTCCCATTACCCAGGCGGCCCTTGGCGATGCACTGGGTTTGTCCACGGTCCACGTCAACCGGATGCTCCAGGAACTACGACGCAGAGGCCTCATTGCCACCTCGGGATCAAAAGTTCACGCACTGGACTGGGCTGGCCTCACTCACGCAGGAGATTTCGACACGACCTACCTGCACCAAAGGAACCCCGCAGATTAGCAGTGACGGAAGCTCTCCGATGGCACGATTTTTCTTCGACAGCGGCGATGGCGATCTCATCTTCGAGGACGAAATAGGTGTCGAATGCGCTGGCCTCGAGGAGGTCCGCCGCGCGGGATTCGAGGGCCTTGTCGACCTCACGAGAGAGTCACTGAAGAGCGTCGACGGGCAGCAATTGTTTATCGAAGTGCGCGATGAAAATGGCGCCAAGATTTTGCGGCTGAGCCTCTCGCTTCGGGTAAAATCGAACGTATAAATTTGCACTCTACGCGCAGCGTTAGGCGAGCGGACTGGGACTGCAAACATCCACTGGCATGTCGTGTCTCAAAACCAGGGCCACTTTTGAGCGGCATGCATTAACCCATAGATTGTGCCTCGATTTGTGTACAGGACGGGGAACCATCAAAGAGCCGCCGAGTTCGTCCAACGGACAAGCTCGGAATCTAACATGGAAGAAATCGGCAAGGCACAACAAAAGGTCATAGCCCGCCTCATACGGGAGTGGATTTCATCGGACGCCAATCGTCGCCAGCTTCGCCAGTTGCTGGATCTGCCGACAGACGCGGACATGCCCAGCGAGCATCGGTCATTGCTTGACGAACTCGACCGAAAGCTCAACCAATGAGCGCCCCTGCTTTCGGGAGGGCTCCCGAGTGGATGCGAGCCGGTGGCGAGGGGAAAGGAGCTGAGGTCGACATCTGGTTGAGGCCGCCGACATTTGACCCAGGCAGACGCGAACGCTTTACGCCGGACGGCGCCGATTGGCCGATTGAATGTTCCGTGGTTTTCGTGGAGCCGCGGTCCGATTCCTAGAGGTGAGTTTCTGCACCTTGCTGCGCGTTTAAAAGTTGAGAAACGGCAGTTATGATCTGCGGCAGAAAAAAGGGCTTGGTGATCATTATGCTGTTGGGCACACCTTCCGCTCCCCAGTGTACCGCGCTGTCGCCACTGATATAGACAACCGGGATGGTCGAGTTGGACCTTCGCAAGTGCCGAGCGACCTCCCACCCCGACTGTCCTGGTCCCAGACGGATGTCCGTGAGCACGGCCTTGAACTTGGTCGGATCGGGGTCGAAAGCCGCCAGCGCCTCGGCGGCACTCCGAGTGCCGACGACCTGGAAGCCGGCCTCCTCCAAAGCTGACTCGAGGTCGAGCAGGATCATTGTCTCATCTTCGACGATCAGAACAGCACCTTCGCTCATCCGGAATCTCCCCAAGCCGCCACCGCTAATACGAGTTCGGCGTCAACTTGGTTCCATCTGACGCGCAGCAGCCTGTTGGTTATCGAAGCTCTACGCTGCCTCGATTGCGCGGCGGACTTGTGACGTCGGGAAGCCACCCTGGAAAAGGCCGACACCGGCTTAGCTGCTTCGACAGCCTTGGACAATGAGGCTGAATTACAGGTTGTAGCCGACGCTTAACCGTTGCCGACGAGGTCGCTTTGATCAAGCGTTCTCCTGATCTCCAGAAGCTTGCTGGATCTGCGTCATCACCTTTTGGGGATCCACATTCTCGGCGAGTTCCGGCAGCTCTTTGTCGGCCGGGGTCGAGATATTCAGACGCGCCGTCAAGGCAGCCACCATCTCGATCAGCCGCGTGGTTTCATGTTCGTTTAGAAGGCTGATCTGCAAATCCAGTTCGGCTCGGCGCTCGCTGTGGGCGGCCATTCTGTTCTGATTGATCAGCACGAAAGTAGACAGGAAGATTGCCTCAACCGAGGCGACCATGGCCAGGATCACGAAAGTCGGGTCCCAGGCTGGGACGGCTGGTATCGCGCCAAGGTTCGCGAGGACCCAGACGACAAGAATTGCAAGGTGCAGATAGACGAAAGTCATGCTTCCCGCGAAGCGCGAAACAGCGCCGGCGACCCACGCTTGAACGCCTTGGTGCTCCTCTTGCTGCCGCCTGTGCTCGACCAGGGCCTGTATGTTCTGGTGGAGCACCGACTGCATGTCGGCTGGACGTTGGTCGCTCATTTGAAAGCCCCGTTTGGAGATCATTCCGTGCAAGCGGCGTCGCTTATCGCCGGTGGCTCCCGCGAGGCCGGATCTGCCTTGAACTCGTCGGCACACGACTTGGGTCGCTGCCGACGGCCCGCTTGGAACAAGGCGTGCCGTCCTGCAATAGTGTGCACCATGCCGACCACTGCCTGCGGGGCGCTCTGATGAACCATATGGCCGGCGCCCGGAACCACCTCGAGGAGAGACCCACCGACTTCCGCGTGCAAGCGTCGTGCATCGCGTTGCGCGTCGAACAACCGGTCCCCGGATCCCGCCATGATGCCGGTGGGCACGGCAATGTCCCTATAGTTGGCTTTTCCCAAGAGGGACGCGGCCAGCATCGATGCTGTCTCCAGAGAAACCGCCCGCAGTTGGGAAGGGCGGCTGGCGACATCTTTGGCAAGTGCGGCGAACTCGCCGGCGACGACGGCGGGTTTAAAGATCTTCTCCATTGCCCAATGCCAAGCAAGCCTTACAAGCGGCGGCAGCAAGGTGTGACGAAACGCGGTGCCGATCACAGGCAGTGCAGGGAGTGCGGCCAGTGCAAGATCCAGCCGCGGTGGCGGATAGTAATAGCCCGAGACCAGCACGATGCCCACGACCGATTGAGAATGCCTGCGCGCCAATTCGAGGGCGATCCAAGCTCCCCAGGAATGTCCAAGCACGAGGTATTTCTCTATACCCAGCCCGCAGGCCGCGGCATGTATGAGGTCGGCTTGGTCGCGAGCGGACCAACGCCGGCCGCGCGGCCGTGAGCTTCGCCCAAAACCGGGACGATCAAATGCAAGCACCCGGTAGGTCTTTGCCGCCTCATCGAAGATGCCGCTCGACTTGAAATCCTCCGCCATGGATCCATTGCCATGCAAGAGAAGGAGCGGCATGCCGGTTCCGGCTTCGATAAAATGCAGGCGCACACCATAGATCTCCATCACACGTCCGCACGCCCGGCCGGCAATCGCACGTTTGGCGTGGATGGCGTTGTATGCCGCCAGCGCCGCCAACGAGGCCGCGAGCAACCCGGTCGCGAGTTTCGGTCCATCTCTGTCGAACGCCATGCCCGTGCCTGTTGGAAACTATCTGCCGACCCCAACTCTCGGGGCGAAAGCTTGTTCCGCCAGACAAGACAACGCTGTACAACCGGCTCAAGCGGCTAAAGTAGGCCTTCTCCATGGAGTTGGGACCGTTAAGCCTGGGCAGCGCTGCTGCCTCCCATTTTCCAATCACCCAGCCAACGTGCGCGCACGGCAATCATCAGCATGGCCGCTTCCGTCATCCCGGTCTGGAAAAGTCTGACCAGCTCTCTCGCGATGGATTCTGCCGCGGTAGTGTCCGACGTAATCTCAAATTCCTGACACAGCGCGTCGAAGACCGACCGAAGCGTTTTCAGGTCGTCTGGATAGAGAGCGTCCGTATTCGTAAGAATGGGTCGGTCAAGCATCAAACGTCTCCAAACGAGTGAAGTGCGGTTCGGGCACCCAGCCAGCGGGAGCTCGTCAAGTGCCCGCTGGTTTCCCCTTTATCCGCCACAGCGCGCCAAGCTGTCATTAACCTATGACCGGTGCGGCGTGTTCGGCTGACCGGCCCGCCAAAGAAACTGCCGTCCTGCGGGGAACTCTTGGCCGCAGACTGCATTTAAGTCCGGGCAAAACGGGGGCGAAATGGGGGCCACTTCAAGCAATCCGCGATCTGAACTGCAGCGCTTCGAGCTTTTGGCAGCGCTGGGCGACCGTATTCGCGAGATTACGGATCCCGCAGAACTGGCCTACGCAGCCGCGGAACTGCTGGGGAACCATTTTGGCATCAGCCGAGCCGGATACGGCACGATCGATCTAGAGAAAGAAACGATCACCATCGACAGGGACTGGAACGCGCCAGGCATCAAAAGCCTGGCTGGGACGCTGAATTTCAGGAACTACGGCTCGTATATCGAGGATTTGAAGCGAGGCGAAACCGTTGTCTTTGAAAACGCCGAGACAGATCCGCGAACCATCAGCCATGCGGAGGCACTCAAAGCCATCAGCGCCCAATCCGTCATCAACATGCCCGTTACCGAGCATGGCGGGCTGGTGGCGCTGTTATACCTGAACCACTCCGCGCCCAGACGCTGGGCGACGGAGGAAGTAGCCCTCATTTCGGCAGTCGCGGACCGGACGCGTACGGCGATAGAACGCCTTCGCGCCGAACTGGCCCTGCGTGAGAACGCCGAACGCCTTGCTTTTCTCGACCGCCTCGGCAGGGAGATAGCCCTCGCGGCCGACGCCGATGCTGTCATGCAGATCACCACTCGGCTCCTCGGCGAACATCTTGGCGTCTCGATTTGCGCCTATGCCGACATGGAGCAGGACCAAGACCATTTCACCATCCGCGGCGATTGGAGCGCACCTGGCTCGCCCAGCATCAGGGGATATTACAGTCTTGCCGATTTCGGTCGCCTGGCTGTCACCAACCTCAGCGCCAACAAGCCGCTTATCATCAACAACAACCTTGAGGAAATTGCTCCCGAGGAAGCGAAGACCTTTCAGGATATCGGGATAACGGCAACCATCTGTATGCCTTTGGTCAAACAAGGCCGACTGACTGCCCTGATGGCCATCCACGACAAGCAGCGCCGCGTCTGGTCGCAACGCGAACTGTCCTTGCTGACCGAGGTGACGGAGCGGTCCTGGGCTCACATCGAGCGCGTTCGCTCGGAACAGGCGGCACGGGCCAGCGAGGAGAGGCTGAGGCTTGCCACCGACGCGGCCGCTATTGGCACCTGGGATTACGATCCCATCAGCGGAGTGCTGCGTTGGGACGACCGGTGCAAAGCCCTTTTTGGTTTGCCGCCGGACGCGGAGGTGACATATGAAAGCGCGTTCCTGGCGGGCCTCCATCCGGAAGATCGCGCACGGGCCGACGAGGCCGTACGCCAGTCGCTTGCGCCGGGCCCCCCCTCCCGCTACGACATCGAATACCGGACGATCGGCCTTCGGGATGGCAAGGAGCGCTGGATTGCCGCAACGGGGGAAGCGCTTTTCCAGTCCGGCCGTGCGATCCGCTTCATCGGCACCGTGGTCGATGTCACCGCGCGAAAGCGGGTGGAGCATCAGCTTCAGTTGATGAACGCCACTGCGGCAGCCGTGGCGGCCGAGCTTGACGTAGAGCGAATTGTCCAGACGGTAACCGATGCCGGCGTGGTGCTGTCGGGCGCACAATTCGGAGCTTTCTTCTACAATGTGATCGACGACAAGGGCGACAGCTATGTGCTCTACGCCCTGTCGGGGGCACCTCGTTCTGCTTTCGAAAACTTTCCGATGCCGCGCAACACCGCGGTGTTCGAGCCCACTTTCCGCGGAACAAGCGTGGTGCGTTCCGATGATATCCTCACGGATCCCCGTTACGGAAAGAACTGGCCCCGCAAGGGAATGCCGGAGGGCCATCTGCCGGTGCGTTCCTATCTCGCCGTGCCGGTCGTCTCGCGTTCGGGCGAGGTCCTGGGCGGCCTCTTCCTTGGTCATTCAGAGACCGGCGTGTTCGCCGAACAGCAAGAAGCGGCCTTGCTGGGGCTTGCCGGCCATGCCGCGACGGCCATCGACAACTCCCGGCTGTTCAAGGCGCTGCAGACACTCAACGGCACGCTCGAACAACGTGTCAAAGATGAAGTTGCGGAACGCGCCAGAGCAGAAGAGCACCTGCGCCAAGCCCAGAAGATGGAAGCTGTCGGACAGCTCACCGGTGGCATCGCGCACGACTTCAACAATATGCTGGCCGTCATCATCGGCGGCCTGAACCTTGTGCAGCGCAAGCTCAGAAACGGCGATACCAACGTCCACCAATTCGTAACCGGCGCGATCGATGGAGCACAACGTGCCGCAGAACTTACCAGACGACTGCTCGCCTTTTCCCGCCAGCAACCACTGGCGCCGAAGCGGCTGAATCCAAATCGCCTCGTCTCCGGTATGAGCGAATTGCTGAACCGGACGCTTGGCGAGACCATCCAGATCGAGACCGTGCTCGCTGCGGGCCTATGGCATGTCGAGGCCGACGCAGGGCAATTGGAAAGCGCGCTGCTCAACCTCTGCGTCAACGCAAGGGATGCCATGCCTGCTGGCGGCAAGCTGACGATCGAGACATCAAACGCCCACGTCGACGATCGCTATGCCAGGGAGAACGCGATCCCCTCCGGCCAGTATGTGATGATAGCGGTCACCGATACAGGAACGGGCATGACTGCTGATGTTGTCGCAAGAGCCTTCGATCCGTTCTTCACCACCAAGGGGGTCGGCAAAGGCACCGGGCTGGGACTCAGCCAAGTCTATGGGTTTGTTCGCCAGTCCTGCGGCAGTGTGAAGATCTATTCCGAGCAGGGCATCGGAACCACCTTGAAAATATATTTGCCGCGCTCGCACCATGGCGTGCTCGACAGCCAAATCGACGTCGTGGCAGGCGAGCACCCCGGCTGTGCAGACGAGATCATCATGGTTGTCGAGGATGAAGATCGCGTCCGGCTGATGGCCGCGGAAGCGCTGCGGGAACTGGGCTACTCCGTGCTGGAAATGCAAGGTCCACGCGAAGCGCTGGTGGCCGTCGAAAGCGGGCAAGTGCCGTCGCTTCTGTTCACCGACGTGGTGATGCCGGAGATGTCGGGCCGGGAGCTGGTGGATCAGGTCAAGACAATGCACCCGTCGCTAAAAGTGCTCTACACCACCGGCTACACACGAAATGCGATTGTCCACAACGGCACGCTCGATTTCGGAACCGAACTTTTGACCAAGCCCTACACGATCGACGAATTGGCAGAGAAAGTCCGGAAGGTGCTGGATCGAAAGTGAACGGGCAACAGCCCGCGACGCTCGCCCCGTGACCGAACGCGCCGTTTGCCGCGTGGGTGTGCAGCGAAAAGGGCCGAAGGTGTCGACACCGACATCGTATTAATATGGCCCGGCTTCACTTTTCCGAGCCAGTATCCCTCCAGATTTTGTCTACCTCTTGCCCATCCGCGGCCTTGCTCATTGCCGTGATGGCGCAGCACGATCGAAATCTCGTTGCCGCCGGTCACCGGTCGGAGAAATAAATGCCGCCTCTGGCTCCCTGCGATGCTCAACACTGAAGCTGCCGTAAAAATGCTCGCTGGCCGATGGCCGGATGGAACAATCAACTTGCCGGGATGTTCGGATGATCTAACCGGAGAGATGTCCATGTTCATGCACAACAAGCGCCTGCAATACACCGTTCGCGTCTCGGAGCCGAATCCTCGCCTGGCCTGCATGATCATGGAACAGTTCGGCGGCGCCGATGGCGAGCTTGCAGCGGCCATGCGCTATTTCACGCAAGGGCTTGGCGAGGACGATCTTGGCCGTCGCGACATGTTGCTCGATATTGCGACCGAAGAACTCAGCCATCTCGAAGTGGTGGGATCAATCGTCACCATGCTCAACAAGGGGCTTAAGGCACAGCTGGCCGAGGGCCAAATGAAGGAAGCGGACCTTTACCTGATGATCGGCGCCAGCGGCACAACAGCCAAGGAATCAATTCTGTTCGGCGGCGCTCCCGCGCTGTGCGACTCAGCCGGCGTTCCCTGGACCGCGGCCTATGTCGATTCGCGCGGTGAACCTACGGTGGATTTGCGATCGAATATCGCCGCCGAAGCTCGCGCCAAGATCGTTTACGAACGCCTCATCAACATCACCGACGACCCGGGAATCAAGGACGCGCTCGGCTTCCTGATGACCCGCGAGATCGCGCACCAGAAGTCGTTTGAGAAAGCACTCTACGCGATCGAAAACAATTTCCCTTCCGGCAAGCTCCCAGGCGTAGAGAAGTACGCCAGCATGTATGTCAACACCTCTCAAGGCGACGGCGATGTCGCTGGCCCATGGAATTCCGGCGAAGAGTGGGATCGGATCGATGACCTTGAAGAGGTGATGCCCGTCGACGGCGGAGACGGCCTGGCAACTGTCAAGCTGGGGGCCAAAGACATGAAGGTGGTGGCTAGGATGGCCGACCGTACGCTTTCCGATCCGGCTTCCGATCCGACAACAGGCGCTGATCTAGGAGCAGGCCCGGGAGCTGGCCGTACCAAGAACGCCGATTTCGGCGGCGCGGCAAGCATTCAGGAGGCCCCGGCCGTGGCAGAGGCTGCTGTCAAACGCGCACGTAGGCGTTAGTACAGAGCCGACATCATTGCGGGCATCTATGTTCCGCGATGCGGCCGGAAGCTAACACCGACGAAGGCAGGGCGCCCGACCAGCAACGGACTGGCCGGAGCGCTCGCATCGACATCTGTGCTGAATGTGGGTGAAGCAACCATGGCCACCGCCGCACCACGATCAGATTCGGAGCGTGCGGGCCAGCCGGACAAGGTCCGTCCCGACGGTTGCAAGAACCGGTGCATCGTGACAATCGGAGCATCGGCCGGCGGCGTCGACGCGCTGAAGAGACTTGTCCGCGATCTTTCGCCGGACATCCCGGCGGCTCTCCTCGTCGTACAGCACGTTGGTCCCACGAGTTACCTCGGCGACATTCTCGGTCGCGCTGCCAACATGCCCGTTGCAAATGCCTCCAACGGCATGAAGGTTAAAAACGGGCACATCTTCGTTGCACCGCCCGGAGCTCACCTTCTGTTACATGACGATCATATGCTGCTGCGGCGCGGGCCGCGCGAGAACCTGGCGCGCCCCGCCATCGACCCCCTGTTTCGATCGGCGGCCTGCAGCTTTGGCGGCAGCGTGATCGGCGTCGTGCTCACAGGCAGCCTCTCCGACGGCACCGCCGGCCTGCACGCAATCAAGATGTGCGGAGGCGTCAGCGTAGTCCAGGACCCCGGCGACGCCGCAGTACCCGATATGCCGCTGAGCGCCTTGCAGAATGTGGAAATCGACCATTGCGTCCCTCTGTCCGAAATGGCTGGCCTGTTGCACAGGCTTGCTTCCGAAATCGCAGGGCCGACACCAGAAATCCCGTCCGGCATCCGCCTTGAGGCAGCGATTGCAGCTCAGGAGCACAGCACAATGGAATTGACCGAAGGCCAGCTTGGCGCCCCCTCGACATTTGTCTGCCCCGAATGTCATGGCCCCCTATGGGAGATCGAAGACGGGCCGATTACCCGTTACCGCTGCCACACCGGACATGCGTTCGGAGCGGACGTTTTGATGCAGGCCCAGGCTGACGATGCGGAACAGGCTCTTTGGAGCCTTTTAAGAGCGCACCAGCAGCGGGCTGAGTTGGCGAAACGTACGGCAAAACGCGAAGCCGCGCGGGAAAGACACAGCCTGGCCAGCCAAATGGCTGCGCGGGCCGCGGAATACGAAGCCGACGCGAAACTTATTGAAGAGATCATCCATCGTCGAACGCCGTGACAAGGCAACAGCGTTTGTCAGGGCGGGTGCGTCTGCGCCATCCCGATCGCATTTTCCTGGATCAGCCGCGTTGCCTCACCGCTTGGCCTGTGGCCACGGGTATCCAGGTCCCATGCTTTGATTGAACACCTGCACCCAAATCCAACTGCACGAATTTTATGCAAAGCAGGAACATAGAAGCATTACGCGAGTTAGGCACTGACCCATTGGACGTATCCTCGCATTCTGCGGTCTGCCTGGGTGGTCCTTGTTTTGTAAACGAATGCCAGGACAATGTATCGCTCGCAGCTTTTCGTACCTCTTTTTGGCCTGCTGTTGCTGATGGGTGGCCTGTTCCACGGGCACGAGGCCATGGCGCAGGAACCCTGTCCGGCCGATCACGATAAGCTGCTTGCAGCCCTCAAAGCCAACGTGAAGGCAAGCGGCGGACCAGCCAATGGCGGCTTTGAAACCAACGAATGGGCAGCCATCGTTGCCCGTGACGGCACTGTCTGCGCGATTGCGTTCAGCGGCCCCACCCCCGACTCGCAATGGCCGGGAAGTCGGCTCATAGCAGCGGAGAAAGCCAACACGGCCAACGGTCTCAGCCTGGCTCAGATGGCCCTCTCGACGGCCAATCTCTATGCGGGGGTGCAGCCCGGCGGACCGCTATTTGGCCTGCAGGAGACCAATCCCGTCAACCAGGCCGCGGCCTATACGGGCGATCCCAAAACGTTCGGAAGCGCCGGCGACCCGCTCGTCGGCAAGCCGATCGGAGACGTCGTGGTGTTTGGCGGCGGGCTTGCCCTCTACGACGGCAAGAGCATTGTCGGCGGCCTCGGCGTTTCAGGCGATTCCTCATGCGCCGATCACAATGTCGCCTGGCGTATCCGCGCGGCGCTCGGCTTCGACAAGGTCCCGGCAGGCGTCAATCCAAATCGCAAGGATGCCATTGTCTACGATCTGGACCCCGGCGGCAAAAGCGCTTCGGGCTGGGGCCATCCGCTTTGTGCCGGAACGGAGGCCGACATCGCGGCCGAACTCGGCGCCGGCGTGGGAGGCTCGATCAATAAATGAAAGCTATGCCGCAGTTGGCATTAACGCGCGTTGACGTAGAACGACGTACCCGCAAATTGGCAGCCGGGAATTCCTTTGGCGCTATCCTTCTGGTGACGCTGCTCGCCTGCGTGCTGCTTCTGGGCGCTGCGTCCGAGCCTCCTAAAACACCAGCGATCGTACCGCCAGCCGCAGCCTCGCCACCCGATGACGGCCAATGGACGATGCCGGCCAAGAACTACGCGTCGACGCGCTTCAGCGAACTCTCCGAGATCAATGAAGGCAACGTCAAGAACCTGCAGGTCGCGTTCACGTTCTCGACAGGCGTGAACAAGGGCCAGGAAGCAGCGCCGCTGGTCGTCGGCAACACCATGTATATCGTGACGCCCTTTCCCAACTTCGTCTATGCGCTCGATCTCTCCAAGCCCGGCGCCCCGATGAAGTGGAAGTACGAACCCAATCCCGAGCCGGCGGCACAGGGAGTGGCCTGCTGCGACGTCGTCAACCGCGGGGTGGCATTCGCCGACGGGCGCATTTTTTTCAATACGCTGGACGGCCACACGATTGCCCTTGATGCGAACACGGGCAAGCCGATCTGGAACACTCATGTCGGCAACATCAACATCGGCGAGACCATCACCATGGCGCCGCTTGTGGTGAAGGGCAAAGTGCTGGTCGGCAATTCCGGAGGCGAGATGGGCGTTCGCGGCTGGGTAAAGGCGCTCGACGCCGGCGACGGTCATGTCGTCTGGATCGCCTATAGCACCGGGCCGGACAAGGACGTGCTGATCGGATCGGACTTCAAGCCGCACTACGACATGGACAAAGGCAAGGATCTTGGCGTCACGACGTGGCCGCCGGAAGCCTGGAAGATCGGCGGCGGCAACATGTGGGGCTGGATTTCCTATGATCCCGATCTGAACCTGATTTTCCACGGCACCGGCAATCCCGGACCATGGAATCCGGATTTGCGGCCGGGCGACAACAAGTGGACGTCTGGCATTTTCGCGCGCGATCCAGACACCGGCGCGGCGAAATGGTTCTATCAGTGGAGCCCGCACGACCTCCACGACTATGACGGCATCAACGAGCAGATCCTGCTCGACATGACCTGGCAGGGCAAGCCGCGCAAGGTGCTGATCCGGCCGGAGCGCAACGGCTATCTCTACATCCTCGACCGGACAACCGGCGAGGTGCTGTCGGCAAAACCCTTTGGTCCCGTAAACTCCAGCAAAGGTGTGGACCTGAAAACCGGTCGACTGATCGTAAATCCGGACAAGAAGACCGGCACCGGCAAGGTCGTTCGCGATATCTGTCCGACGGCGTCTGGCCTCAAGGACTGGCAGCCTTCCGCGTTCTCGCCGAAGACCGGCCTGCTCTACATCCCGCACAACAATCTGTGCATGGATGAAGAAGGCGTCGAGGTGAACTACATCGCCGGCACGCCCTATGTGGGCATGAACGTCCGCATGATACCAGGGCCCGGCGGTAATCGCGGCGCCTTCACCGCCTGGGACATCGCCGCGGAGAAACCCGCCTGGAGCCTCAAGGAGAATTTCCCGGTATGGAGCGGCGCGGTGGTGACCGCCGGCGACGTTGTCTTCTATGGCACGATGGAAGGCTGGTTCAAGGCGGTCAGCGCCAAGACCGGAGACCTGCTTTGGCAGTTCAAGACCTCGTCCGGGATCATCGGCCAGCCTATCACCTATCGCGGTCCCGACGGGCACCAATATGTCGCCATCCTCTCAGGCGTCGGCGGCTGGGCCGGCGCAATTGTATCGGGCGATCTTGATCCGCGTGACGCCACCGCCGCGCTCGGTTTCGTCAATGCCATGAAGGATCTGAAGAACGCGACAACCTCGGGAGGCACGCTTTATGTGTTCCGGCTGCCTTGATGAATTGTACTTGACCGTAGGTCCGGCGCGAAAGGCGTGTCAACGACTGGCGATCGGCATGGCCGCCATCGCCTTCGTGTTCTTGACGGCCACAGCCGACGCACGTGAGTTGAGGGTCTGCGCCGATCCGAACAACATGCCGTTCTCCAACGCGGCCGGTCAGGGCTTCGAGAACAGGATCGCCGAAATCGTTGCGTCCGATCTCGGCGCGAAGCTGACCTATACCTGGTGGGCGCAGCGCCGCGGCTTCATCCGCAACACGCTGAAGGCGGGCCTGTGCGATCTCGTGCCGGGCACGCCGAGCAACCTCGAAATGCTGCGCACCACCACGCCCTACTACCGATCGTCCTATGTCTTCGTCACCCGCAGGGACGGCCCCGACGTAGCATCGTTCAATGATCCGCGGCTGCGCGACATGCGGATCGGTGTTCAGCTCATCGGCGACGATGGCGCCAATTCGCCTCCGGTCCAGGCGCTTGGCCGCCGCGGTATCGTCGGGCACCTCGTTGGCTATCCGGTCTATGGCGATTATTCCGCCCCCAACCCGCCGGCGCGCATCGTCGAAGCGGTGGCGAGTGGCGAGATCGACCTTGCCGTGGTCTGGGGCCCCCTCGCCGGCTACTTCGCCGCAAGGCAGAAGGTGCCGCTCCGCATCACGCCGGTTGCGCCCCGCATCGATGGACCGCAACTGCCGATGATCTACGACATCTCGATGGGCGTCCGCCGCGAAGACGATGCGCTGCGCGGCGATGTCAATGGCGCCCTGTCCAGGCACAAGGTCGAGATAGATGCCTTGCTGTCACAGTATGGCGTGCCGCGCCTCGATGCCTCGGGGAGCCCGGTGCGATGAGAGCCGTTGTGGCCATGCTCCTGTTTCCAGTCCTGGCGCTCGCTGCCTGCCAGCGCGAGGAACGTGACACGCGCCCGCAATCGGCGCTCGGATCGGGCGAGCAGCCGACGCCTGTGACCACGCTGGAGCCCGGCGGACAGCGCCCCCCCGCCAGCGATAACAAGGCGGCGAGCTTCGAGGCCAACGCCTTCCACATGAGCGAAGGGAAACGGCTTTTCGGCTGGTTCAACTGTTCGGGATGCCACGCCAATGGCGGCGGCGGCATGGGGCCGGCCCTGATGGACCAGAAGTGGCTCTATGGCAGCTCGATCGAAAGCATCCATGCCACGATCCGCGACGGTCGGCCAAACGGCATGCCGAGCTTCCGCGACAAAATTCCCGACGACCAGATCTGGGAGCTTGCGGCTTTCGTGCGCTCGCTGAGCGGCAACGCGCCGTCTTCCGCCGCGCCGCAACGCAATGACGACATGATGGCGCATCCTTCGGAAAACCGCATGCCCGACGCGGCCACGCTGGGGAAGTCGCCGTGAAACGTCTCGTCTCGATGGCGTTCGCCACCGCCGGGGCTCTGTTGCTCCAGGGATGCGCGGGCTGGCAATCCGCCCTCGACCCGAAAGGTCCCGCGGCGAGCGAACTGGCGTGGCTGATCTGGTTCTTCACCGCGCTCTGCGCCGTGGTGTGGGTGCTGGTGATGATCGCCCTCGTCGTGCCCTTGATGATGCGGTCGCGCGCGCAGGCGGAGCCGCTCGCGATCGAGGCCGGCGCCGACGACCGGAAGCTGCGCGCGGTGATGACCGCCGTCGGGTTGACCGCCATTGTCCTGATCGGACTGACCTTGCTGAGCTTCTTCGCCAACAGGACGCTCGCCGCGATCGGCTCGGATGCCGCACTGACCATTCGGGTCACCGGCCATCAATGGTGGTGGGAGGTGCGCTATGAGGATGCCACGCCAAGCCGCATCCTGACCACGGCGAACGAGATCCATATCCCAGCCGGGGAGCCGGTGCGGCTTCTTCTGACCTCGACCGACGTCATCCATTCCTTCTGGATCCCGAGCCTTTCGGGCAAGCTCGACCTCATTCCCGGCCACATGAACGTGCTCGACCTCAAGGCAGACAAGCCTGGTGTGTACCGAGGTCAATGCGCCGAGTTCTGCGGGGCGCAGCACGCAAACATGGGCACCTTCATCATCGCCGAGCCGCGTGCGAAGTTCGACGCCTGGTGGAACGACCAGTTGCAGCCGGCCGCTACTCCGACGGGGGACGAGGCCAAGGCCGGCCAGGATCTGTTTCTGAAGCGCCCTTGCGTGATGTGTCACAGAATAGGCGGCACGCCTGCCGGAGGAACGGTCGCCCCCGACCTCACCCATATAGCCAGCCGGCAGACGCTTGCCGCCGGGACATTGACAATGAGCCGCGGCAATCTCGCCGCCTGGATAGCCGACCCACAGGGCATCAAGCCCGGATCCCACATGCCGGTGGTGGAGCTCAGCGGCGACGAACTCAACGCCATGGTCGCCTACCTCGAGGCGCTTAAATGAGCAGCGCAGACCTCACAAGCGAACGCGACCTGCCGCCGGTGCGTGAAACCTCTACCGCGGGAGACGTCGCACCCGAGCATGACGGACCGCGCGACACCGGCATGGACGATGCCAGCCTGGATCGCTGGCTGGCGCGGACATGGCGCACGCCCCCCGGCATCATCGGCGCGCTGTCGAGCGTCGACCACAAGGTCGTCGCACGGCGCTATCTGATCACCGCCTTCGTGTTTCTGTGCCTGGGCGGGCTCAACGCTGTCGCCATGCGCATCCAGCTCTCAGGGCCGCAGCGCGGTCTGATCGGCCCGGACCTCTACAACCAGCTGTTCACGATGCATGGTGTGACCATGATGTTCCTGTTCGCCGTGCCCATCGTGCAGGCGACAGGCATCTATCTCGTCCCGCTGATGGTCGGCAGCCGCAACATCGCCTTTCCCCGCCTGAACGCGTTCAGCTACTGGATCTATGTTTCGGGCGGCATATTCGCCTGGGTGTCTTTCGCGCTCAACATGGCGCCCGACGTCGGCTGGTTTGCCTATGTGCCGCTGTCAGGCCCCGAATTCGCGCCGGGCAAGCGGGCCGACGTGTGGGCCCAGATGATCACTTATACAGAAGTTTCCTCACTGGCCGTCGCGGTGGCAACCATCGTCACCGTGTTCAAGCAGCGAGCCCCCGGCATGTCGCTGGACAGGATTCCGCTCTACGTCTGGGCAATGCTGGTTACCTCCTTCGTCGTCGTCTTCGCCATGCCCGCGGTGATGATCACCTCGACCTTCCTGATCCTCGACCGGCTGGTCGGCACACATATCTTCAACCCCGCCGAGGGCGGCGACGCACTGCTCTTCCAGCATCTGTTCTGGTTCTTTGGCCATCCCGAGGTCTACATCATCTTCCTGCCGGCGACGGGCATGGTCTCCGCGATCATCCCGGTCTTCGCCCGGCGTCCCGTGTTCGGGCATCTCGGGCTGGTCTTGTCGCTGATCGCCGTCGGTTTCCTTTCGTTCGGCCTCTGGGTCCATCACATGTTCGCGACGGGGCTACCCAAGCTCGGCGCCAGCTTCTTCACCGCGTCGAGCATGCTGATCGCCATCCCCAATGGCGTTCAGATCTTCTGCTGGCTGGCGACCTTGTGGGACGGCAGGCCGGTGATCCGCACGCCGCTGCTGTTCGTGTTCGGCTTCTTTTTCATCTTCGTCATCGGCGGCCTCACCGGCGTCATGCTCGCTTCGGTGCCGCTGGACCTCCAGGTGCACGACACCTATTTCGTCGTCGCCCATTTCCATTACGTGCTGATCGGCGGTTCGGTCTTCCCGCTGCTGGGCGCTGCCTATTTCTGGTTCCCCAAGATCAGCGGCCGCATGATGAGCGAGCGTCTCGGGCGCTGGCATTTCTGGCTGGCTTTCATCGGCTTCAACGCGGCTTTTTTCCCAATGCATCTCGTCGGGCTCTGGGGCATGCCACGAAGGGTCTACACCTATCCGGCCGAGCTTGGCTGGGGCAACATCAACCTGTTCATCAGCGCCGGCGCGGTGCTCTTTTTCCTCAGCTTCGTACTGTTCACGTTCAATCTTGTACACGGCGCGTTGAAGGGCGCACTGGCCGGAAACAATCCCTGGGATGCCGGTACGCTCGAATGGGCGACGTCTTCGCCGCCGCCAAGCTATAATTTCGCGCGGATACCGATTGTCACACACGTCGAGCCGCTCTGGGCCGAACGGGAGGCGCCGCCTGTGGCGACCGGACTCCGCGTCGATGTCCGTGAGCTGTTGATCTCAACCGTGGCGGAAGCCCACCCCGACATTCGCGAGAAATCGGCGACACCGTCGATCTGGCCGCTGCTGGCGGCAATCGCTGTCGGCGGTACGTTTGTCTATTCGATCTTCACGCCCTGGGCGATCGTCTGGGGCGCCGCGCCGATCGCCATCACCTTGATCGGCTGGTTCTGGCCCAAGGACGACCCGGAGGATGAGGGATGAGTGAGCGTCCCAGCTTGGATCTTTCGGACCTCCCGACCTTTGGACATGGTCCGCGCAGCCCGACCTGGTGGGGAACGCTCGGCTTCATGGCACTGGAGGGGATGGGCTTCGCGCTGGCCGCGGGCGCTTATCTCTATCTCGCGACCTTGTGGCCCAATTGGCGTCTAAGCGCCCCGGAACCCAACCATTGGCCCGGAACGATCGTCACCATCCTGTTTATCATCAGCGTGGTGCCGAACCACATGCTCCACGGCTACGCCAAGCAATGCGCGATCGTGCCGGTGCGGATCGGGCTGGTGGTGATGTCGCTGCTCGGTCTGGCCCCGCTTGTCGTGCGCTGGTTCGAATTCCCGGCGCTGAACATCTACTGGGACACGAACGCCTATGGTTCGATGCTCTGGGTGCTGCTCGGGCTGCATACCACACACCTGATCACCGATGTCGGCGACACCATCGTTTTGACGGTGCTGATGTTCACACGCCATGGCTATAGCGGCCGGCGCTTCGGCGATGTCGGCGACAATGTCTTCTATTGGGATTTCGTGGTGCTGACCTGGATCCCGATCTATCTGCTCATCTACTGGATGCCGAGGCTAGGCTGATGCGTGCGTTGAAAATGGGAACGTCCTGGGGTGGTCTTCTGTCGGGGCCGATGGCTTGGGCAATCTCGACGCAGCTGAACTACGCACTCGTGCCATGGCAGTGCAACCGCCAGGTGCCGGTGGTGCTTCCCGTGGCACTGGTGCTCGCCGTGCTTTCGCTGCTCGGCGGTGCCTTGTCATGGCGGGCGAAGCGGCAGGGCGGCGCCGCCTTCAAGCCTGAGCGCACGCGCAGCACCGAGCAGTTCGTCGCCGATCTCGGCATGCTTGCGGCATTGCTGTTTGCCCTCGTCATCATCATGCAAGGCAGCGCGGCTCTCATTCTCGACGAGTGCCTGCGATGAGCTTCGACGCGTTCTTCTCGACCTCGATCTGCTACGGCGCCGGCGCGCCCGAGGCCGGATGGACGCTCGCATTTCCCATCACGTTTCCGCTGGCCGCGATTGCCTTCCTTTATGCCATCGGAGCGACTCGGTTGTGGCGCCGCAGCAGCCGAGGCCGTCCCGAGCGGATGCGGCAGGCGTTGTTGTTCGCCGCCGGTTGGGGCGTGCTGACGGCAGCACTGGTCAGCCCCATCCATGCGCTCGGCGAGCGGGTGTTTGCCGCCCATATGATCGAGCATGAACTGCTGATGGCGGTGGCGGCGCCTCTCCTTGTCGCCGCGCGCCCAGGCGCAGTCCTGCTCTGGTCCTTGCCGGCCTCACTTCGCCGCGGGACGGGCAAGTTCACGCGCGCAAAGACGCTGCAATCGGTTTGGGCCCTGGTGATCCGCCCCCTCAACGCGACGATCATTCACGGCGTCGCCATCTGGATCTGGCACATTCCGGCGTTGTTCCAGGCAGCGCTCCAGCAGGGCTTTCTCCATTATGCCCAGCATGCGAGCTTCCTCGGCACAGCCTTGCTGTTCTGGTGGGCGCTCCTACCGCGCCCCGGTCGACAGCAAACCTATGGCAACTCCGTCATGCATCTTTTCTTCACCTCGCTTCATACCGGCCTGCTCGGTGTCCTGCTGCTGATGTCGCCCAAACTCTGGTATCCGGAGAATGGCGCCGGCGCGGCATTGTGGGGAATGACCGCGATCGAGGACCAGCAGCTCGCCGGATTGGTAATGTGGGTTCCGGCAGGCTTGACCTATGGCGGCGCCGCCTTGCTGCTCGCCGGCCTCTGGATAAGCAGCAGCGCAACCAGGGAGGCAACACATGCGCTCCGATCTGGGTAGGCTGATCGGGGGCGCCCTTGCCGCAATCCTGCTGCTGGCTGCGGCTGTCGCAGCGGCGACTTTGTGGTCCGACAGGCGCGAGCGCGTCCGGCACGAGTCGGATGCGGCGACCGGCGGCGTAGGCGCCCGCGCCATTCCAATCATGACGGCGAATGGCTGCTCCGGCTGCCATACGATACCCGGCGTGCCGGGTGCGCAAGGCCAGGTCGGACCCCGCCTGGACGGTGGCCTTGCCGACAGGGTCTTTATCGGTGGCCTGCTGGCAAACAATCCGGAGAACATGATCCGCTGGATACGCTCGGCGAGGGAAGTCAATCCGCACACGGCCATGCCGTCGACGAGGATCACCGAGCAACAGGCGCGGGACATCGCCGCTTATCTCTATGCTTTGAGGTAAATCAGCCCTCGCCGCCGCGCCGGGACCACAAGCCGCGGCCGGGGTCATAGCCGATGACCGCCGCGAGGAAGAAGGCGATGAGGCAGCCAAGGACCACAACCGCCGCGACAGGATCGAACCGCAGATAGAGCGCGAAGCGTATCAGCTCGACCGCCGAGCTGAACGGGTTCCAGGCGGCGATTGTTGCCAGCACCGGTCCCGCCTCGGCAAGCCGCCACAGCGGATAGAGCGCCGTCGAGGCAAAGAACACCGGAAAGATGACGAAATTCATGACACCGGCAAAGTTCTCCATCTGTGTCGAAACCGAGGAGACAAGCAGGCCGAACGCGCCAAGCATCAGGCCCGCCAGCACGAGCGCCGGAAATACCGCGACGTAGCCGAGAACGGGCGGCCGCACATCCCAGAAACGCGCGATCAACAGAAACAAGTAGACCAGCGGCACGCCGACGATCACGCTGGCCAGCAGGCGCGCCGCAAGCAGGTACCAGCGCGGCAATGGTGCGGTCAACAACAGGCGCATGCTGCCCATCTCGCGATCGTAGACCATGGCCAGCGAACTCGCCATGGCATGGAAGAGCAGCATCATGGCCGCTAGCCCAGGCACCACATATACGTCATAGAGAACATAGGTCTGGTAGGGTGGCGTTATCGACAGACCGAGAACGGAGCGGAAGCCAGCGGCAAAGATTGCCAGCCAGACCAGCGGCCGCACCATCGCCGAGAGCAGCCGGCCGCGTTGCCGCAACGTGCGCAGCATCTCCCTGCGCAGGATGCCGTTGAGCGCGCGCACTGCGTGAGACGTTTTCATTCGGACTCCGTCAGCGACGCGAAGGCCTCGCCCGTGCTCGCCACACCGAGATCGGCAGCCAGCCGATCGGCGCGGCCGGCCCACCGGATTGTGCCTCGATGCAGCACCACCACATCGTCATCCGCCGTTAGTTCTTCCAGAAAATGTGTTGCCCACAGAACGGCAATGCCGCGCTGGCGGCAAAGCTCCCGCACGTGCCGCTCGAGCGCGCGGCGGCCCGGCACGTCGAGCCCGGTGGTCGGCTCATCCAGCAGCAAAAGGCGTGGGCTATGCATCAGAGCACGTGCGATCTCGACACGGCGACGCTGCCCCCCGGAAAGCGCTCGGGCAGGATCGTCGATCCTGTCCAGCACGTCCAGCCGGCCGAGTTCGTGGATGGAGCGCTCCTTGCTCAAGGCCTGGCTAAGCCCATGCAAGGCCGCGTGGTAACGCAGGTTCTCGCCGGCCGTCAGATCGAGGTCGAGGGTCGGCAACTGGAAGACGACGCCCATCTGCGCCAACGCGGCGGACGGGTTGACATCCATCGCCTGGTCGAAGACATGCACCGAGCCGGAGCGGGCGTGATAAAGACCGGTGATCAGCGAGAACAACGTCGTCTTGCCGGCGCCGTTGCGGCCTAGCAAGATGCACATCCTGCCTTGGGCCACAGAGAAAGAGACGCCGTCGAGAACCCGCCGGTTTCCGAAACTATGGCCCAGATTCTCGACCGACAAGGCGTTCATGGCCCGATCACGACGCCCCACGGCCCCCGCCCTACCGGCAGCGATTTCACCACCTCCTGGTTTTCCAGATCGATAAACGAAATATCGCCGGAATTCCCGTTTGCGCTGACCAGGCGCTTCTCGTCGCCGGAGAGCGCAACGTGCCAGGGTCGTTGACCAACAAGGTAGAGCCGACGGACCGCCAGCGTTTTCACATCGACTTCCGCAATCCTGTTGGCGGGGCCGAGCGCCACATAGACGGTCGTGCCATCGCGAGACGTCGCCATGCCGACCGCCTGCACACCCTCGCGTCGTATACCCGGCACCTCGAACTCGACTTTGCCGGTCTGTGCGCGCGTTGCCGTGTCGAAGACGGTGACAGTGCCCCGGATCTCCGAGGACACCCAGAATTGCTTCCCGTCCGGCGAGAATAAAGCCGCGCGCGGCCGGGTATCGACCAGCAGATTGTCGACGAGTTCAAGCGTGCCTGCGTCGATCAGATGCACCATGCTGGTGGTCTCCGAAGTGCAGGCGACATAGCGGCCGTCGGCGCTGGCCGCCATTCCTTCCGGTTCGACGCCGACATCCACGGTGCCGATGACCTTGGCCGCGGCGATGTCCACCACCGACACCAGATTGTCATTCTCGTTGGCGACGAACAGCCGCTTGCCATCGGGATGGACTGCGAAGAATTCCGGATCGGCTCCCGAAGGCAATTCCCCGACGACCCGCCGCTTCGCGACGTCGACCACGTCGATGCGGTTGTCGTCGCCTTCCGCGACGAACAGCATCTTGTTGTCGATCGACAGTGCCAGCCCGCGCGGACGGCGGCCGACATCGATCGTCGCCAGCAAAGTCATTGTCACGCCGTCGACGACCGCAACCGTATTATCCTGCTCATTGGAAACATAGATGGTCTCGGCGGCGGCGGGAGCAGCAAGAGCGAACGCCGCCAACAACAGCGTCATCAGAACTTGCATGTGCTCTCCTCCAGGTCGATGCCCAGCGTGTCGAGCGGCGTGCGCTGATGCAGGAAGCCCGGTTGCGGTGAGCTGGAAATCAAGAGGCGAGGCCCGGCGATCAAAATGGGCTGGCGCATCTGTCCGTCCCAGGGACGGAAACTAAGCCCCTGCCCCTTGAAGCCAGCGAGAAGAAACGCGTCGCCGCGTATATATCTGCCGATTGCCGCGGGATCGAGACTGTGCAGGCGCGTCGCCGCTTCGCCGATACTGCGCACAGCGAGCCAGGCCGCGTAGTCGCTGGGCAACATCCAGCGCCCTGCCTGCCTGTGGACACGGTCCTGCAGTTGCGTGGCGCCCCATTCCTCGCTGACAGCGCTCCAGCCTGTGGCGACAAGCCCTTGCGTGCCGGCGACGATTCTCGGCAGCGCAGTGCGGCCCTCCAGATAGGCGCCGAATTCATCCGCCTCGTCGGCGACCACGAGCACATCATAGTCGCTGACCTGCGTGACCGCCGGTATTTCGGTCTGCAGCGTGACATGCCCTGTATCGGCACGTCCGTTGGCGGGCCTGAATGTCCACGGCTGGTCGATCGTGATCTCGGCTCCGAAGCGAGCCGCCGCCCGTCGAAAGGCCGCAGCCATCGCCTGATCCTGCGAATGCGGCCCCACAAGCAGGAACCAACGCTGCCAGCGCTTCCAGGCGAGATATTGCGCCAGCCCGTCGGCGAGCATGGCGCGGCTCGGGATCGTGTGCAGCACGTTCCGACGGCAGTCCTGCTGGCGAAGCACGTCGTCCGGCGCCCGGCTGTTGAGCAACGTCATCTGCTCGGCACCGGGCGCGGCACTGGCCTGTAGAAGCTGACTGGCGTCGAGATCGGCGACGACAAAGGCGATGCCGGCATCGGCGAATTGTCTTACCGCGTCGTCCGGCGTTTCGGTTGGTTTCAATATCCTTTCCTCCAGCCGAAATTTCTGCCCAAGAAACCGGCCGGTGCTTTCGTCGTCGGCAATGCCGAGCCGTGCGCCTTGCAGGCCGTCGTCGGTGACGGTTTCATCAAGGGGTCCAAGGGGCAGAGCCGGTTTGCGCTCCTGGCCGATATACCCGATCACCATCGTCTGTTGCTCGGTGGCGCCAGGGCCGGTGATCAGCAAAAGAAAGAGAAGGCCCAGCAACAGTCTCATTGTGTCGCCCCCAGCCCAAAGCGCGACGATCCCGCTTCATCGCCACGAGAGATTGCGACATCGCGCACGATGCGGGCCGGCGATCCCTCCAGAACAATAACCCGATCACCCAGCGACGAGGCATATGCGAGATCATGCGTAACCAGCAGCGTGGTAGTCCGCCGACTGGCGAAACAATCCTGCAGCAGGCGGCGCATGTCTTGCGCGGTCGCCTCGTCGAGTGAAGCGAATGGCTCGTCGAGGAGCAGGAGCGCAGGCTCCACGGCGAGCGCCCGGGCAAGCGCTACGCGCCGCGCCATGCCGCCCGAGAGTCGCTGCGGATAGCTCTTCTCATTGCCTTTCAGGCCGACAGCGGCAAGCCACCGGGCCGCATCGGGCGCGCGATCCGGGATGGCCATCTCTACATTGCGCAAGGCGGTGAGCCAGGGCAGCAGCCTCGGTGTCTGGAACAGCATGCCTATCGGAAGCGGTCGTCCGCTCACGCTGCCGCGAAATTCGCGGTCGACGCCCGAAACGATCGACAGCAGCGTCGACTTGCCGACACCGGAAGGGCCGGTCAGGACGCAGACCTGTCCGTCGGCTATATCAAGCGACAGCGCGCGAAAGATCGTCCGGCGCTGGCCGTCGTCACCGGGGAAAGTCTTGTCCTCGATCCTGATCCTCAGCATCAGCGTCGCCAGGCGAACAGACGGCGTTCCAACGGCACAAGCAGTCCATACTCGATGGCAAGCATCACAACGCCGAAGCTGATCGCATAGGCAAGGATGTGGGTGACGTCAAAGTTCTGAAAATAGACCTGTAGCTGGAACCCGACGCCGTTGGAGCGGCCGAGCAGTTCGGCGAGCAACACGATCTTCCACGTTAGTGCCAGCCCGCTGCGCAGGGTGACGAGAAAGAACGGCGCCAATTGCGGCAGCACGACATGCTGCAGCTTTGCAGCACGCCCGAAGCGATAGAGCTCAGCCATTTCGGCAAAGTCCTTGTCCAGCCGGCTGGCGCCTTCACGAATAGTCACCACGACATTGGGGATCTTGTTGAGCGCGACCGCAAGGACAAGCGCGGTCTCGGCAAGACCAAGCCAGATATAAATTAGAATGACCGTGATCAGCGCCGGCATGTTGAGGAGTAACACGATCCAAGGCCTCATCCATATGTCGGCTCTGTGCGAGCGGCCTGCCGCGTAGCCAAGGGCCGCGCCGATGACTATTGCCGACCCGAGGCTTGCCACGACGCGCGCAAGCGAGATGCCCAAATGGTATGGCAGCTCGCCCCGAACCGCTTCGTGCAGGAGAACCGAAACAACCTGGACCGGACCAGGAAACAGCCGATCGGCGGCGATCGATGATGCAATCTGCCAGACGAGCACCATGGTCAGCAATGCCGCAGCCGATTGCCAACGCTGCATTGTGATGGGGAACGCTGGGACATCGGTCATTGGCGCGAGCTCAAGCCGGTATGGCCCGGAAGACACCAGGATCGAGGCTCGTCGCCTTGCCGACCAGATCCTCGCCGCCCAATTCGGCCAGGATTGCAAACAACCGGGCCGCGCCATCACGTTCGTCTTTGCCGAACCGACGAGGGATTCCGGCTCGATAGGCGGCGCGTAACGCCGCCTGTAGGTGAGGATCGTCCGTGCCCAATTGGGGCGCGAGCACCCGCCATTCGTCGTCCGAAGACTCGAGCAGCGACTTCGCTGCCGCGGTCGCGCTCGTGAATCGCGCGAGGGCTACCGGGTTGGCCCGCGCCCAGCTTTCATGGAAGACGTAGCCGAGCATCGGCAAGTCCACGGATACGCCAAGCCCCTGCAGGATTTGCGCGACACTGAGCAGAGGCCTTGCCCCCTCTGACTCGAGACGGGCGGCGAAATTCCAGAACGTCAGCAGTGCATCCAGTCGCCCCGCCAGAAATTCCTGCTCCAACAAAGGCGGCGCGCCGAACACTGGCTCCACCTCTTCAGCAAGATCGCGCTTCACCTGACGGAGGCCGAGCGCGCGCAACAGGATCCAGCTTTTGTCCAGCGGACCACCTGCGATCCCCAGCCTTTTGCCCTTGAGGTCCGCAAGAGTTCGAATGGGCGAGCCTTGCGGCAGTTCCAGCGCGCCGACGGCACGAGAATAGGGATAGAAGACCAGATCAGCGCCTTCGCTGCGCTGGCGCATGACCCACACCCAGTCCGAAACGATGACGTCGACGCTGCCCGCCAGCAATGCGGTCTTACCGGCTTCGGTACCGGCAAGCCGCTGAGCCTCGATTGATACGCCGTGCACAGTGTCCAACGCATGTCGCCGCATGACGTCAACTTCCCAGGCGGCGGTGCCAAATCCCAGCACGCCAAATCGCACGAGCGGCGATGGCTGTGGCGCGGCTTCTGCGGAAGGACCCAATAGCCAGCAACAAATACCCGCAAGAGCGGCCCGCCGCGAGATGTGACCCTGATCATGCCGGGTCAGCCATTCGCCTGGAAGGGTAGCAGTCAGCACGGGCGCACCGGGTGTGAAGGAACTTTCCTAACGCCGTGGCGGCAGGAATGTTCCTCAATGGTGCATGGAACTAACGGGAAAGCACCTAAGGTCCGTTTTTCAGCTCGTATGGCAGCCCGGGGGCTTGCTCAGGCGAACAGAAGAAGGTGTCAGGGGCTACGGTCCGCTCTTGGCATCATCGACCTCCAACGCGTCCATTACAGGTGCCGGATCGCTCTTTTCGGAGCTCGGGCTCTGCACCCCGGACCCGACGTTCTCGATCGCTTGCACGATAGCATCTTCGATGTTTCCGAGTTCGTCCTCCCTTACTTCACGCCCATAACCAGCCACCTCGGCATCTTGCTCGAATTGCTGAGCGAGCACCGCGACGCTGACTTCCTCTCGACCAGGAAGTGTGCCGACATTCTCCTGTAGCCAGTTTTGAAAAAACTCTCTGGTCGCGCTCATCTCAGACCACCCTTTCGCCAAACTAAGCGCGACGATGAGCCGAAGTTCCATGATGCGTTCACTTTCCCAGTGGCGCTGTACTCACAGCGTTGGGAGCCACGAGGTTTTTGCAGGCTTGATGAGGCAGTGGCCTTTCTCTTCACGACTCGATTGGAGTTCACTCTTATCGCGCAGTGTGCATCCTGATTGCGTCCATTTCGACCCTGTGGAACAAGCTTGTTGAGTTGAAGTTAGGCCCTATGCCAAGCTTTTCGGGCGAACCAAGTTTTTCGGGCGAACAAGTTTTTGACGTTGCCATCGTCGGCGGCGGCCCCGCGGGGCTCGCTGCAGCCATGTATTTAGCCAGGTTTCTGCGTTCGGTGATCTCGCTCGACGCGGGGCATGCGCGTGCCAAGCTCATCCCAAAATCCCGCAACTGTCCCGGCTTCCCCGACGGCATCAGCGGGGAAGAACTGCTCGGCCGCCTACGAGCCCAGGCACAGCTATACGGCGCGAGCATTGTCCATGGTTGCGTAGGCCACGCCGAAAAACGCGAGGGTTTTTTTGTCCTGACGACCACCTGCGGGATTGTCCAAGCAAGGCGCGTGATTCTGGCAACGGGCATTGTGGACAAGGCACCTCCCATTGAAAGACTGGAGGAGGCGATCGCAACCGGCATTGTCAGACTGTGCCCGGTTTGCGATGCATATGAGGCCCGGGGTAGCCGCATCGGCGTTGTTGGTCCGGAGCATCTCGCCGTCAGGGAGGCTCTGTTCCTGAAGGGATATGGCAGTCAGGTCGCCTTGCTCGCCAATAACCAGGATGATGTTTCCGAAGCTGCCCGCGGCGCCGCCTTGGCAGGCGGAGTTGAAATCTGGGACGCTGTCGATGACCTGATCCCTCGACGAACCGGGTTCGATGTCGTCATGGCCGAGGGCGCCCCGATGCGCAACATCGATGTGGTGTACCCTTCGATGGGCAGCGACGTACGCTCCGAACTCGCGGTTGCTCTGGGGGCTAACTGTGACGCAGAAGGCTATGTCCTGGTCAACCGACACCTTGAGACTTCAACGCCGGGACTCTATGCCATTGGCGACGTGGCCGAGGGGCTCAATCAAATTGCTGTTGCGTTCGGAGACGCCGCCAAGGCTGCAACTCACATTCATAACGACCTCCGCGATTGCGCCGAGCCGGCGACGAACTTCCGGCGAAGTTGACCTGCAGATGCGAACTCACCGTACCGGCTCACCTTTGGCTGCGTTGATGCCCGGAACCTGTTCCACCCGGCCTGAGACTACCGGCTTCGGCTTTGCTAGAGTTCTCCCAGGCGCAGCCGCTGGGTTGATGGACGGGCACGCGCTGGCGAACGGCTGGAGGAAGGAATGAAAATTCTCGTCACCGGCGCGTCAGGTCTGATTGGAGCCGCGCTTTGCGCGCGCCTGGCCGGCGAGAGTCATGAAGTGGTCCGCGTGCTTCACCACGCAGACACTGGCGTCCACCCGGAGATCCAAACCGTTTCCCTGGATATGGCGCGGGCCTTGCGACCTCAGGACTGGACCCCCTATCTCGCCGGTGTGGACGCCGTCGTAAACTGTGCCGGCGTCCTGCAGGATAGTGCCCGGGAAAACACCCGGCATGTCCATTCTACCGGCGCCTCGGCTCTCTTCACCGCGTGTGAGCACGCAGGTGTGAATAAGGTGATCCACTTTTCTGCCATCGGGGTCGATCGCCAGCAGCCGTCCGCCTTTTCCGCCAGCAAGCTCGCCGGCGATGAGGCACTGATGGCACGTAGCCTTGACTGGGTCATCCTGCGCCCCTCCGTAGTACTGGGAAGGCCGGCCTTCGGCGCAAGTGCACTTTTTCGCGGCCTCGCGGCGTTGCCGCTCTTGCCGTTGATGCCCGACACGGGCCGTCTCCAAGTCGTCCAACTCGATGACGTGATCTCCACCGTCCTGTTCTTCCTCAAACCCGGCAGCCCATCGCACCTCACGCTGGACCTGGCTGGGCCCGAGGCACTTTCGATGAGCGAGGTCGTGGGTCGCTATCGCCGCTGGTTCGGATGGAGCAGTGCTCGGGAGTTCATCTTGCCCAATTGGGCCGCAGCTATCTTGTACAGGTTCGGGGATGCCGCGGCTCAGCTGGGCTGGCGCCCGCCGATGCGCAGCAATGCAGCAAAAGAGATTGCCCGTGGCGCTGTCGGCGATCCCCAACCCTGGATGACGGCGACCGGCATTCAACCATCAAGTCTTACATCTGCACTGCGTTTAAATCCTGCGACGGTGCAGGAGCGATGGTTCGCCGGTCTTTACTTCGTCAAGCCGGCGCTCTTTGTCATCTTGCCGCTCTTCTGGATCATGACGGGCATCATTTCCCTCACTGCCGGCTGGCGCAGCGGAGTTGATTTGCTGATTGGCACTGCTGCCGGCCCCTTGGCCGAACCGGCGGTAGTCGCCGGCGCGCTGGCTGACATCGCCGTCGGGGCGCTTATCGCCTGGCGCCCAACCAGCCGGCTTGGTCTTTTCGGCGCAATCGCGGTATCGCTTTTCTATGCGATCGCTGGGAGCATTCTGCGGCCGGATCTTTGGCTTGAGCCACTCGGTCCGTTGATCAAAATCCTCCCGATCCTCGTTCTGCATTTTGCAGCGCTGGCCATTCTGGAGGAACGCTGATGATGTACTTCGTGCTTAAATACCTGCACGTGATCGGCGCTGCTGTGCTGCTCGGAACTGGTGCCGGCATTGCTTTTTTCATGCTTTTGGCACACCGGACCGGGAATGCCGCGATGATCGCAGCCGTCGCCCGCATTGTCGTGCTGGCGGATTTCCTGTTCACGGCTACGGCCGTTGTCGCACAACCTTTGACCGGACTGGGCCTCGCTAGGGTTGCGGGGTATTCGCTGTCCGAAGGATGGATCGTTCTCTCGATCCTGCTCTACATCTTAACGGGCCTGTTCTGGCTGCCTGTCGTGTGGATGCAGATCGAGATGCGAAATCTAGCCACACAGGCCGCACTCTCCAACCAACCTCCTCCCGAGCGCTACCATCAGCTGTTCAGACGCTGGTTTGTCTTCGGTTTCCCAGCTTTCGGCGCCGTGCTCGCCATTTTCTGGCTGATGATTGCGCGCCCGGCAATCGAGTGGTCATCGTTGTAGCTGCGATCGGCAAGCACTGCGCCGTGAATTCATCCGTCGCGCCTAGCTGGCTCGTGCCGGCGCGATGCACTGCGGTCGGGAACCACGGTCACTGCCGCGAGTTCTTTCGCATGGCCAATCATCCCGTCACCGGCGTGCTTACCTCAATCGGCACATTAACCTCCCGCCCCGCGGCATTCCTGATCCTGTTGGTCTACGCAATCCTTTGGATGATCTTCGAGCGTCAGACCCTGGACTGGCATGGAGCGGCTACCTTGTTTACGTGGGCCATGACGCTGTTCATCCAGCGTGCCGAGCACCGCGACACTCAGGCCATTCACGCCAAACTGGATGAGATCCTGCGATCAGACCACAATGCTTCGAACATCACGCGGATCGACGATGAAGAGCCCGAGGAAATCGAGAAACACCGCCACCGCAAGCAGCAGGACGACTGATGAGCGGCGTTTTGGTTTCACGGCAGGACGAGTAGCGGGTTTCCAGCTTTTGACGCCTATCCAGCCCCGCCGCCTCCTGCGCTCAGGCCCAGGCCTTCGATCCTTGCTGCGCCTGTGGTTCAGCGACCGAAGGATCGGAGCCCTCTATTGTTCCACTGATCCAGAAAAATTTGCCCGAGAACCAGGTCAGGCAAATCGGCCGGCTCGAAGTGCGTCATTCGCCTTTCTGGTTGCGCTCGACGAACTTGTTGAAACGGCTGGTTTGTCCGTCACCAGTCTTGGACTGGTAAAGAAAGGCCAGATCGTTCTCGTCGAATATGCGGAAGAACTCGTCCCATTCGACCGGCTCGAATGCTTCCTCGGGTTTGCCGAAGTCGATCCGCAGGATGCCGCCCGCGCCTTTGGTGCGAACCACTGCCGGCCGTCCATCCCGCTCCTCGGCCCATTTGCGGATTTCGTCGTGATTGGTGGTCGTTTGCGACTGGGACATTGAAATCTCCTTTGATCATCGGCGTTGCCAACATCGGGCATCGTCGGGGCTGCCGGCGTCCTAACAGCACAAGGGCGGCAATGTTCCGGCACGGCGCGGCGAGCGCGATGTGGCTGCTTCCGAACGAAGCCGGCCAAAGGAACTTTGTTGAAGCCAAGGGAACAAACCTTTTGCCGAAAAGTTCGGGTCGCCAAGATTACCTGTCTGAGGAGTGGTCGTGGAACGGATATTGGTTACAGGGGGCTGCGGCTTCATTGGCCGGCATGTCGCCCAGGAACTCATCGAGCAGGATTATTCGGTTCGCATTTTGGATGTGCTGCTGGAGCAGGTGCACGCAGGCGAAACAGTCGCCCTTCCCGCCGGGGCCGAGCTGATCAAGGGCGACATTCGGGACCGGGAGGCGGTCGCCAAGGCGCTGGAAGGCGTTGACGCGGTCATTCATCTGGCCGCGGAAGTCGGCGTCGGACAGTCGATGTACGAGATCGCGCGCTATGTCGGCACCAACGATCTCGGCACCGCGACGCTGCTTGAGGCGCTGATCAAACACCCGGTCGAGCGCATTGTCGTCGCCTCATCGATGAGTGTCTATGGCGAGGGCCTCTATGCTACATCGGACGGCCGGCGCATCGACAATGCCCGGCGCAAGGCGAGCGACATCAAAAACGGGCAGTGGAATCCGCTGTCGCCGGAAGGCGAGCCCCTCTCCCCCCTGCCGACGGACGAGGAAAAGCCGGTCGACCTCGCCTCTATCTATGCGCTGACGAAATACGCCCAGGAACGCGCCGTGCTGATCTTCGGCGAAGCCTATGGCATCGATGCGGTCGCGCTGCGCCTGTTCAACGTCTTCGGCGCCGGCCAGGCGTTATCGAACCCCTATACCGGCGTGTTGGCCAATTTTGCTTCGCGTCTCGCCAACGGCCAACGTCCAATGATCTTCGAGGATGGCGAACAGAAACGCGATTTCGTCCATGTGGATGACGTCGCCCGCGCCTTTCGTCTTGCGCTGCAGCAACGCCAGGCAAGGGGTCACGTCATCAACATCGGCAGCGGCCGAGCCTATGCTATCAGCGACGTCGCGCGGGTACTTGCCGAGGCCATGGGAACGCCGGACCGCTCGCCAGAGTTGCTCGGCAAGGCGCGCTCCGGGGATATCCGCAACTGCTTCGCCGATATTTCCAAGGCCCGTGAGCTGCTCGGTTTCGAGCCGAGGCAACAACTGGAGAATTCGCTCGCCGATTTCGTTTCCTGGGTGCGCAACTCGTCCGCCATCGACCGCGGCGCCGACATGAAACGCGAGCTTGAAGAACGTGGGCTGGTGTCATGAATACGCGCAATCGACGCGACGCGCCCGTCGCCATTGTCGGCGGCAGCGGCTTCATAGGATCGAACCTGGCCGACAGCCTGTTGTCGGATGGCGAGCCGGTGCTGGTGATCGACAATCTCAGCCGCCCCGGCGTCGAACAGAACCTTGAATGGCTGGCGCAAAAGCACGGCAGCCGCCTCGCGGTCGAAACCATTGACGTGCGCGACGCCTATGCGCTTGCGCCCGTTCTGAAGAGTTCCAAGGCGATCTTCCATCTGGCCGCGCAAACCGCCGTCACAACGAGCCTGGTCCAACCGGACGAGGATTTCGACATCAACCTTCGAGGAACGTTCAATGTCCTCGAAGCGGCGCGGCTGAGCAGTGAGTTTGTTCCGGTGGTCTTCGCCAGCACCAACAAGGTCTATGGCAGTCTGCCCGACGTCGCGGTGCGCGAGGACGGCGATCGTTACCTGCCTTGCGACGGCATCATCCAAGCGAATGGCATCGACGAGACCCACGGCCTGGATTTCTGCACGCCCTATGGTTGTTCCAAAGGCGCGGCGGACCAATATGTGCTCGACTATGCCAAATCCTACGGCATGCCGACGGCGGTGCTGCGGATGAGCTGCATTTACGGGCCGCGCCAGTTCGGAACCGAGGATCAAGGCTGGGTCGCGCACTTCCTGCTAAGTGCGCTGACGGGACGTCCAATCACCATTTACGGCGACGGCAGACAAGTGCGCGATATACTGCATGTCTCCGATGCGGTCGCCGCCTACAGGGCCACGCTCGATCGTATCGAGACGACCAAAGGCCAGGCATTCAATCTTGGCGGCGGCCCCGATAATGCGATCAGCCTGCGCATGCTGTTGAGCGAGATCCGTAGCTTGACCGGCCATGAGCTTTCGATCCGCCATGATGGCGAACGCACCGGCGATCAGCCCTTCTTCGTCGCCGACACCCGCAAGATCAAAGCGATGCTTGGCTGGAAAGCTCGTGTTTCATGGCGCGAAGGCATTCGCGATCTCGCAGACTGGCTGCAAAAACACCGGCTCCAGCCTCGCCCCGAAGTCGTGAGGTACGTCGCATGAAAATCGCCCTGGTAAACCCGTTCTGGACCTATGACGACAGCATTTATTTCGGCTGCCGCCAACCACATCTCCCGCTGGAACTCGGCTATTCGAAATCCCTGCTCGAAACAGCCGGCCATGAGGTGCTGATGCTGGATGGGCAATTGCAGGAGCTCGAAAACTCGGACCTCTCCGAGCGTGTGGCTGATTTCGCGCCGGCAATGACGGTCGTCAGTACCGCCCCGACTTATCTGTTCTGGCGCTGCGCACCACCCGAGTTGCGCGTGCCGGCCGATTTCCTCAACCGTCTCGCCGGGCGCGGTGGACGCACAGTCGCGGTCGGGCCGCATGGCTCGGCTACGCCCGCGCCAACCTTGCGCAAGCTTGGCGTCGACATTGTTGTGCGCGGCGAATGCGAGGAGATCGTCGCGGAACTTGCCCGGCGCGACGACTGGAGCGCGGTCCCCTCGACCGCTTACCTGCGCGACGCCAAGGTGGTTTTGAACGGCGGCGTCCACGCCAGCTCGTTTGTCGATCATCCGCCACTCCAATGGCCATCAGACTGGATTGCAGCCCATTCGCACCACCATCACAGGTTCGATGACAAGCAGGTTGGGTTCGGCGCGGAGGTCGAAGCATCGCGCGGCTGTCCCTACAATTGCAGCTTCTGCGCCAAGATCGATTTCCGCGATTCCTATCGCCGTCGAAACCACGAGGCGGTCATAGCGGAAATCGATGGGCTGATTGCCCAGGGCGTCGGCTACATTTATTTCATCGATGAAATCTTCCTGCCGCAAAAAGCGCTGTTGGAAGCGTTGATCGATCGCGACGTGAAGTTCGGTGTGCAGACCCGCATCGACCTTTGGAAACCCGAGCTGCTGGAACTGCTTGGTGCGGCCGGCTGCGTCTCCATCGAGGCCGGTCTCGAAAGCCTGACCGTGGAAGGTCGTGCGATGCTGGCAAAGCGCTGCCGGCTGGGTACCGAGGAACTCGCCGCGCTGCTCGTCAATGCCAGGCGTCACGTTCCGTTCGTACAGGCCAATCTGATCGGCGTCGTCGAGGATGACCCTGCCCTTGTCGACTACTGGCGAACGCACCTCATCGACAACGGCGTGTGGGCCAATGAACCCGTACCGCTTTATCCATATCCGAGTTCGCCAAGCTATCGCGAGCTTTGGGGCGAACCCGACGACCTCGCCTGGGAGCGCGCCCATGATCACTATCTCGCATCATTCCAGAAGTTCAGCGACATCCAGGAAAGGCGCCCGCGTCCGCTGGCGGAACTGGAGGCGACATGTTGCGGACACTGACGCCGCGCTCGCGGCGCATCCTGATGACGGTCGACGCCGTGGGCGGCGTGTGGCGCTATGCGCTCGACCTGGCCAGGGAACTTGTCAATGGCGGCGATAGCGTAGTGCTTGCCGGTCTCGGTCCGCCACCGTCCAGGCAGCAGGCCGACGAGGCGGAGGCTTTCGCGAAGCTGATCTGGCTCAACACGCCGCCGGATTGGATGACCCGGAACGGCGGTGATCTCGACGCGCTGCCTCGGGAGTTGCATGCGCCCATGCGCGACCACGCCATCGACCTTGTCCATTTCAACGCGCCTTCGCAGGCGGCGGGATTCGACGCGCCATGCCCGGTCGTGGTGGTCTCCCATTCCTGCGTGACGACTTGGTTCCATGCGGTCAGAGGACAGGCGGCGGATGGGGCATGGGCCTGGCAGAAGGAGCGCAACAGACGCGGCATGGATCGGGCCGACGCGGTCATCGCGCCGAGCCGCAGCCATGCCGACATGCTAGAGACCTGCTACGGCCCGATCGCGCGCTTGAGTGTGGTCACAAATGGTGCCCGTCCTCTGCCGAAGGCCGAAAAGCACCAACCGCTCGTCTTCGCCGCTGCCCGCTGGTGGGACGAGGGCAAAAATGCGGCGGTGGTCGATCAGGCGGCGTCCCTGACGCGATGGCCTCTGTTTGCCGCCGGTTCGACGAACGGCCCAAACGGCGAGCATGTCAGCTTCAGCCATGCTGTTCCTCTGGGAGCAGTGCCGTCCGATGAGGTGCGTTCGTTGATGGCTCGCGCGGGTATTTTCGTATCGCCATCGCTCTACGAGCCATTCGGCCTGGCCGCGCTGGAAGCCGCCATGTCGGCTACGCCCCTGGTGCTTTCCGATATCGCCACCTATCGCGAACTATGGGACGGGGCCGCGATATTCTTTGACGCGCGCGATCCGCACGATCTCGCTGCCTGCCTCAACCGTCTCTCCAGCGATGCCGAGCTCCGGCGAGAGCTTGGCCAGGCAGCCATCCGACGCAGCCGCAGGTTTAGGCTGACAAAGCAGACAGCGGCTATGCGCGGCGTCTACGACAAAGCGGCCTTAGCGATGGCGGAGCGCTGATCATGCGCTTTGTGTTCTACACCCACTCGGTCGTTTCCGACTGGAACCATGGCAATGCCCATTTCCTGCGCGGCGTCATGCGAGAGCTGGTCCAGCGCCGGCATCAGGCGATTGCGCTGGAGCCGGCGAATGGCTGGAGCCGGTCGAATCTGCTGGCTGAGAAGGGGTCGTTCGCCATCGAACGCTTCCGCAAGGATTTTCCCGAACTGATGCCAGTGACCTACGATGCCGGATTTGATCACGAAGCCTGGATCGCCGAGGCCGACGTTGTGATCGTTCATGAGTGGACGGATCCGGAGCTTGTCGCACGTATTGGCCGTGCCCGGGCCGCCGGCGGCAACTTCATCCTTCTTTTTCATGACACCCATCACCGGGCCGTGTCTGCGACCGAGGCGCTCTCGGCGCTCCGGCTGGAGCACTATGACGGCGTTCTCGCCTTTGGCGAGACCTTGCGCGAGAGCTATCTGCGCGCCGGCTGGGGCAAGCGCGTCTTCACCTGGCATGAAGCGGCGGACGATCGCCTGTTCAAGCCGCACCCGGAGATCCACCCCACCTCCGATCTGGTCTGGATCGGCAACTGGGGCGATGATGAGCGGACCGCCGAACTCAAGGAGTTTCTGATCGAGCCGGTGCACGATCTCGGCCTTGATGCCGCTGTTCACGGCGTACGCTACCCCAAGACCGCACTTGCGGATCTGGCCACCGCAGGACTGCGCTATGAGGGGTGGATCGCCAATGCCGACGTGCCGAAGGCCTTCGCCGCGCATCGTGTCACCGTTCACGTTCCACGGCGCCCCTATCGCGAGAGGTTGCCCGGAATCCCGACGATCCGCATGTTCGAGGCACTCGCCTGCGGCATTCCGCTGATTTCAGCGCCATGGTCCGATGTCGAGCAGCTTTTCAGGCCCGGTGTCGACTTCCTGTTTGCCGAGAATGGCTCGCAAATGCGGCAACAGCTTCGGACGGTGTTGTCCGACGAGGACTTTGCGGCCTCCCTGGTGACCTCGGGTCTCGAGACCATCCGCTCGCGGCACACCTGCCGCCACCGCGTCGACGAGTTGCTCGGCGTGCTCACGCAATGCGCGAACCGACACACCGCCGTCCCGACAGCCGCAAAGGAAGCCGTCGCATGAAGATCGCATTCTATGGATCGAGCCTTTTGTCGTCCTACTGGAACGGTGCCGCGACGTACTATCGCGGTTTGCTCAAGGCACTTTCGCAATTGGGTTACGAGATCACGTTCTACGAACCCGATGTCTACGACCGGCAGAAGAACCGCGACATCGAAGCTCCCGACTGGTGCACTGTCGTCGTTTATGAGGCGACCCAGCATGCGCTGATGCAGGTCGCGGCACGTGCCGCCGGCGCCGACATCGTCGTCAAGGCGAGTGGCGTCGGTTTCGAAGACGAGGCGCTGCTTCGCGCCGTTCTCGACCACGCCCGCAGCGACGCGCTTGTCGTATTCTGGGACGTGGATGCGCCAGCCACGCTTGCTCAGTTGCGCGACGAGCCGGACCACCCGCTCCATCGTGCACTGCAGGAGATCGACCTCGTGCTGACCTATGGTGGCGGCGATCCCGTTGTCTGGGCCTATCGTGCCATGGGCGCCAAGGAGTGCGTGCCCATCTACAATGCGCTCGATCCCGAAACGCACCATCCGGTCGCCAGCAAAGCGCGTTTTGCCTGCGACCTGGCGTTCCTCGGAAACCGGCTGCCGGACCGTGAAGCGCGTGTCGAATCGTTTTTCCTCGATCCCGCCAGCCAGCTGCCGAAACAGCGTTTCCTGCTCGGAGGCTCGGGTTGGGGCGACAAGCCGCTCCCCACCAATGTAGGCTGGCTCGGCCATGTCGGCACCCGCGATCACAACGCCTTCAATGTCACCCCAAAAGCCGTGTTGAACATCAGCCGCGATAGCATGGCCGCCAACGGTTTTTCACCGGCCACGCGAGTGTTCGAGGCGGCTGGCGCCGGCGCCTGTCTCATCACGGATGCATGGCTGGGCGTGGAACTGTTCCTGAAACCAGGCGAGGAGATCCTGGTCGCGCGTGACGGCGGCGATGTCGCCGAAATAATGCGCTCGCTGACCCCCGGTCGGGCCAAGGCAATCGGCCAAGCCGCACTTCACCGCGTGCTGGCGGACCATACCTACGCGCTTCGGGCGGATGTGGCGGATGCCGTCTTCAAACGTCATTTCGAGCACGGGGCCGTGGAGGCAGCGGAATGACCAAGAAACTGGACATCGTCTTTCTCGGCCTGTCGCTGTCCTCATCCTGGGGAAACGGCCACGCCACGACTTTCCGGGGTCTTTTGAAAGGCTTGCACGGACTCGGTCACCGGGTGACTTTTCTGGAGCGCAACGTGCCGTGGTACGCCAATCACCGCGATCTGCGCGATCCGGAGTTCTGCGCCTTGCGCTACTACGAAACCACTGCGGAGCTGCAACGCGACTACGCACAGTGCCTGGAGCAGGCCGACATCATCGTCATCGGATCCTTTGTTCCAGAAGGACGCCAGGTCATCGACATCGTCGCCTCGCTTTGCAAGGGGCAGCTCTGCTTTTACGACATCGACACCCCGGTGACCCTGGCCAAGCTTTCAGCCGACGATTGCGATTATCTGAGTTCGCGGCAAATTCCGTATTTCGATGTCTATTTCTCCTTCACTGGCGGACCAACGCTCAACCATCTGGCGCAAGACTTCGGCGTGCGCCATGCCGAACCTCTCTATTGTTCGGTCGATCCGGAACGGCATCACCCGACAGGAGATCCGATCCGCTGGGATCTCGGCTATCTCGGCACCTACAGCATGGACCGGCAGACAACGCTGAACGCTCTGCTGCTCGAGCCCGCACGGCATATGCCGAACCTCCGTTTCGTCGTGGCCGGCTCCCAATATCCATCCGACATCATCTGGCCGGACAATGTCGAACGCATCGAACATTTGCCGCCAGCCGATCACGCCGCGTTCTATAGCCGTCAGCGCTACACGCTGAATGTCACACGCAGTTCCATGATCACCGCAGGATGGTCGCCCAGCGTGCGCCTGTTCGAAGCGGCGGCTTGCGGCACGCCCATCGTCAGCGACCGCTGGCCAGGGCTCGACAGCTTCTTTCCTGCATCGGCGATCCACACGGCCGCGGAGACGGACGAAGTCATCGATATCCTCGTTGGCGAGTCCGAGCGCGCACGCCTGGCCATGGCCGGCCGGGCTCGCAAACTCGTCCTCGCTTCCCACACCGGTGCGGCCAGGGCTCGCGAATTCGTGGCGGCGCTGACCCAACCAAGGGCGACGGCCCTCGATCTCGACATTGGAAGTGCAGCATGAACGGCAGACAGGAGAAAACAGCGATGCGACAGACAAGAAAGGCGCACAGGGCAAAGACGGTGCTTGTTGCCGGCGGCGCGGGTTTCCTCGGTTCGCATCTTTGCGAAGTATTGCTCCGCAACGGCTGGCGCGTGATCTGCGTCGACAATTTTCTGACCGGGCGCATGGAAAACATCATCTCGATCATGGACCGGCCGGGTTTCCGGTTGATCGAGCAGGACATCTGCCGGCCACTGGACCTCGGCGAGCCCGTGGATCACATCTTCAACCTGGCCTGCGCCGCCTCACCGCCGCGTTATCAGGCCGACCCGATACACACCACGCGTACCTGCGTGATCGGAACCCTCAACCTGCTCGAACTCGCTGTCCGCAATGACGCGCGACTGCTGCAGGCCTCGACGAGCGAAGTATATGGCGATCCGGAACAACACCCGCAAAGGGAGGATTACGTCGGTCATGTGAACTGCACCGGCCCACGCGCCTGCTACGACGAGGGCAAGCGCACCGCCGAAACGCTTTGCTTCGACTATCTAAGGGCCGGCAAGGCCGACGTGCGCGTCGCGCGCATCTTCAACACCTACGGTCCGAGAATGGATCCGGCCGACGGTCGCATCGTCTCGAATTTGATCATGCAGGCGCTCGAGAAGCGTCCGCTGACGATATTCGGCGACGGCCAGCAAACGCGATCCTTCTGCTATGTCTCCGACTTGATTGATGGATTGATGCGCCTGATGAACATCGACCCCAATCCGGGCAAGCCGGTCAATCTGGGCAATCCCGGAGAATTCACCATCGTGCGACTGGCGGCATTGGTGAAGGCGATGACCGGCACCAAGTCGGATCTGAAATTTCTGCCCCTGCCGCAAGACGATCCTCGGCGCAGGCAGCCTGATATTTCGCGTGCGAAAACGCTGCTCGGCTGGTCGCCGAGAGTGCCGCTCAACGAAGGGCTCAAGCTGACGATCGATTATTTCGCGGCGCTCGAAGGCACCGGCATCGGCGATCAGATGACAGGCCTTGCCAAAAGGAGACCCGCAGGCGGGCTGCAGAACCTTCCTGCATGACGTGGGCCGCGGCCGGACCTGCCCGGAGATCGTGCGGAACATCCATCCAACCTTGTAGTTTGGCGGGAGGAACCCGACACGGAGGATCATCCTCATGCAACCCAAGCGACCCGCGAAGGATGTCGACAAGATTGCCGAACGCGAGGCGGCTGCCTATCTGCGGCGCTCCTCCATCACCTATCTCGAGTGCTGCGTCAGCCTGATGATGACGCATCTGCAGCGCGAGGAAGTGGCCGCTATTCTCGAGCAGGAAGCAGACATGCTACGAAGGCTGGATTGATCGAAACGCTACACCTGAGATTCGTCCAGGAATCGTATCAGCCCCGCCCTGTATCGGTCTGCGGTCGCGGCCAGCCTTGCTTTTTCCTGGCCATTTTCGGATTGCGCAGCCGTGCTCCAGAGCCCGATTTGGAACGCCAAATAGCAGGGTTCGAAAAAATCGATGTGGCCATTGTCAATATCGAGCCCCATCCCCTCGACCAATGTCGTCACATCGCTGTCGGACAGTCCATATTCGACACGGGCGCCGGCAATGTCCCACTCTATCGGCTGGCAGCCAATCAAATCGTGTGCCCGGCAATGGTCGACGGCATCTGTCTTGACCACCGAGCCGTCGGCACAAACGAGAAACTCCCACGCGTGAAGCTTTCCGTCGATTTCCACCGGCTGCAGAATATGCGCAGGGGTTTTTTTCGAGAGCCAGCCGCGCAACGTCGCCGCTCGGTTCTCGCCCAGGGCTTCAGATGTATTGGAAACAGCCATTTCCGCGAGTGCGAGCAATGATGCACCCGGTTCGCAGGTTCGGAGATTGAGCGCCCGCCAGGTTAGATAGCGCGTCAACTCCGCGACCAGCCTTCCTCTGGGCAGCGGCGCCTGGTCCATCGTGGTGCCGTCAATCCACCGTTCGACCAGAAAGCCGTGGCAAAGCCCGACCACTTGTGATCCCAACCCGGCTTTCCCCAACATTTCCGCGGCTCGTTTCTTCTGCCGTCCGGTTTCGCCGAGGCCGGCGAATTTGACGAGCCAGCGACCACACCCCGCGGACGCCAGGAATTTACGCCGCTCGATGCCGCGCGGGCTCGGCGGCCAATGCTTTTCGTCGACGTAGTGGACGCTCCTCCATTCGCCACCAGACAGTTCGGTCAGGCGTAATTCGGGGCTGCCGACCGCCTCGGCCACCCAGTCGCGCAGCGTGGGAATGTTCGAACTTTCGGGGAAGGTGCATTCGAGCGCCGTCGCCACATGTTTCGGACAGCGCGACCATGTCTCCCTGGCCTCCCGTGACGCTTCGATGCCCGGGTTGCCAGGATGGCTGGGAAACAGGTGAATGCGGTCCATACCAATACCCAGTTCCCGCAGCCACGCGACGACGGCGTGCATCGAACTGCCGGACAGACCGGGACCTTCGTCTACAACGGCGAAGCGTGCCGATGGATTGTTCTTCCAGGAAGCGATCGAGCGCGGATCGGCATTGATGTGCCTGCGGAAAGGATGGCCGACCGGACGAACGCTGAACGGCGCCGGCGCGCCAATCGCGGCAGCCACTATGGCGGCAAGCCCCAGGCCGACGCTGCGGATGCCGATCACGCATGTGTTCGCATCGAGACCTGACTCCTGCGCCGCTCCCAAATAGCTTTCGGGATAAAGCGCGTAATGCGCGTAACCCTCGGCAGAACCGGTCAGAACCTCAGCCTCGCAATCCAACCCGTCCAGCAGTTGGAGGAGTCCCGGCTCGATGCCACCGCCCACGGCGAAACCGCTTCGCCACGACTTCGCCACCTCTGCCGCAAGACCAACCAGCAATCTGGCGCCTTGCTGTTGCCGCGGCGAAAAGATGTCGATGCCCCTGTTCTCGAAATCGACATCGGCAAGCGCGCGAACCAGTTCCGATACGCTGATGAATAGGCCGACCAACGCGGCATGGCGTCGGACGCCATGAGCCATGCGGTCCAGACTTTGAGCAATTTCGCTCGCAGCATCGCGAAGCCGTTCTGCGCTCTGCCTCCGCTTCTGGTCGCCGTAAACGATCATCGATCGGTTTTCCAATGCTTTGCCTTGCGGCAACGCAGCGAGCGCTGCTTCGATCCATGCTGTCTTGCGCAATTTTTCGGCAGGCCAAGGAACATTCCGGCACGCTGGTGGTTCGGCGGCAGGAACTTACCTTTGAACAGCATAGGGCGGCAGTTTCGTGGGATCGAAAAAGGTTCGTGTCGGTATCGTCGGGGTCGGCAATTGCGCATCCTCCCTGGTGCAGGGCCTCTCCTATTATCGTCACGCAAAGAGCAACGAACCAATCCCAGGGCTGATGCATGCCGACCTCGGCGGCTACCATGTCGACGACATCGAGATTGTCTGCGCGTTCGACGTCGCCAGGAGCAAGGTTGGCCTCGACGTCGCTGAAGCAATCTACGCCGCCCCCAACAACACGTTCCGCTTTGCCGATGCGGCGGCAAACGGCGTTCGCGTCGAGCGCGGACCGACACTTGACGGCATCGGAAAATACTTGCGCGACGAAATCGAGGAGGCGCCGGAGCCGGTTGCCGACGTCAGCGAGATCCTGCGCAACAGCGGCGCCGATGTGCTGGTCTCTTACCTTCCGGTGGGTTCCGAGGAAGCGACGCGCTTCTACGCCGAATGCGCGCTCGAGGCCGGCTGCGCCTTCGTCAACTGCATACCCGTTTTCATCGCCTCACGTCCGGAATGGCGCCGGCGCTTCGAGCAGCGAGGGCTGCCGCTGGTCGGCGATGATATCAAGAGCCAGGTCGGGGCGACCATCGTTCACCGCCTGCTGGCCAATCTCTTCCGCGAGCGCGGCGTGCGCATCGATCGCACTTATCAGCTGAATTTCGGCGGCAACACCGACTTCCTCAACATGCTGGAACGCGAGCGGCTGGAATCAAAGAAGATTTCCAAGACCCAGTCCGTGGCCAGCCAGTTCGATGTTCCCCTGGAGCCGGGCAATATTCATGTCGGACCCAGCGACCACGTACCGTGGCTGACCGATCGCAAATGGGCCTATATCCGGGTGGAAGGGACGACCTTCGGCGGCGTGCCGCTCAACGCCGAACTCAAGCTGGAAGTCTGGGATTCTCCAAATTCAGCCGGCGTGGTGATCGATGCGATACGCTGCGCCAAGCTTGCGCTCGATCGTGGCATAGCGGGAGCACTGACCGGCCCCTGCAGCTATTTCATGAAGTCGCCTCCCGAACAGTTCACCGACGCCGAAGCGCGGCAGCGCACGCTCGCTTTCATCGCCGGCAAGGACGAGCCTTTGCTGGATGCCGCGGAATGACGACAACGTTCTTTTTGATCCGTCATGCAGCGCACGACAATGTCGGCTCCTATCTTGCAGGACGGATGGACGGCGTTTGCCTTGGCGAGGCTGGGAAGGCGCAGGCCGCGCATCTTGGTGGCCGCATGGCCCGGGAGCCGATTGAAGCCATCTTGTGCAGCCCGCGTGAGCGTACGCAAGAGACGGCCGTGCCGATCGCGCTTGCCTGCGGCGTCGGCGAAATCGCGATCTGCGCCGAACTCGACGAGATCGATTTCGGCGATTGGTCGGGAAAGACTTTCGACGAGTTGAATGGCGATGCCGGTTGGCGGGCGTGGAACGACCAGCGGCAGGAGGCCAGGACACCGAGCGGCGAGACCATGCTGGATGTCCAGGAGCGGATCGTCGCACTGATGAACGCAGTGCGCGAGCGGCATCCGAATCAGTGTGTCGCCCTGGTCAGCCACGCCGACGTGATCAAAGCCGCCGTCTGCAAGGTGCTTGGCTTGCCGGTCGGCGACTGCTTCCGCTTCGACATCGATCCAGCCTCGATCACGACGATCGTGTCGGGTGACTGGGGCTCCAAGCTCCTGCGAATGAACGAAGCTGCCTGACGAGGACTTTCCGGATGCAGATGGTCATTTTCGGTCTCACCGTTACATCATCATGGGGCAACGGCCATGCCACGCTCTGGCGGGGACTGATCCGCGCCCTGGGTCGGCTGGGATGGTCCATCACCTTCTTCGAACGCGATACCCCCTACTATGCCGGGACGCGTGATCTCGATCGGCTCGATGGCGGCAACGTCGTCATTTATCCGGACTGGGAAGACATCCGTCGCGTTGCGGAGCGGGCAATGAAGCAAGCGGATGTCGTCGTCGTCACTTCCTACTGTGCCGACGCCGTGGAGGCCTCGCGGCTGGCGCAGCAGACAGGTCGCGGATTGCGTGTCTTCTACGATCTCGACACTCCGGTCACGCTTGCCCGCATCGAGCAAGGCGAGCGTCCGCCCTATTTCGGACCTGAGGGTCTTGCCGATTTCGACCTCGTTTTGAGTTACACCGGCGGCTCGGCGATCGAGGCGCTTAAGTCGGTTTTAGGCGCGCGTCACGTGGTACCTCTCTATGGGCATGTCGATCCCGACCAACACCGGCCGGCAGAGAAGCGGGCCGAATTCGCCGGTGATCTGTCCTATCTCGGAACTTACGCGGCGGATCGCCAGGCCGGCGTCGAAAAGCTGCTGGTGCGCCCGGCCGCGCGCCTGCCTGACCACCGCTTCATCATTGGCGGCGCGCAATATCCGCAGGAATTCCCATGGAGCGACAACATCTTCTTTGTCAGGCATCTTCCGCCAGCCGACCATCCGGCTTTCTTCTCATCATCTCGCGTGACACTGAACGTCACCCGAGAGGCGATGGCGCAAAAGGGCTGGTGCCCGTCGGGACGGCTCTTCGAAGCGGCCGCGTGTGGGGCTGCCATCGTCACCGATGCATGGCCGGGCCTGGCCGAATTTTTCGAACCCGGCCGCGAAATATTGTTGGCGCATGACACCGATGATGTGGTCGCCGCATTGCAATTGCCGGAGTGCGAGCTCGACGGCATTCGAAGGCGTGCCCGCGACCGGGTCTTGGGCGAACACACTTCCGCACGGCGCGCGGCGGAACTGGATCGCATCCTGAACGATGCCTTTCAAAGATCTCCCGGCGAACCGATGAGGGAAGCGGTCTGATGTTGGGCATCGTACCCGCTGCCGGGCGCGGCAGCCGCATTCAGCCGCTCGGCTTCTCGAAAGAGCTGCTGCCGGTCGGTAGCCGGATCGATGGACAGACCGAGCGTCCATGCGCCGTGAGCGAGTATCTGGTACGGCGCATGGTGCAGGCCGGTGTCGACAAGATTTGCTTCATCATCGGATCGGGCAAATCCGACATCCTTGAATACTACGCCGCCGGCTACGGTGACGCGGCGGCTCTCTTCGTGGTGCAGCCGAACCCCGTCGGTCTGTGCGATGCGATCTTCCGGGCGGCGCCCCTCGTCGCGCCCGACGAGGTCGTCCTGGTCGGCCTTCCCGATACGATCTGGTTTCCCGAGGACGGTTTCCGCCATTTGCCCGACGATCAGCTCTCATTTCTGCTTTTCCCGGTGGATCAGCCGGAATTCTTCGACGCCGTCGTCATCGACGTCCACGAGCGCGTGATCGAAATCCAGGTCAAGCGGCAGGATGCCGCCACGAACTGGGTTTGGGGTGCGTTCAAGATGCCGGGCCATATCCTGCATCAGCTTGCGGCACTCTGGCGTGAGCGCGAGCGCAGTGACGAATATATCGGCACTTTGGTCAACGCCTATATTGCGGCCGGCGGTACAGCTTTTGGTGTCAGGGCTGGGTCGGACTATGTCGATGTCGGCACTTTCAACGGCTATCGCACAGCTCTGCGGTTGCTTGAAAACGACGCCCCATCCGCGCACCGCCGGCCCACCATGATCATGCCCGGCGCGCAGTCGCATGTACCCGTCGTTCCTGGCGAAGGAGCCTGAGCCATGCTGCATTCCCATGCCGAAATCCGCCGCCGCATCGATGCGCTCGGCCCATGGTTCCACAACATGGAACTTGCCGGCGTCGAAACCGCTCCCAACCATTTTCTGGGCAACTACCCGCTGATCAAATGGCGCAAATTTGCCAATGCCATTCCCGCTGATCTGAGGGGCAAGGCCGTACTCGATATCGGCTGCAATGCAGGATTTTACTCCATCGAGATGAAACGGCGAGGTGCTGACCGTGTTCTCGGCATCGATTTCGATGACGCCTATCTGGCGCAGGCTCGCTTTGCCGCCGAGGTTGCCGATTGCGAGATCGAATTCCAGAAGCTTTCGGTCTACGACGTCGGCTCGCTGCGCGAGACGTTCGATGTCGTGCTGTTCATGGGGGTGCTTTACCATTTGCGCCACCCCTTGCTCGCGCTCGACCTGATCCGCGAACATGTCGCCCGAGACCTGATGATCTTCCAGTCCATGCAGCGCGGCAGCGCGGATCTGCCCGAGTTGGAAGAAAACTATCATTTCTGGACACATGACCTGTTCGACCAGCCGCAGTTTCCCAAGCTGCATTTCATCGAGCACCGCTATGCCGACGATCCCACAAACTGGTGGATTCCAAACCGCGCCTGCACAGAAGCGATGCTGCGCAGCGCCGGTTTCGAGATCGTTCTGCACCCCGAGCAGGAGGTCTATTTCTGCCGCGCAGCCGGGGACCCGGCCGGCGGCGGCGCCATCTACCCCTCGAAAGGACAGCTCCATGATTGAAGCCGCCATGATCTGGAACGAGCCCAACAACAAATCGCATTGGGACCCAGAGCTCGATCCCGATTGGAGCCGCTTTGCCAGGATGGCGATCTTGTCGGCTGACGCAATCGCGTCGGAGAACCCGTCTTTGACGAAAGTACTCGGTGGCATCTCGCCGATAGATCCGGGCTTTATCACCCGCATGAAGGAATTCGGCGTGCTGGACCATGTCGATGCCGTCGCCGTGCACGGCTTTCCGCTCGACTGGAACCTGTGGCAGATCCACGAATGGCCACAGAAGATCGGCGAGATCGCGACCGTCACCAACCTTCCCATCTGGGTCAGCGAAGTCGGCGTATCGACCTTCGGCGCGGAAGAAATCCAGGTTTGGGGGCTCAAGCGCACCGCTGAGTTGCTGATTGGCAACGCACCACGCATCCAGTGGTACAGCCTCTACGATCTTCCGCGCGAATGGGAAGCAACGACGCGGCATCGCGAGGCAGAGGGCTCTTCTTACTATCGACATTTCCACATGGGGCTGCTGCGCCAGGACGGTACGCCAAAACCTGCGCTGGAGGAGTTCCTGCGCTACACGCCCGCAATGGGGCTGGTGCAGTGGTTTCATTTCGAGGACCCCCGGCTGGACGATGCTGTCGCCTGGATGAAGCGGCTGGGCGTCACCAATATGCGCACGGGGCTTTCCTGGGCAGACAGCTTCCGACCGAACGCGCTGGACTGGTTCGACCGGCAGATGGAGGCACTCGCCGATTTCGACGTGACGGTCACCTTTTGTTTTACACCGGAGCATCGGGGAATGATGCCCCACCACACCAGCCCGCCACTGGTGCCGGAGGAGTTCGCGGAATTCTGCGCAACCATGATCCGCCGCTATGCGCCCGGCATGGCGTCCAATTCGCTCCCGACGCGGCGGGCCTCGGCAGCGTGAAATGTCATGCTGCCGATGCATCAGACGCCCGACACATTGGACGAATTAGCGGCACCATCGACAGGTGGTGCGGCGTACGGGACCGAGGCCCAACCAGCCGCGGCGCTCACTGTCCTCAATGTCGCCTACCCTCTCGCACCCGTCGGACCCGATGCTGTCGGCGGTGCCGAACAGGTTCTGTCGATGCTCGATCGGGCGCTGGTTCGCGCCGGCCACCGCTCTATCGTCATTGGCTGCCGCGGCTCCAGCGCGAGCGGTACCCTTGTGGAAATACCGGCTGAAAACGGCGTGCTCGACGAGGCGGCGAAGAGCCGCGCGCAGCAGGCTCATCGCAAAGCGATCGCCGCTGCCCGCGCCCGATGGCCGATCGATGTGGTTCATCTGCACGGCATCGATTTTCATGCCTATCTGCCCGACGATGGTCCGACCCTGGTGAGCCTCCACCTGCCCTTGGACTGGTATCCGGCCGAGGCTCTGCGACCGACGCGCGACGACCTGTGGCTCCATGCGGTCTCGCCCACCCAGCAGCAAACGGCGCCACCAGGGGCCAGACTGGTGGCGCCGATTCCCAACGGCGTTGACATCGAAGCACTGAGCCTAGTGCAGCCGAAGCGAGACTTTGCCCTGGTTCTCAGCCGGGTCTGCCCGGAAAAGGGCATTCACCTGGCCCTGGACGCGGCCAAACAGGCGGGCGTGCCCCTGGTCATCGGCGGCAAGGTCTACCCCTACGAAACACATACGCGCTACTTTCGCGACGAGGTCCAATCCCGTCTTGATGCTCGCCGCAGCTTCTTGGGCCCGCTCGGTTTTAACGCCAAGAGGCGCTTTCTCAACGCAGCCCGCTGTCTGGTCATTCCAAGCCTCGCCGCCGAGACAAGCTCGCTTGTCGCCATGGAGGCCCTCGCCTGCGGTACCCCGGTGGTCGCATTCCCGAATGGTGCGCTTGCGGATGTCATCGAGCACGGCAGGACGGGCTTTCTCGTCAATACAGTCGACGAGATGGCCCAAGCCATTCTTGCGGCGCCCAGCCTGGACGCCGAGGCATGCCGGGTTGAAGCGCGGCGGCGGTTTTCGCTGGAACGGATGCTCTCGTCGTATATGGCTGCCTATCAGGCCCTGGCGCAACTTGGCACCGATCGCAGGCGCTTCGCTGCGGCACCGTGAGAAAAGCAGTGTTGCGAAGCGAAATCATCGATGACCCCGTAAAATTCGATGCCTTGACACCGCACTGGTGGAAACTGTGGGAGCAGAGTTCCTCTGCGACGCCGTTCCAATCCCCCGCCTGGCTGGTGCCATGGTGGCGCGCATTCGCACCCGGTGAACTGGCGACAGTCGCGGTCTGGCGTGGCGGCGATCTGGTCGGGCTGGCGCCACTCTATCTCGAGCATGGAACGGCCGGTTCGAAGCTGCTTCCGGTCGGCATTTCGCTCAGTGATTATCTGGACATCCTGGCTGTCCAGGATATCGAGGCGGCGGTTGTCGCCACCATTGCCGAAACGATCTGCTCGGTCGGGTGGTCACAATGGATCTTGTCTGATCTGCCGCAAAACAGTGCCGGTCTTACGATCGCGCATCCCGGTTTAACGGTCGAGAGGCCGGCAATTCATGCAGCCTGCCCCGTGCTTGCTGTTGCCGGCGACGAAACGTTGGCCGGCTGCGTTCCCGCTCGGCGTAGGCGCCAGTTGCGCCGGGCGCGTCAAGCGGCGTCCAGACGCGGCCGGCTCGCGTTGGCGTCAGCCCGGGGCGATCAGAACTTCCTGAACCAATTGATCCGCCTGCACCATGCACGCTGGGTTGGACATGGAGGTGGTGTATTGGCCGACCCCGCCGTGCAGCACTTCCATGGGCTTTCACTTCCCTTGCTCGATGCTCACGGTCTGGTCCGATGCTGGTTGCTCGCGATCGATGGCACGACTGTCGCCGCCTATTACGGATTTCACCACCGCGGCCGCGCCTATGCCTATCTCGGCGGCCTAGATCCTGCTTATGCCGAGGAGAGCCCAGGTGCGATCCTGATCGGCCACGCGATCGCGGAGTCGATCCGCGAAGATGCGCGCGAGTTCGACTTCCTGCGCGGCCAGGAGGCCTACAAATATGGCTGGGGCGCCGTCGACAGGTGGACGATGCGGAGGATCTGGACGCGGAGTTGATGTCATGAGTGTGCACGCGCAGCGCCGGACATCGGTCAGACGGGCGGTCGAAGATTGCATGGCCGATGGTGCCTGCGCCGAAGCTGTTCTCGTCAGGCTGGCGCTTCACCTGCCGCCCACAATTGAAGCGGCGGAATTGGCGGAGTTCGTGCTGAAAGTCCGTCCGGCGGATACCGGCGATGCTGAAAGACTGCGAAAGGTCGCCGGACTGCTGCGCCACAGACCGGGCGTCCTTGCCACTTTGCGAGCGACAGGCGGCGCCGTTCGGCATGAACGCGGTAACGGCGAGACGGATATTGCCGTCGTCACGCGGCTGGCCTCGAGTTTTGATGCCGCGGCAGCAATTTCGACAGCCGCAAGTGTCCAGTTAGGATCCCTTGGCGATGACGAGCGGCTGACAGCCATGACCGACGAAATCGTTGAATGGCTCGAGGCGCGAGAATTCACCGGAATTGAACGAGACATTCTCGACATCGGTTGCGGCATCGGACGTTTCGAGCGCGCGCTGTCCAATTCCTTCAAGCGGATGGTCGGCATCGACATATCATCGCGGATGATCTCTATCGCCTCCGAGCAATGCGCAGCGCTCGGCAATGTCGAACTGCGCCAAACCTCCGGTCTCGATCTGGCCGACTTCGACGACGACAGTTTCGATTGCGTGTTGGCGGTCGACAGCTTTCCCTACCTGGTCCTGGCCGGCATGGCTGAGCGGCTTTTCGATGAAATTGCGCGCGTTCTCAAACGGCCGGGCCGGCTCGCATTGCTCAACTATTCTTATCGCGGATCGCTTTCTTTGGACCGGGCCGACATCGGCCGTCTTGCGCAAGCTCACCAATTGCGGGTCGTCATCGACGGCGAGAAGCCGTTTGGGTCATGGGATGGCGACGCCTTCCTGCTTGCTGGGTGAGACGGAACATTACAGCGCGATGCCGGTTCGGGCGTCGGCACCGATCGGTGTCCTGGATTCGAAGGAGGAGATCATGGCATCCGGCGGCAAAAAGCATTTCGGCCAAGGCAGCCAAGGCAAAGGTGCCGGCGCCGGCGCAATGACCACCTTGGACAAGGACAAGATCGAAGAAAACGCGGTTTTGTCCAACCGCGACAGGAAGCAACATAGCCGAGAGCGCGGGCTGGACGGCAATCGAATCAATCCGATCAATTTCAGGATCACGCCGCAAACCGGTTGCTGAAGGACTGACGCCACCGCGCCGCGTCTTGCCGCGGCACGGAGGAAAACTGTGCAAGGGCCGCCGGTGAGCCTCTCGGCGGTCGACAACGCCTTGTAGTGCCGAGCGCTCATCATCAGACTTGGATCTAGGGATGCTATCAAGAGAACGTGATGTCTCATTCGAGCGACGATACCACGGATCTGCTTGTCGAGATGGCAGTGGATCAGGAGATTGCTTCCCTGCTGGCCGCCATAGAGCAGGAAAAGATACCAGACCGCCTATCCAAGCTGGCGATCCAATTGCAAAATGCTCTCGTCGAGAAGCGTCGGCGAGACGTGAAGAGCTGATTATCTGCGGCTGTCGACCTCTATATCGAGCTGACCATCCGACAGCTGATTTCGCCTTTCTATCAATGTCTGCAACGAGCTCTCCCCGAGTAGCTCAAGGATGTTGGCGCGGGCACGGTTCAGCCGGCTCTTGACCGTCCCTACCGCGCAGCCGCAGATTTCGGCGGTTTCCTCGTAGCCCACTCCTAAAACGCCGATCAGCATCAGCACCTCGCGCTGATGTTCGGGCAGCTTTTGGATGGCGCCGTGAACTTCCTTGCTCTGAACGGTCCATTCCTGGGTAGCTTCCGAAATCGGTCTCGAAGACGCGCAGTCGAGAAGGCCTGGCGCTTCCCGTGCAGCGATCTTGATCCGGGTGTAGTAGGTGTTGCGCATGATGGTGAAGAGCCACGACTTCATGCGTGTACCAGGTTCGAACTTGTCGATGTTGGCGAGCCCTTTGGTCAACGTTTCCTGCACCAGATCGTCGGCATCGTCTGGAACGCGGCAGAAGGTGCGCGCGAAAGCCCGCAGGGCAGGTATCAGATCAACGATGGAAACGTCATTGGTTTGTTGGTCGGCCAAGAGATAGCCTCCGGATGACAATGGTCCAGCTCCCAGAAGAAAGAGTGAATGAACGAAGCCAGAGCTAAATGCATGGAAGTTTGGTTCGTTCCCGCCGTTGGAAACAACTCTTCGAAAATTCCACCGGGCGCGAACACGCCGACTACGGTCTTCCCCCAACCACGCCCACTTCAAAGGAACGAAACACCATGCCGAGCTTCATTCCCGGGAAGTCTCGCCGGTGCGTTTGGCTGTGCAGGGCATGGACCGAGTCGTGCGGCTGGTAACGCGCAAACCACTGCCTGACAAACCTATTGGCGAACCACGTGGCGAACTCGGCTACCATCGATACATAGCGATAATGGTTGGCCCGGAGACATGTTAGAGTCATTAATTTTGTTAACTTATTGGCGCGGGTGAAATCCAGCAATCGGTCGTAGTTGCCGGGCGGTCGGCCAACGAACATGCTCGTCCAGCACTTGCTCTATTCTGCCCTCCGATCGGGCTAAGCCGATGAAATACCGGGTTGATTCACCCCTCACGACGTCGCCGAACGGCATGCTGTCGCGTACAATCTGCAGCTGCTCTCCGAAGCTGGCTGTTGCGGTGCTGTGCAACTCGCTTTGGCGAAGATCACGGATGACGATCAGCGCTTGAGTGAGCGCCCGAACCGGTCCTCGATCCGCGACTGAAGGAACTCGAGCCCCATCGAGAGCAGCCAATAGATCATCGAGGCGGTGATGAGCATCTCGATGTGGCGGAACTCGGTCTGGCCCTGCGTGCGTGCGAGATACATGATCTCCCAGACCCCGACCACCGAGACCAGCGAAGAATCCTTCAGCATCGCAATGAACTGGTTGCCGGTCGGCGGCACGATGACGCGCATCGCCTGCGGCAGGATGACCAGGAACATCGTCTGGTTAGCGCTAAGGCCGAGTGCCGTAGCACCCTCGGTCTGGCCGCGCGAGATGCTTTCGATGCCGGCCCGGAAGATCTCGGTCATGTACGCGCCGTAGCAGAGCGACAGCGCCATGATGCCAGCCGGCACGGCGCCGATCACGTAGCCAATCTGCGGCAGGCCGAGATAGATGATGTAGATCTGCATCAGCAACGGCAAGCCACGAAACAGAGAGGTATAGAAGGTCGCCAAGCCATAGACCACGCCGTTGCGGGAAAGTTTGGCGATGGCGCCAACGAAGGCGATGAGGGTGGCGATGGCGATCGAAATGGCCGAAATGTAGAGGGTCGTCACCACACCCTTCGAGACGAGGAAGCCGATCTTCTTGGCGATGAACGCGAAGGACAGGTCGAAGGAATAGAAAAACAACATTAGCAACACGAACAGCTCTATCCAAACTGCCACAATCTGCTGTTTGCGGCTGAGATACCGCAGCGCGTTCCAGTTCGCCACCAAGATCAATGCGATCAGCACCGCCGAGACCGCCCGCCCGACGTCCGGGTTGGCGGCGAGCCACTCGACCGACCCCGGAACGAGCTTGCCGAGCCAACTGGCTTTGATGCCGAGCCCATACAGGCCGGCGGCGATGGCGGCGAGCACGAAGAACACGCCAACGCGGCGCGCCGCGTCCGGGTGGTTGAGCAATAGTCGGCCGATCACGTCTTCGATCTCCCTGCGGTCAGCGGGCCCGCTCGCGCCACCAATCCTGCGCCTGCAGCTTCCAGTAGGTGAGTTGCGCAACCGCAAGTCCAGCCGGGCCGCCCGCCCAGGCAAGGCCGAATGGTGCAAACAGCCGGTAACGGTCCGATTGTCCCAGTATGGCTTCGGCGATCAACTTGCCGGCGATCGCCGTGGTGTTGATGCCATGGCCACCAAAAGCCGTGAGGTACCAGACGCCCGGCTGCAACGGGCCTATCTGGGGCATCATGTGCCGGGCATAAGACATGAGCCCGGACCAGGCGAGTTCGGTCTTGAGGTGTTCGAGCTGCGGATAAGTGGTGACCATCTCACGGCGCAATTGCCTCGCCAACACGCCCGATGAGGCTGCCCGGGTGGTGATGCGCCCTCCCCAGAGCAGCCGCCTGCCGCCTTCGACAACACGGTAATAATCGCCTGCGCGACGGTTATCGCCGACGGCGTCGGTCGTCGTAATCGCCTTGGCGATGAGGTCAGGCGCCTCCTCGCTCACCATAACGTAAGTGGCGATAGGCAGGAATGCCCGCTGCAGCCGGCCGACCAGTGGGCCCGTATATCCGCCGGTGGCAACTACGGCCTGGCGGGCGCGCACTTCGCCGCTGTCGGTACGCAAGATCTTTTCGGCGCCGTCAAGGTTGGCTTCAACGGCAGCCGTTCTCTCGTATATCCTGCCGCCCAGCCGCTCGATCTCGCCAGCAACGGCGCGCAGATAGTTAAGCGGATGCATGTGGAAGGCGCTGGGATCGCGCAGGCCTTGGTGGTAGCGATCCGAATGCAGCACCGCTCGCACCTGGTCGCGATCGAGATAGTCGAGCCGGTAGTCGAAATCCCGCGCCAGTTGCTCGGCATATGCCTTGAGCACGGCGCCGCCATCGTGGCGAAGCACGCTCAATATACCGGAGCGCGGCTCTGCCGCCTTGACGTCGAGATCGCGGATCGTCTGCCGCACGAAGTCGACGCCTTCGATGGACAGGCGGTGCAGTTTTTGTGCCGCGTCGACGCCGGCCATCGCGGCGATGTTGTCGGTGCCGGTGGCGAAACCGGGATTAACGAAGCCGCCATTGCGACCGGAAGCGCCGAATCCTATCCGCTGCGCCTCAAGCACGACGACCTGCTGGCCGGCGCGAGCCAGCTGCAACGCCGTCGTCAGGCCGGCCAGTCCGCCGCCGACAACGACTGTCTCGCACTCGGAAACGCCGCTCAGCGGCGGTCTGATGGTGTTGTCGGCAAGCGTGCGTCGGTAATATGTGTCAGGACATGTCATGATCAATATGATGAGGTGGCGGCACTAGAGCATTTTGCAGGCAGGCGGAGCCGCCCGGTGTCGTGGAAATGCGGCTGAAACAAAACAGATGGAGCGGGATGTTCAATTGAATGCACCCCGCTCAAGCTTTATCCACGATGCCTCTCAGTCAGAGCTGTAATCCTTGCCGTACCACTTGGTGGTCAGTTTCGCGAGGGTACCGTCCTTCTTCATCTCGTCGAGAATGCCGCCGATCTTGGCATTCCACTCGGCATCACCTTTTTCCGCGATCACCACCAGTGGCTCACGGAAGGCATAGCCGCCTTCCAGGACACGCAACGGGTAGCCGTTCTTTATCGCGTTCTGAGCCGTCTGTTCTGGTGCGATGACCGCGTTGAGGCGCACGCCGTCGCCGAGCCTCAAATCGTCGAACGGCAGCATTGAGTCAGCGAAAGTCCTGATCTCACCGGGCTCCAGCTTGTATTCGATGGGCGGCAGGCCGGGAGCATCGATCTCGAGTTGTCTACGGATGAAATCCTCCGACGTGGTGGCGGTCTCGACGCCGATGATCTTGCCGTTCAGGTCGGCGACCGATTTGGCCGGGCTGTCCTTGTGAACCACGTAAACGTAGGGGCTATAATAATAGATGCCTTCGAAATCGATCACCTTGGCGCGCGCTTTGGTCGGCGTCACCGAGCCGACACCCAGATCGTAACGTCCCTGCCAATGGCCGCCCGTCATCGTCGCCCAGTCCGGCGTATCGAAACTGACCTCGACACCGAGGCGCCTTGCGATCTCTTTCGAGACATCTATGTCGAAGCCGACCAACTGATTGCTGTCGTCGAGGAAACTCTGCGGCGGCCAACCGCTGTTTGTGGCGACCACCATTGCCTTCTTCGAGGTAACCCGGTTGATGGTTTCACCCGCCGAGGCCGCAGACGCGAACGCGAGCGTGGTAGTGGCCAAGGCCAGCCACGCGATCAATTTCCTCACTTGAACCTCCCTCTTCATCGTCATTAGACATATGCTTCCCAGAGCGCGCTCCCGTAGAGAAACAGCAATTGAGAGCGCGGCATGAGATCGATCTCATATCAGCACACATATCGACGAGGGGATCAAGTCCTTTTTCAAGTAGCCAGTTGTCCTCCGGGGGCGCAAAGCATCGGCACCCGCACGGTGCGGCGGAACCCGCGTTTGATGTGATGCGCGTGACTTTCAAGACAGAGGAAACGAAGATCTACTTCAACCTATCACATCATTGCCAGATGGGCGGCACAGGATGGCTTGCTGTCTACGAGTTTCCGATGTTCCGGTTAAGCATGGGTGCGCGGCACACCGGCAGCAGCACCAGCAGGATGATGGCGGAGTCGACCCAGAGGACCCTGTTCACGCCCATCGTGTCGACGATCTGACTGGTCGCTAGGGTACCCACGGAGATGGCAAGATTGAAAGTGAAGCAGTAGATGGCCGTCGCGGTCTCCGCGCTTTCTGGTGCTGCACTCAGCACCCACGTCTGCAGCGTGATGGGCGCCGCGCCATACGCGAAGCCCCACACCAGCAGCAGGATGGTTCCTGTAAGCGGCGTGACCCCGAGCAACGGGAAGAGAGCCAGCGTGGCGCCGAGCCCAATGACGATGCAGGCCAATGTGCGACCGACGGATTTGGCGGCCCAGACGCCTGCGACGGCGTTGCCAATCATTCCGAGAATGCCATACCCCAACAGTAACCAACCTATGCTCCCTGCAGTGACGCCCGAGACCTCCAGCAACACCGGGCTCACGAAAGTGTAGGCACCGTAGTGGGCAGCCACCAGCAGTGCGGTCGCAACCACGCCCGACAGGAGGGCGGGATTGCGCAATTGCGCACGCAGGGCTTTCACCTCCACAGGCTGCGCCGCCTCCAGCTTCGGAAGCACAAGCAGGGCGGCGAGCAGTATGGCAAAGCTCAGGCCGGCGAGAGACCAGAACGCGCCGCGCCAGCCGACTAGATCACCGATGATCGTGCCGGCCGGCACGCCCAGCACCGCAGCGGCACTTACACCGCCGAAGACAATAGTCATGGCGCGCGGCACGGACGGTCCAGGAACAAGGCGTACTGCGATGCTTCCGGCTATCGCCCAAAAGCCACCGATGGTGATCCCGACGAGCAGCCTGGACGCGAGCAGAACGGGAAAGTTCGTTGCGAGCGCTGAAATCACGCTCGCCGCAGCCATTACCGCGAGCAGGCCCGCCATCAGAATACGCCGGTCGAGCCTCCCCACTGCCAACGGCAAACCGATAGAAGCGAACGCCGCAATTACGCCGGGTATCGTCACCGTGAGACCGCCACTCCCAATAGAGACATTCAACTCGGAAGAAATTGCCGGAATCAGCCCCACAGGGAGTTGCTCCGCAGTGATCATCGAAAAAATACCCAGCGATACAGTGAGCACGGAGAGCCACATGCGAAAAGTGGCTCCCTGTTTCTCCCGAAGGGCTGCTTTGGTCAGAGACATGATCACCTCCAGCCCGCGAGAAGGCACTCGACGCCAACGTTTCGGGCAAACGTTAGAGAGACGGATCGGGCAATTGATCCCGGCCTGGTTTCAGATAATCTGTCCACTGCGGATTGATAATCGAGGGAGATATGGATGGTGAATTCACGAAACGTGAATGAAAGAGGTGATTGCAGTTGGACCGGCTGACCAGCATGACCGTGTTTGCCAACGTCGTCGGTGAAGGCAGCTTCGCTGGAGCGGCCAAGCGGATGCGACTATCGCCAGCGGCTGTGAGCAAGCATGTCCAAATGCTGGAAGAGTGGCTTGGCGCACGCCTTCTCAACCGGACGACCCGGCGCATCAGCCTGACAGAGCTCGGCGCCTCCGTCTACGAGCGCAGTCTGCGCATAATCGAGGATGTCGAGGAAGTTCGTACGAGCGCGGCCGAGAGCAAGACACGTCCGACCGGCTCACTGCGTGTCAGCGCGCCGATCTCCTTCGGCGCGATGCACCTTGGGAGAGTCGTTGCAGAATATCTCGCGGTCTACCCGGAGGTGTCGGTTGAGTTGGTGTTGGACGACCGTGTGGTTGACATCGTGGAAGAGGGCCTGGATGTCGCGGTACGCATCGCTCCACTCACGGTTTCCAATCTGGTTGCTCGCCGAATCGCGCCGTCACGCGAGGTGGTCTGCGCTTCGCGCGATTATCTGGACAGACGCGGGCGTCCCACAAAGCCGTCGGATCTCCACGACCATGATTGTCTGGACTACGCGTTGCGCGCCAGCCGCGGAAAATGGCGGTTCGACGGACCAAAGGGGCAAGTGGCGGTAAAAATCACTGCACGGATGACGGCAACGAACGGGCAGCTCCTGCGCGATGCGGCGCTGGGTGGAGCAGGCATAGTACTTTGCCCCACTTTCCTTGTTGGAGAAGCCATTCGTTCGGGCCAGCTGGAGACAGTGATGCCCCAGTTCAAGCCGGTAAGCCGGTCGATCTACGCGATGTACCCGTCAAGAAGGCATCTTTCCGCCAAAGTTCAAAGCTTCGTGACGCTTCTCGCCGCCCACTTTGGTGAGAACCCAGCTTGGGACAACTTTGGACCATGACGACTGGAATGTTGAGCCCAGAGGCCGCGCGCACTTGCACGGCCTTACTGTGCATGGGACCAGCACCCAGGGCCAAGGGCCGGTGCATATCGAGCCGTCCAGCACCTTTTCGAGACTGAAGCATCCGCTATTTGCCGACGGTCAGTCGCTGAGGCTCAATCCACCGCCCATCCTAAGCGCCGCCACAGCGCGAGTTGTAGCATCTGCGGTGTCTCTGGTTCTCTGCGGCCACCGGCGGAACGGGTTGTAAGCAGGCGCGTTCCTCCAGCGTCAAGCTTGGAGAACATACATGGATGACGAGCTGCGCCTGAAGTTACAAGAGCTGAGCCAAAGCATGCAAACGCGAGCGGCCGAACTTTCGACGCTCGGCGGCAGCGCAGACATAAGTACGGTGATGTCAGGGATCGCCGTCGTTCTGGAGGCGCTGCTGGTGATTGCCGAAGAGATGAAAACGCCACGTTCCGGCCCTTCGGTCCTGCCCGACGCTACATGAACATCTCCGATCGTTTGGGAGAGGCTCCAGAGCGAGAGCGCCTACCGCCCACCAGCAAATCGCTCGCCGAGGAACTGGCTTTAATCCACATTCTGGGTTGGAGAGTGAAGAGCGCAATCTACTCGGTGGAGTACTCCAGGTGGGGTGAGCGTCGGCAGAAATGGATTTTGCACTCGACGATGCCTTTTGGGTAATCGAGGACGGCCTTAGGACGGAGGACCACGATGGCTTGGATGGCCGCAATTTGCCCGATTACAGATGAGCAGGCGCTCGTTAATTCGGAGACAGTTGGTGACATCCGGGAGTTTCGCTGTCCGAGTTGCGGCGACTTCAAAATCACGAACTCGGCCACCGCGATGTTCAAAAGCCTATCGGCAGAACAGAAGTTGGAGCGCTTCGAATACGCTAGGGCAATCGCGGGCGACAACGCGATCACAGTGACGACGGAACATGGATCTATCGATACCGAAGATCAATAGAATACCCGCCCGACAAGCCGGTTCCCAGCGCATCTCCTCACTTGCTGCCCTGAGACCATTTGACTGCCGGTCCAGGTAGTGGGCAGTTTGAAGGTAGAAGCTCACGTCAACATGGCCAGGCCATTTTTACACTGCCGATCTGCGCGGCCAGCAACGCCTCTCGTGAGGGGCAAGGCATGGGCATCGAACGTCTCGGACCGGTCGGCGGCATAAGGCTGGTTGCCTATGATCCTCCTACCGGCGAATGGAACCAGATCTGCCACAGCGCGTCATAGAAGCAGATCAGGTGCGATTTAACGTAAGGAGTGAAATCGATGATCAGGCTCCTTCTCCTCCTCGCCATTGCACTCGCCTTCGCATGCGGCGGGACGGAGGCGGCCAAGCTGGACCTAGCCGCGGTAAATCAGGCGCAATTCTCCGCCGGCGATCCGAAAGGGCTCGATCCTGCCGTGCTGAAGGCGCAAATTTTTTTGGATCGTGCGCGCTTCTCACCGGGGCTCATCGACGGCCGCCTTGGAGAGAACTTCGCCAAGGCGGTCAAGGCCTTCCAGGCGTCGAACGGACTGGCGCCAGATGGCAAGCTCACCCAGGCGACTTGGGACAAGCTGATGGCAACCTCCACCAGCCCAGCTCTGGTCACCTTTGAACTGACCCGCAAAGATGTACGCGGCCCCTTCACCAAACGCATTCCGCGGCGCATGGAGAGGATGGCTCGCCTGAGAAGGCTTGGCTATCACGACTCGATCGAGAAGCTGGCGGAGCGCTTCCATGTGAGCGAACCATTGCTCAGGAGGCTAAACCCAGGCACCGGATTCAGGAAAGCTGGAACCACGCTGCTGGTACCAGATGTTGGCCGGGGTGAACCTCCCGCCACCATTGCCGGCGTGGAAGTCGACAAAGGCGCTCATCAGGTGCGCGTGCTCGACCCCTCCAATAAAGCGCTTGCCGTCTACCCTGCGTCGATCGGGAGCGACGAGAAGCCGGCACCAAGTGGGCAGGCAGAGATCCAAAGGGTGGTGCACAACCCGACCTATCACTACGATCCCGATTTTGCATTCAAGGGAGTCAAAACCAAGCGGCCCTTCACCATTGCTGCCGGCCCTAACAATCCCGTGGGATCAATCTGGATCGACCTCTCCATCGAAAGCTACGGCATTCACGGCACGCCCGAACCCGGCAAGATCGGGAAGACCTTCTCTCACGGCTGCATTAGGCTAACGAACTGGGATGCCGAGGACCTCGCCTCAATGGTGCACAAACATATGAAGGTGACTTTCAAGGACGAGTGACGCAAGCCGTCGCATCCCTCGATGGTCGCCGAAACGAGATGTCCGTCTGTGCCCGTGACAATCGCATCTTGCGATCCGCTGGATCCGATCAGCGGATGCTCCGGGTTCGGGGTGTCAGGTCAAGCGGCGCCATTTGCACGGATGGCGGCGAACCAACCACCATGGCGGGGGCGCCAGATTGCTCACCACGTTGGCTCTCTACTTCGCGGCTCATACCTTGTTGAGCAGCTTGCATCTCCGGAACGGTGAAAACCGGCACCTCGCCCTTGAAACCCTGGAGCTCAAAGGCGCCCGCCTGGACGACCGGCATCGATGCTCCTGCCGCAAAGCCGGGTCCAAGCACCAGGGGGATGCCCAACTTCTTGGTCGTCGATTCGAGCCGTGCCGCGCGGTTCACGGGGGAGCCGATCGCGGTGTAATCGAAGCGCCGTTCGGAGCCGAAATTGCCTACCGAGCAGATGCCGGTCTCGATGGCGACGCCGATTTCGATGGAGCGATGGCCATCCGCGGTGAAGGCGGCGTCTTCGCGCCTCACCCGCTCGATAAGGGCCAGGCCCGCGTCGAGCGCACGCTCACGATGATCGGGTTGATCTAGCGGTGCGTTCCAGAAGGCCAGCACCGCATCGCCCATGAACTTGTCGATGGTGCCGTCGCGCTTGAGGATCTCATCGGTCGCAATGCCGAGGAAATGGTTGACCACCTTGGCGATCTCTTGGGTGTCGAGCTGTTCGCTCATGGTCGTGAAGCCACGTATGTCGCTGATCAAAATGGTGATCTCGCGCTTCTCGCCGGACAGGATTGCCTCGGTGTCCGAGCTTGCGAGGCGCTGCACCACGGAGGGCGACAGATATTGGGAGAACTGTCGCGTCAGGGTGGACCGGCGCTGCTCGCTGCGCCTGTAGAGGACATAGCCTTCGAAGCCCGCAACCATGATGGTTGCAAGCGCCGGCTGCAGCGGGTCATAGAGTGCACCCTGCAGGCTGTACTCGAGAGCGCCGAACACGAACGGCGTGACGGCCAGCAGCGCCAGGGAGAGGGCGCCAAGCACGACACGCCCGGCGAGCACTCCGGAAACCCCGATGAAAACGACGGCACTGAGGAGAAACCAGAGCCGCTCGAGCATACGCGCGTGCGCTGGCTCTGCCAGGAAGCGCCCGGCAAGCATCTGGCCGATCGCATCGGCGTGGATCTCCGCTCCTGGTCGCGCTGGACTCGTCGGCGTGGGCAGGTACTGCGTCAGGCCCACAGCCGACAGGTCGACAATGGCGATGGCGTCCCGCAGCCGCGGATCGCCATGGCCCGAAAGGATAGTGCTGGCAGACAGGCGAGGCGTGTCGGTGGCGGTTTCCCAGAGGCGGATGCTCCCCTCCGGCTCGAGCGGCACAATGGCGCCTGCCATCCTGAGTGCGTCGAACCCGGCTGCATTCATCCGGGCTGTGTAACCGTCCTGTCCAGCGTAAAGGCGCAGGAGCTCGAGTGCGAAAGACGGCCACAGCTGCGCGCGTTGAGGGGTGTTGCGAAGCCAGAGCAGCGGCACATGGCGCAGTACGCCGTCGGGATCGGGCAAGGTGCGAATCACGCCTAGGCCTGCGGCGGCGTTCGAGAATTCGGCAAGCGACCCGGTAAGACCGGTGAAGCCGGGAAGTGTATCGGGTACTTGCCCGACGATCGACCAGCCGGCTTTGGGTTCTGCTTCTGAAACCGTCGCTTCATTGCCCAGGCTGACGGCAAGCGCCGTTCGATTTTTGGACAGCGCCGCTGCCAGGCGCTTGTCTCCGGCCATGCCCTCAGGCGAGGTGTCAGCCTCGGGGAGTACCAGCGCAAGCCCGACCACCGCCGCGCCGGATTGCGTGATGCCATCGACCAGATCGGCCAAGAGGCCACGGTTCCAGGGCCATCGCCCATGTGCCTTGAGGCTGTCGTCGTCTATCGAGACGATCACGACAGGATTGCTCGTCGCCTGGCGTGGGGCGAGAAACTGATAAAAGTCGTACGTCCGCTCACGCAGGCGCGACAACGGCCCGTCAAAAGCCAAATGGCAAGCGAGCAGCAGGAGCACGACCAAAAGGCCGGATATTTTGCGCCTGCCGGCTTGCCGCCAATCAGCCCAGCGCCTACCGACCGAGTGGCTCATCTCGTGCAGCCAGGCCTAATCGCAGTTGTAGTAGTAGCAGCAACCCTCACACTCGCCCCGCCGGCCCCCGCTGCCCGCAGGTGGCGTTGGGCTGTCAGGGAATTCCATGACCACTCCTGGCAGTGCGCCGTCCCTGGACCCGCAGACTTTGAGCGAGGAGCCTAGAGCCGACGCACAAATTGCGCTTACGTCCAACCCAGGACCCGGTGCGCCCGGCAGGCCGGTTCCCGCTATCCGGTCGATACTGTCCAAGATCGGGAAGGCGTCGATGCCGCCGTAGCCGGCCAGAAGCTTGCCATCGTCCGACGTGCAGGCGTAGCCCGGGTTCGTGATGACCAGCCGTTTGCCATTGATCGTGCAGGTCATGCGGCCGGCGCGCAATATGCCGACGGTCTGGCCGGCTGCCACCAGCACTTCGATGATGCCGCCTCTCGCTCCGAGCACCATGTGCGGCGTCGCAACCTGCATGACGCCCCCTTTCGAAACCTGGCCGCCATAAAAACGGGCCAGGCCGCTGTTCATCCCGATGTCGATCTTTCCCGACCCGGAGCCCGGATTGTAGACGAACTCATCGATCGTCAGGCTGGTGTTTGGACCAATTTTGGCGCTCGATTCATCCCGGAACACCAGCATTCCGAGACCGGTGGGATTGCTGCGCAACTGGTCGCCGAGTTCGACGCCGGCGCCAACGTTCATCGTCCCGCCGTTATTGCGGACGATGATGGTCTGATAGGCCGTCATCGACCCGACCGTCTCAGCAGCGGATGGTGCCGCGAAGGCGAGGCAGGCGACAAAAATGACGATCTGAAGATACCTCATCGCGGCCTCTTTCAATTGAGCGTCAACGTATAGCTCATGAGCATTTCGAACGATTTTCGGTCGCGGTTGGCGAGGGCGAAGTTGGTTTTGCGGTAGGCGAGATCGACGCTGATCTTCTGCGCTTCCGTCAGCTGAAAATCGCTTTCCGAGGCAATGCGCCAGAAGTCGCTCTTGATATTTGTGCCGATGCCGACGGACAGATCGGGAGTGTCGCTGTGGCCGGCCGATAAGGCGATCTGGTGCGACCATGCGAAAAGATCCGGTACCTTCATCAACAGGCCGCCATAGCGGACCTCGCCCGTATAGCTGCGGCTGATTTCGCCCGATCCGGAAGCGAAGTCATTCGAGCCGACAAAGCGCAAGCCGAGCGCCTGGCCATTGCGGAAGCGGTAGCTGCCGCCTGCCTCATAGAAGACCCTGCTATCGGCGAAAATGCCTTGCGAGGCGCTTAGATCGATGTAGCCGCCACCGGCGAAGAGCGTCGTCTCGACCGTCGGGCGAACGACGAAACGTCCACTGAGGCCGATCCCGGTTTCGTAAATATCGCTGTCGAAACGATCCGTAACGGTGAACGCGGAAAGCAGCAGGCGCAGCGAATCGATCCCGCTGTTGGGCAGTCCCTTGTCCCAGGTAATTGCTGCGTTGCCGTGAATAAAAGTCTTCTCGCCACCCGGAACCGACAGGTCTTCCGTGAAGAGACGCTCTGTCGCGGTCAACGACCCCGAAAGAACGAGCGCGTCGGCACTTGGCGTGCCGAGGTCCCACCGCACAAAACCTTCCGCCTGCCCGTAAGGCGAGACGAAGCTGTCGTCGTCCTGCGCCCCGCCTGGCTCAAAATCGGTGAATGCGCTGAATACCCCGCCGGTCAGGGCGAGTTCCCAGGTGACGCCACGCAACGCGCGCTCGATGCGGGCGAGCAGGCGAACAGCTTCCTGTTGCTCACTTGCGGTCAGACCTCCGACTTCGATGCCGTACTGCACCTGCCGCCGGGCCAATTCATAGGACCCTACATGATAATACAACCGGCTGGCCGCAAGCCGGGCGCGCGCATCGCGCGGGTATTGGATCAGATACTGCTCGATCGAGGAGATCGCCTGATCGTATTGCCCAGCATTGACCGCAACCGTGACGAATTGGGCGAGCGTTCCATTGTCGGCCGGACTGGCGATGCGGGCCGCAAACGCATCGTCATAGGCCCCAAAAAGACCTTGTGCGCCGGCCGGCAACACGCCGGCACAAAGCAGCGCTGCGGCGACGCCGAAGATCGTTCGAAACGAAGATTGCATGCCGAGAACCCACCCCAAACCCGACTAGTGCGAGAGATTTAGCACGACTGCAAGAAAAAGGCGACTGAACGGTCGCCGGACTTATGCGAGTCCTCAGCAGCTGTTGCAGCTGCGCAACAAGATATCGGGTTTATTCCTATTTCGGCTGCGCTGATTGTCAAAAACTCTTCTCGACATTGCTGCACGTGATTGAAGTATTTGGCCCAAGGCTTAACAAACTCAAATCTCATCAGTAGTGGATCGCCCAGCCGAGAAGATTAATATTGGGTGGGCGATTCTGCGTATCTGGTCACCATGCTTCAAGGTGACCCACGGCTTCTCCAAAGGCCTTCCGTCGCGTTTCGCAGGGGGCGGAGAGCTGCCGGAGGTGCTTCTCACGACGCGTGTGCGATTCGGCCCGGGTCTTGCAATTTCTTTGAACGCGAGGTCAGCTCATTGCCCCAACTCCCAGGGACGCGTCACCGCACGCAGCTTGCTACAGCACGAGCATGGTTGCCAGCCCCAGCATCAGGCCCATGCCTACAATATCGGTCACGGTGGTGAGGAAGATCGCCGAGGCGACCGCCGGATCGGCGCCTACCCGGCGCAGGCTCAACGGGATCAGCACGCCGGAGATGCCGGACATGAGGCACGATCCGGACATGGCAAGCAGGATCACAAGTGCCAGCATCGGCGCCTGCGCCGCCGACGCCGGTTGCATCGAGGCATAGAACCACATCGCCGCAGCCGCAACAACGCCGACGAGCGCGCCGTTGGCGGCCGCGAGCGCGCCCTCTCTCATCACCAAGTGCAGCTTCGGTCGTTTGTCCACATCCCCCAGGGCAAGGCCACGCAGCGTCATAGCCAGTGCCTGGCAGCCGGTGTTTCCGCTCTGCCCGGCCAAGACTGGGAGAAACGCCGCCAGAGCGACGATCTTCTCGATCGTGCCTGTGAACGAACTGACCACGAATGCGGCCATGAAGGCCGTCAGGAGATTCAACTGCAGCCACGGATGACGCTTCAGGAAGGCTGAAAACAGCGGCGTAAAAGAGCGCTCCTCCTTCTGGAGGCCTACCATCTGTCCAGACTGGGCGGAAATCTCGATGATTTGCTGCTCGAACAATCGCCAGCCGCGAACCTGCCCGAGCAGCCGGTTCTCCGCATCCACCACCGGATAAACAGGATAGTGACGCCGTACCGCCGCCTTGCATGCGTTACTCAAAGAGAGACCGACATCAAGAGCGAACGGCCTGGGCAGCATGATGTGATCGACAATCGCGTCGGGTTCGCTCAGCATCAGATCGCGCAGGACCGCCAGGCCAACCAGTTTATTGCCCTTGTCCGTGACGTAGAGATAAGTGAGCTCGGTCGGCACCTGGGCGCCTCTGACAGCTTCCACCGCGGCAGCAACCGTCGTCCCGACAGGAACGCTGGCGGGGATCGGGTCCATCACCTCGACGAGCGACTCGGGGATCGCGAAACCCATGTCACCATCATGAGAGCTGATGGGCCGCATATGCAGTGGCAAATGCTCGGCCACCTTACGGGCGTGCCCGTCAGGCAACAGCTTTAGTGTGTCGCGGATGAACTCGGGAGACTCTCTAGCGAGCAATTCAGCTGCGTCATCAGGTGCTCGAGCACGCAGCGTGCGCACCAACTTCTGAACGCCGGTCTCTTCGTTCATATGATATGGCCCCCCAATTGAAAGTGAAAAAGTTGTGAAGTATCGGATCGCACCGGGGCGGAAATACGACAGTTCTTCCGGCCCAGCAGTCCGCCTTGTGGTTCTCGCAAGCGCCGCCTGCACGCTCCTAGCTTGAGAAGGCAAAGCAGACGTCTACATTTTGGGCGTGCCCTCGTCAGGTCAGCATGCGAGTGTCCGCGCTATTTCCCTCGCTTTTCAACCTTTAGATTTGGGAGGTCGGGTCGCTTGGATACCACACCGGCCTCCTTCAAGGCGGTGTATCCAACCTTTTTGAGGAGCTTCTCTGTTTTGGCGCGCTCCTTGTCCAGAGCGGTATCACCTTTGACCTTGGGCATCCGTCCTCTATTTGGCCGTTGTCGTTCGCCGGTAAATGAGATTGCCGGAAATGTCCCGCAGTGTCGTGCTTTGACCCGCGGCCGAGGACTGATTGAGGCGCTTTGCCGCCCGGCAGCCTTTGGGCGGGAAGCGGACGGGCGGGCTATTCCTGCTGGAATTGACAGGGCCAATTTTCTGGCCTCGTCATGCCAGAAGGCAACTCGGTCCGGGCGTCCCCGCAAGCCATGTTGAGCTGCCACTGGGACAGACCCGCCGAATTGGATAGATCGAGGCCCTCGATACGGGTCAGAAAGAAAAAAGCGCCCTCAAAGTCTATCGGTGCGGTGAACTTCGCTCCTCGGAAGTCCGCCCGCGCGAGATTGGCAAACGAAAAGTGGCTGCCGCTGATATCGGCGTCATGGAACTGCGCACGCCCCAATTCCGCCTTTGTGAAATCAACATTGACCAGATTGGCGTTCTGGAAATTCGAGCGCTGCACTTCCGCGCCCGTAAACACAGCGCCCTGCGCGTCCATCTGGCTGAAGTCGGTCCTGTACGCCTCGATTTTGTCGAACCGGGCGCCTTTGGCGGTCGAGCCGGCCAGGGAAGCGCGCACAAGCGTTGCCTTCTCAAAATTTGCCGCAAGGAGATTGCTGTTCCTGAGGTCGGTCGAAGTGAAATCAACACCGAACAGGTTTGCCCCGCTCAGGTCCTGTCCTTCCAGGATGAGAAGCTTTTTGTCACACTCCTGCCAATTGACGCCAGGCGTCGCGGCTGCGTAGCAATCTTGAGCGGCGGTGGCGTTTTGCCAAGCAAATACAGTGCAAACCGCCAGAACCAAGCCGGATCCGCCGTAAGCTCTGGTTCGTCTCAAAGTCATTGTTGCTGGACCCCTCTGCTACTCGCCGACAATCAACCTTACCACATCTGCTGACACTCGAGCCACGGTAACGACCGCCGTCACAGTTGCGCATCAACGATCCGCCGATAGCCAGCAGCAGCTTGCGAAATTATCGAGAGGTGGGGAAAGGCTTTGACGGTAGAGTGCTTTTTCGCGGATGCGCATGAGCGCCTCAAGTGCACGAACGAGGAGCGTGAGCAGCGCCTGGAGGAGCGTCTGACGCTCGCGAAGGAAATGACGGGGAGCGTAGATCCGTTGGATTTCATAGAAACCTGGATATCCCCCGGCCAGAGACACCATCCAAAGTTCGGTGGTGACCCTCCCAGCGCCGGCGGGGCGGAGAGCGACAGCTGAAGCGTGAGGCCGTGACAACCATAGTGACTGTCAACGAGCGCCTTCCCGTGGTTTGAGCCATCGGTCGTGTGAACCCATCCTGTTGCACGTCGTAGCCGCCGATTGCCGCACGAATCGCTGGAAGTCTTTCGAAGCTGAAATTCTTGGGTTACGTGTGACAGGTGGCATCCCCAGAAGGTGAATCGACGAACGGACTGACGACTATGTCGATCCAAAGGCACATACTTTCGGGAAAGCGCTCAATTCACAAAACAAAGAGTTCGGCGTAAGCCGTGAGTTATTGGTGGGCCCGGAGGGCGAACGGAAACTGTTGATTTTGCTGAATTTTGGTGGGCCAAAATCTGAAAGGTCCCGTATCATTCCGTATGCTCCCGCGACCCCAAACTGCCGACCATAGCTGACCTCGTTTTGCAAACGTTGGGAGACAGGGTCCAGAACGGCGGAAATGGGGACGGTTGCAGATCGGCAGCTGCGGCAACAGCGCGCGACCAGCCGACGGTCTAGCGCCTCGATATGCCGATGAGACTTGGGAAGTAACAAACAAGCGGCAGCTTGCAGGCAGTTGTAATCGGTGGAATGGATTTACGAGTCGAGGCGCCGGACCAGGACGGGCTCACTTGCCTCGAAGTTCAGCCTGTTGGAATGGCGCGGAAGAACGAGTAGCGGTATCTAACGAGCCGGCGGCCCCTCGATGTTTGACCGCTCGTCCTGCAACTCTCGTATGTCGTCCCGCAAAGTGGTGGCGCTACCGACCACTTCGTTCCGCATTGTTTAAACAGCGTATGACTCGTTACAGTCAAATTTTTTTCTGAGCTGCGAAAGGCCGACACTAGAACCGTCAAAAAATTACGCTTTTGATTTTAACGGAAAATCGCCGCAAGAAATATTTTGAGGTTTCACCAGCTATGGGATCAATCGAGCGATTTTTGGACCTTGCGGCATTCGATGGCCTACCGAACCGCCTCAAAAAGTACCGTCACCTCTTCGGTTGACCCACTCGTTGATCGGCCGTCATACGAGCCCTATGCTGGCACGCTGGCCTATCCTGCCGATTGTAGCTGCCAACCAAGATGTTGTCGGTCACCTCGCTGAAAAAGTACACCCAGAAATAGTCAAGCCATCAGGAGCAAATAGGTCATAAGGTGGCCTTGCGGTCCTCCTTCCCGGAGCGGTTTCGCTTGCCTGTTCAAACTCGGACGGCTGTTACCCAAACACCGCAGTGGGTATTTTATGTGCCATTTTTGCGACATTCTATAGAATTTTGCTTGAATTCAGCGTTTTAGCGGTCACTAAATCAATAAGTGCTCCCATATTTTGCAAATTTGTGAACAATCACGGTTGAGTTGTAACGCCTGGCAATAATGGCGCAGGGGAACGTTGGGGTGGGGTGAAATGAATACGACATCTATGTCGGCGATAGGCAAGCGCCTCGGCCTGCTGACGACGGTCGCCATATTGAGTTGTGGGAATGCTCACGCGCTCACTCTCCAGGAGGCGATGGCGGTTGCCGTGGAGTCCAACCCCGAAATTGGCCAAGCGATCGAAAACCGCGAAGCAATCGAATTCGAGCTACGCCAAGCGAAGGGACTTTATCTTCCCAGCGTCGATGTCGAGGCGTCGGCGGGGGTTCGTCGTCTCGACAATTCCTCCCGGCGTTCGCTGTCCATAGAGGATGACGCGCTCTATCCGGCGGAAGCCGATGTCGTTGTCACGCAGACGCTTTATGACAGCGGCGCAAGGCGGGCGGAACTGAACCGTCAGGCGTCGCGGGTCGACGGCGCATCGTTCCGGGTGCTGGAACGGTCTGAATTCATTGGACTGTCTGTCGTCCAGGACTATCTCGAATACATGCTGCAGGCTTCGATCGTTTCAGAAGCGAAGAAGAATCTGGGCTTTCACCAGGCAATCCTCGGCGACATCCGGCAAGGTATTGCAGGCGGCGCGTTGAACGAGGCTGATCGCCAGCAGGCCGAGGAGCGGCTGTTCGCTGCCAAGGCACGTATGCAGGAGGCGACCGAAGAACTGGAGGCTTCCAAGATACGGTTCTTCAAGACGGTCGGTAAGCCGCTGACCAACGCGTCAAGGCCAGGCGATGTCTCGAGCGCGCTGCCAAGGTCGCTCGACGACGCGCTAGGGCTGGCGCGACAGAACAATCCGCGCGTCCACATGGCCAACAGCGATATCGACGCCGCCGCCTCCCTGGTGGATGCGGCGCGGGCGAAATTCGGGCCCTCCGTCATCGCCGAAGGCCGCGCCCGCGGCGGCTATGACATCGACGGCGACGATGGCGACGCTAGCGACCTGCAGGCGCGGCTGGTGCTGCGCTGGAACCTCTATCGCGGCGGCATCGACAAAGCCAACGAGCAAGAGCAGGTCCGCCGCACCAGCGAGCAGCGCCTTGTGCTGCACCAGGTTCTGCGCGAGATCGAGGAAGCCGTCCGTACGTCATGGGATCGCCGCTTCCGGCAGGCCGATCTGGCAAAGACATTGAAGCTTCAGGCTGCCGCCAACGAAAGGCTGGTGGCGTCCTATCGCGAGCAGTTCAAGGTCGGACAGCGCTCGCTGCTCGACGTGCTCGACGCGCAGAACACGCGGTTCAACACAGCTACGCTTGCCGACACCGCATCCTACGCGTCGCTTTTCGCGCAGTACCGGCTGCTGGCGGCAACCGGGCAGTTGCTGAAGACCATGAATCTTCAGCCGGCAAAACAGGCCACCGCCTATGCCAAGGCCGAGTTCAATGCGCCTGAAACGGCCGACACCGAAACGTATGGGCGCACGCCGTCGGAGCAGACGAACGATCTGCCTTTCGACATCCTCGCACCGGTAAGAAAGAAGTAGGAAGGTCAAGGACGAACGATAGTCCTGCGGGCCGATCGTGAACCCACAACCCAAAATCCTCTCCCCAAAAGAGGCGTTCAAGGCCTGCTTCTCCGCTGTTGCCGGGTACCTCGGCAGGCCGAGTTCCGAGACCGTGCTGTTTGCCGGCGTGCCGCTGTCAGACACCCGCATCGATATCGACGCCATCCGGCATCTTGCCGAACGCATCGGTCTTGAAATCACGGAATTCAGCCATCGCGACTTTCTTCGCGGACGCATCGACCTTCCCGCCATTCTGTTTCGCGTCAGCCAGTTGCCGGTTGCGCTGCTTGCCCAGACCGAGGACGGTGGATTTACGACCGCTCCCCAGGAAGACGGGCGCACCACAATTAGCAAATCCGAGTTTTCCGGAAGTTATATTAGTGGCGGCGTTTCCTTCTCGATAACCTATGCCAACGCAGTAGAGGCGATGAGCGTCGGTTCGGCGGCCAAGATCGAGCGGCGACATTGGCTGACCGGCACGATGGGGCCGTTCTGGCGCACCTATTCGAAGGTCATCCTGTCGGCGGTATTCATCAATCTGCTGGCTCTTGCCTCACCGATCTTCACCATGAACGTCTACGACAGGATCTTGCCGAACAAGGCGATATCGACGCTCTGGGTGCTGTCGATCGGGATCGGCGCGGTCATTCTGTTCGACCTGCTCTTGAAGACCGCCAGAGCGTCACTGATCGACTATGCCGGGCGCAAGGCCGATCTTCGCATCTCCTATATGCTTTTCGAGAAGGTGCTGAATTCGTCCTTGTCGGCAAGGCCCGGCTCAACCGGCGAATATGCAAATCGGGTGACCCAGTACGAGTTCGTGCGTGAGTTTTTCACGTCGAACACCATCAGCGTCTTCATCGACACAGCGTTCGTCTTCGTCTTTCTTCTTGTCATCTATGCGATAGGCGGTTGGCTGGTCGTCATACCGGCCATTGCCTTTGTGGCCTCGGTGATCGTCGGGCTGATCACGCAACGGCGCATCGGCAAACGCGTTGCCGCTTCCATGAACGAGGCTTCGCAGCGCCAGGCCCTGCTGGTGGAATCCATCTCCACGCTGGAAACGATCAAATCGCTGCGCGCAGAGGCTTACCTTCTGCGAAAATGGGCGGAGCATTCCAAGAACGCATCCAACACGTCCGAGAAGATCAAACAGCTTTCGGCTGCCGCCGGCAACATAACCCAAGCCATCCAGCAGATGGTCACCGTCGCTTTGATCGTGGCCGGCGCCTATGCCTTTTCGGAAGGGCATGTCTCGACCGGCGCCATCATCGGCACCGTCATGCTGGCAGGCCGGGCGGTGGCCCCGCTTGGGCAGATTGCGATCACCTTGTCCAGACTTCGCCAGGCGATGCTGTCCCTGCGAATGGTGAATTCGATCATGGCGCAGCCTGAGGATCGGCCGGACACGGTTGGTTTCGTCAACCGCCCCATTCGCAACGGTGCAATGGCATTCAGGAATGTCGGCTTTGTCTACCCGGGTTCCGAAAACGAAGTGCTGACCGGCCTGAATTTCTCGGTGAAGCCCGGTGAGCGGATTGGCATCATCGGCCGCATAGGCTCGGGAAAGACGACCATGGGGAGGCTGATCGGCAGGCTTTTCCTGCCGACCTCCGGCGAGCTGCTGCTGGACGGGATCGACATCCGCCAATACCACCCATCTGAGGTTCGCGCCGCGGTCGGGATCGTCGCGCAAGCCAACGATCTATTTTCCGGCACCATCAAGGAAAATCTCCTGATGGCGTGCCCGGAGGCGACCGATGAGCAGATCGTCGAGGCGGCCAAGGCTGCCGGCGTCGACGACTTCGTCTCCCGCCATCCGCGAGGCTACGACATGAATGTCGGCGAGCGCGGCACCAATCTCTCGGGCGGTCAGAGGCAGACAATGGCAATTGCCCGCCTGTTGCTGACCAAACCGAAAATCGTGTTCCTGGACGAGCCGTCCGGCTCGATGGATCTGGCTTCCGAGCGCCAGCTGATCAAGCAGCTCAAAGTGGCTTTCGATCGCAACACGACCCTGATCGTATCGACGCACCGCTTCAGCATGCTCGAGCTGGCCGACCGCCTGATCGTCATCGAGCAGGGCAAGATCGTTGCCGATGGACCGAAAGACCAAGTGATACAAGCGCTGCAGAAAACAAGCGCCTGACGAACAGAATTATGCGTGAACACAGCACGTTGGGACGTGGTAAATGCTAGCCAGGGAAGACCGTCCGCCGCTTTTTGCGTCGGCTTCGATATTCATTATCGGGGCGCTTTTTGCGAGTTCGGTAGCCTGGGCATCCTTCGCCGAGGTCGATGAAATCGCACGCGGCGACGGCAAGATCATACCGGCGTCGAAGACCCAGATCATCCAGGCCAGCGAGCCGGGCGTGGTTCAGGAAATCGCCGTGACGATCGGTCAGGTCGTCAAGAAGAATGACCTCATCATTCGTCTCGACAACACCTTCAACACTTCCAGCCTTGGCGAGCAGCAGGCCAAGGCGCGGGCGCTGCAGACGCGCATTGCACGGCTCCAATTCGAACAGACCGGCAGCCTCGAGGGCGCGTTTCCCTGTCCGTCAGAGATCCAGAAGGTGGCGCCGGAAATCTGTGACAACGAGCAGAAGCTGCTAATCGCGCGGCGCGATAACTTCGAAGTCAAACTGTCGGTTCTAAAGTCGCGGCTCGATCAGCGTGAGAAGGAACTCGACGAAGCCAACGCCAATGCCGATCGCCTCACCAAGAACCTGGCCGTCAGCGACCAGGAGGCGAAGCTGGTCGAAGCGATGGTCAAGAAAGGCCTGATGGCGCGAACCGAGCAGCTCCGCGTCGAGCGCGAGCAGACCGAGCTCAATGGTCAGCTGACGCTTGCCGGAGAGACCATCAAGAAAGCCAGGTCTGCCATCACGGAAGCCAAGCTTCAGGTCGACGAACTTGGCCTCCAGCTGCAACAGGAAGCGCTCAGCGATCTGACGCAGGCGCTGGCCGATCTCTCGGTGGTGGACGAGACGATACGCGGTGCCACCGACAAGGTGGCGCGTACCGATATCCGTTCGCCTGTCGATGGTATCGTCAACACGCTTGACATCAACACGGTCGGCGCCTTCGTCCAGCCCGGCGCGGTCGTCGCGGGTATCGTGCCGACGTCCGAGACCCTGCTGGTCGAAGCCCGGGTCTCACCGCGGGACGTCGCCTTCATCCGGCCGGGCCAGGATGCCCTGATCAAGGTGACCGCCTATGACTTCTCGATTTTCGGCGGCATCGAAGGCAAGGTCTCGAACATCACTGCCGACAGCCTGGTCGACCAGAAGACCGGCGAACCCTATTATCAGGTCCGTGTCGCCACCGACAAATCGACGCTGACACGCGACGGCAAGACCTATTCGATCATCCCCGGCATGATCTGTTCGGTCGACATCAAGACCGGACGCAAAACGATTCTCACCTACCTTATGAAGCCGATCAACAAGGCGCGAGAGGAGGCAATGAGTGAGCGATAGCGCGGTCTCCCTTCCTGCCGATCGCGACCGGCTGCTGCCACCGCTGGCGGCAGAGGATTTCGGACTGGAGTTCCGGGTTGTGGCGCGTGGCGGCATGCGCCGCGGCATTCGTCTGGAACGGGCGTTCTGGACATCGCTGAAGCAGATGGCGGAAAGCCGCAAATGCACGATCGGCACACTGATCGAGGAAATTGCAGAGAGCCACGCCAACGCCGGAAACCTGACATCGGCAATTCGCGTAGCCTGCATGCGTGGATTGGCCGACCAAAACCTCACCTTGCAGAGGCTCGCGTCGATCAAGACCATCAGCGCCATTCTCGTGGCCTGTCCCTCGCCGGCCTTTGCCCTGGCATCGTCGAAGAAGATCCTGACCTTCAATGCGCCGTTCCAGCAACTGGTGCGGCGGCAATTGCCGGTGGCGCCGAACGAGGACGCGCGCCAGGATCTCAAGCTGGCGCTGGACCTCAATGTCGCCGACATATTCGCTAGGCTCGACGCCAATGGCGAGACGCCGGTCGCGACCGGTTTCGTCATAGGCGCCGGCGACCGCCGCTACCGCGGTCAACTGAGCGCGGTGCGGGCGCCGGTGGTCGAGCCGGAACTGCTGATGGCGTTCGTCTTCGGCGGCTAGAGCAATTCCGGGAAAGTGTGAGCGGTTTTCGTGGAAAATTGCGTCAAACAAGAGATAGAGCGCTCAAGACTCTCTGATGGGAGCTTACGGCTGCACACCTTCACCAGGCGCGACCGTCGAAAGGCCGCCCTTGATATCGGCTATTTGAGCAGAACCGGTCTTCGCGCCATGGATCCACGCGCGATCGGTGCTGAACGAATACAGCGGCACGTAGGTCGGCAGGTCTGTGTCGCGGGAAACTACATTGCTCAAACTGTCGAGAATGAAGACGCCGCTGCCGGTGCTGACCGACAGCACGGCGTGAAAGAAACCGCGCTTGCGGTCCTGCAAGACAACCAGCGACATGCTCTGAGCCGGGATGCCTGCATGCAGCAGCGCGGCCATCTTGAGGATGGCGAAATCCTCGCAATCGCCGGCCCGCCGCTCGAGGATTTCCGAGGGCTTGGCCCAGTAGTCGAGCTTGCCGTAAACCACGCTGTCCTTCTTGTAGGCGATGGCGCGATTTATACTTGAGTTGACGAAGGACAGCTTGTCGATGAAGCGCTTGTCCCGGGCCGCCTCGACGATCCCGGCAAAGGTGCTGTTCTTGCGCTCGCATGCACTGCCCGCGGTGCAGTCGACAATTGCCTTGTAGACAGGCGCCCAGCGCGCCGACACCGGGAAATTGCGCATCGACAGGGCAACCGAGCCGAACACGCCGGGAATGATCGCCGCCGTCTGGATCGGGTCGATCCCGGTGTCGTCCTGCGCGATCGAAGGGCCGCGCTTTTCATAAACGGCAACAGGACCATAGCTGCCGAAAATCATACCGATCCTGTAGGCCGAAACGGGCTGCCAGGGTTGCGGTCGAGCCAGCGAAACGCCGCCGAGACTTGGCGGGGTTTCGACCCTCGCCAGCATTGCTGCGACAGCGCGGTTATCCTCGGCAACGGCGCTTGCGGAGGATGGCTGCGGCAGGCTTGCAATGCCCATTGCCAGCAGGAGCAGCTTGAGCCCGGTTATCCCCGGGGCAGATTTTTCTTTTTTCATAACGCCCACCTTTGACTGCGGACGCTACCAATCTTGTCTCAAATTACTGGAAAGGAAGGTGGATAAGTTTCTCGCAAACAGTAACATCTATTTTGCGTAAAATTTTATTCAAATTTATACTTCTGCGTACCATCCCATCCCGATTGGAGGATATCAAACGGACAATGGGCCGGCCTATGTATATCAGGTTATATGTTCTGGATTTACCACGTGTAAAAAATGCCGAGACTGGCATATCAGAATATATGAAAGCGGTTGCAGGACAGTTGCAAAGCAGAGGCCGTCACTGTCTCTTTCCGGGAAATACCGGAGGGGTTTGGTTATGACGAACAGTAACGAATTGGACACCGTCTCGAATTCTTGGGACCAGCATTCTCCCGATGAACATGGCGGCTCGCCGTCGCAGGCAGTGACGCAGGTAGCGCAGGCCGCTCAAGCAGCGCCTGCCGAGCCCGTACCGGTCGATGTCGGCAGCGGCGCGCCCGTCAAGCAAGATGCACCCGCCGAGGCAAAGGCCCCGGCGGCAGCTGCGCCCCACGAATACGTGGCCGACGCCAGCAACGTGGTAAAGCTTCCGGCCAACGTCTCGATCGACAACATCAAGGTCGATGGCCACAACCTCGTGCTGGAACAGGCTGATGGCTCGGTGATCGTGATCAAGGATGGCGCGCTCAACGTGCCGACCTTCATCATCGGTGACGTCGAGGTGCCGCGCGTTGCCTTGCTGGCAGCGCTTGAAGCAAGCCATGTCGATGTCGCCTTCGGTGCCGATGGCTCGATATCGGCCGGCCCGGGCGGTTCGAACTCAAGTGCAGGTGGAGACTTCTCGGTTCCCCCCGGTGGCATCGGCGACGGGTTTGACCTGTCGGCATTGTTGCCGCCCACGGCTCTGCAATTTGGGCTTCTGGATCGGCGCGAACTCTTCCCGTCTGTCGTCGACAGGCCGGTTTCAGTGGTGGCCACATCATTGCTCACCCCGGACCAGGCGGCTAGCGAAACCGGTATCGACGGCGGTCCGTCACAATCACCCGGCAGCGACGCGCCGAGTAGCGCGGAAACCTCTGGCATCGGAACGATCACCATCGACGCGCCGGATGGTATCGGGTCGATCGTCATCAACGGCGTCACCGTTACCGGCGTCGGCCAGCAGATCCTGGGGGATTTTGGCTACCTGACGATCGTCTCCTACAATCCGAGCACGGGTGCTATCGAATACAATTACACGGTGACCGAATCGGTCACTCATCCCATTCAGGGGGACGGATTCAATCCCAACGACACGGTTCCGGACAATTTCAGCATCACCGTCACGGATGTCGACGGCGATACGGCCAGCACCACCTTTGCCGTCGCCATTGTCGACGACGTGCCGACGGCGGTTGCCGACACGGACAGCATCGCCGCCGCCCAGTTTGGCCCCGCGACGGGCAATGTGCTTGTCGGCGGTACGGACGCGGCCGACGCGAACACCACGGACGGCGTTGCCGACACCAAGGGCGCCGATGGCGCGGCGGTGGTTGGCGTTGCGGCCGGCAACACCAATGCCGCTGTCGACGACGCGGCCACGCTTGGCACGCAGATCCAGGGCGCCTACGGCAAGCTGACGCTCGCTGCCGACGGCACCTACAGCTATGTTCGCGATGCCGGCACGCCCGGTGGCGTGAACGACGTCTTCACCTACACCATCAAGGACGGCGACGGCGACACCTCGCACACCACGCTGACGATTTCGATCGGCGATGGAACGCCGACCGTATCGATCCCGGTAGCGGGCGGCGCCGACACGACGGTCTATGAGGCTGGCCTGCCGGCGCGCGCTGGCGAGCCTTCGGGCTCGAACGAGCCTGCGACCTCGGAAACGACCTCGGGTACGATCGGCTTCACGTCGCCGGACGGCCTGACGACGGTGTCGCTGGGCGGCCATGTACTGACCGGTATCCCGACGGCGTTCGCCGACGGGACGACAGGCACGCTGACGGCAAGCTATGTCTACAATCCGGCGACCGGCCTCGGCACGATCAGCTACTCCTACACGCTCATCGACAACACGCTGACCGATCCGTCGAGCACCAGCTTCGCGGTGGTGGTGACCGACGCCGACGGCGATCCGGCGCCGGCCGGCAATCTGGTCATCAACATCGTCGACGACGTGCCAACAGCGGTTGCCGATACAAATGGGATCATCGAGGGTGGTTTGCTGACGGTGTCGGCAGTGGCCGGCGTGCTGGCCAACGACGTTGCCGGCGCGGACGACTTCTCAGCCGGTGGTGGCGTTGTGGGTGCGCGCGCTGCCGGCGGCGATACCACGACAGCAGTGATGACGGGTGTTGGTACCAGCATAGCTGGTCTGCACGGCACGCTCACGCTAGAGGCGGATGGCAGCTATACTTACCAGTCGACGGCCAACGCCATCACGTCGAACACAACGGACACCTTCGTCTACACCATCATGGATGGCGACGGCGACCTGTCGACGACGACCCTGACCATCAACCTGTCGGACAGCGGCCTGGCCGCTTCCAACGACGACCTGACGGTCAACGAGGCGGCGCTGCCGATCGGCAGCAACCCGTCGAGCACCGCTGAGACCATTGCCGGCACCGTCGTCGACAATGTGTCGGGCGGCACCGGACCCTACACCTACGCACTGCTGAGCAGCGCCACCGGCGTGCACGGCACGCTGACCTTCAATGCCAACGGCACCTACAGCTACACGCTGACCTCGCCGGTCGACGGCCTCGACGCCAACAACGGCGCCAACACCGTCAACAACGTCGAGACCTTCACCTACCAGGCCACCGACGCCAACGGCAACACGATCACCAACACCATCACCATCGACGTCATCGACGACGTGCCGTCGGCGAACTCAAACACCAACAGCGGTGTCGAGGGCGCCATCGTGACCGGCAACGTGCTGACGGATGCCACGGACGACGTGTTCGGCGCCGACGGTGCGGCGGCCGGCGGCGTTGTCGGCGTTCGCGTTGCGGGCGGCGACACCACGACGGCGGTGACGACGGGTATCAACACGGCGATCAACGGCAGCTTCGGCACGCTGACGCTGCAGGCCAACGGCACCTACAGCTATGACGGCCTGCCCAACGTGGTCCCGCCGGCAGGCGCGACGGAGACCTTCGTCTACACCATCATGGATGGCGACGGCGACCTGTCGACGACGACCCTGACCATCAACCTGTCGGACAGCGGCCTGGCCGCTTCCAACGA
>NZ_JAMYMJ010000005.1:0-220896 GCF_040318435.1 Mesorhizobium sp. M1143 | reverse complement strand
TTGTGGGGAGGGTCGCTGCGAAGCAGCGGGGTGGGGGTGCGGCACCGGGCGCCCCCCCGCGCGGCGGGGCGCCCCCCCCCCCCACCGCGGGGGGGGCGGCGGGCGGCGGCCCCCCCTAACAACCCCCGCCCCCGCGCGGGGGGGGGGGGGGTGCGGCACCGGCCCCCACCCGGACCTGCGGTCCGACCTCCCCACAAAGGGGGAGGTAGACGGCTGAGCTAAGCCCGCTAAAACAGCGCCTTCAGCTCGTCCAGCTTGTCGTTGACCAGCCAGCCGTAATAATTCTCCTCGGGCAGTTTGACCGCCTCACCCGCTGCGCGACGTCTGTCGTTTTCAACCTTCAGCGCATAGGCGCGCTGCTCGGGATTGCCGACATTGTAGAGCGTGGCGGTCAGCCCCGGATTGCCTGAGATGTCGAAGCCGGCAATGTTTTTGTAGGCGTCGATCGACTTCCTGATTGTCGCTGCCACGTAGGGCAATGTCAGATCCGGATCCATGATGGTCTTGTAGACCCCATTGGGATCGGCGACATCGAGCTCGGGCAGCCCTGACACCTTGTGCACGAGATCGCTCATCTGCAGCGCGGTCAGCGGGTTGAGCTGGCCGAGGCCAAAGGTCTGGCCGGCATAGTAGGGCTGGAAGAAGGTGGCGCCGAAGCGGTCGTTGGGAAAGCTTGTGCCGCCGACGGTCTTGCCGCGGAAGGAGCGGTTCCACACCTGCTCGCGGCATTCCCACAGGTCGTAGCTGTCCGACATCGTGCACTTTTTGAATTCCGGCCGCTGCACGAAATCGGTGATGTCCTCTCCGTCATAGGCGAAGGACAGCTTGCTGGAGAGGTAGGAAATCGCCTTGACATAGTAGGTCTGCAGCCGGTCGTAGGCGTCGACATTGTAAGTGTGCTCGCCGACGATGGCGCCGACGATGTGCAAAGGATTGATGCCGTAGGCAGCGGCGGCCTTCCTGATCTTGGCGCGCAGTTCGGCGTCGTTCTGAAGCAAGGCGTAGACCTTGCGGTATTTGGCCTGGAAGGTGGTGTTGGTCGCCTGGGTGCGGCGGCTGGAGGCGCCCGGTATGTCGGGCTGCACGACATTGCGGTTCCCCGCCGGCACCAATGTCGCCGCGTCAGCCGCGAACAGCGTCGCCGCCAGCGTCAAGCCGAGAATGACAAGGATCAGTTTTTTCATGCGCCGCCGCCCAAGCAATTCCAGGAAAGTGTGAAACGGCTTTCCGTCCGGAATTGCGTCTAGAGAATTGCGCGCAAACTAGGGAGTGCTCCCGGTCGAGTCGAGAGCGCCCCTGCAGCCGGCAAGACGAAAGGTGGTCCGATGATACCATCCGGCCACACATCAACCTGTTAGCCGGATTGTTGCCTAAGCATCGGCCCAAAGATCGAAACCGATTTTTGGAAAGTCCGATGCATCGATTCAATACTGCTAGAGCGACCTTTGCGTGTCCAAAGGACGCGCGGCGCTCTAATACCGGCGCCGGATGAACCGGCGCCCTCGTTTAAAGGATGAATCGCGACAAATCTGTGTTTCGCGAGAGGTCGCCGACATGCTTTTCCACATAGGCGGCATCGATGGCGACGCTGGTGCCGTTGCGGTCGGGCGCGTCGTAGGAGATCTCGTCCAGCACGCGCTCCATCACCGTCTGCAGGCGTCTCGCTCCGATGTTTTCGACGCTGGCGTTGAGGTCGACGGCAATGCCGGCCAGCGAATCGATGGCGTCGTCGGTGAAGGTGAGATCGACGCCTTCGGTCTTCATCAGTGCGATATACTGCTTGATCAGGCTTGCCTCGGTCTCGGTGAGGATGCGAATGAAATCATCCTTCTCCAGCGCCCGCAACTCGACACGGATCGGCAGGCGGCCCTGCAATTCCGGCAACAGGTCGGAGGGCTTGGAGACATGGAATGCGCCCGAGGCGATGAACAGTATGTGGTCGGTCTTCAACGGTCCGTATTTGGTCGCAACCGTCGTGCCTTCGATCAGCGGCAGCAGGTCGCGCTGCACGCCTTCGCGCGAGACGCCGGCGCCCATGCCGCCTTCGCGCGAGGCGATCTTGTCGATCTCGTCGAGGAAGACGATGCCGTCATTTTCGGTCGCGTCGAGCGCCCGGCGCACCACCTCGTCCTGGTCGAGCAGCTTGTCGGACTCGTCGTTGACCAGCAGCGCGTAGGATTCCTTGACCGTCGTCTTGCGCGCCTTGGTCTTCTTGCCACCCATCGCCTTCGACAGCATGTCGTTGATGTTGAGCACGCCGATATTGGCGCCCGGCATGCCGGGGATCTCGAAGCCGGGCATGCCGCCGGTGCCGGTGTCGGCAACCTCGATCTCGATCTCCTTGTCGTCGAGCTCGCCGTCGCGCAGCTTCTTGCGGAAGGAATCGCGGGTCGCCGGGCTCGCCGTCTTGCCGACCAGGGCTTCAAGGACGCGCTCCTCGGCATTGAGGTGCGCGCGCGCCTTCACGTCCTCGCGCATCTTCTCGCGCACCAGGCCGATGGCGATCTCGACCAGGTCGCGGATGATCTGCTCGACATCGCGGCCGACATAGCCGACTTCGGTGAACTTGGTGGCCTCGACCTTGACGAAAGGCGCACCGGCGAGCCGCGCCAGGCGGCGCGAGATCTCGGTCTTGCCGACGCCGGTCGGGCCGATCATCAGGATGTTCTTCGGCATCACCTCTTCGCGCATCTGGCCTTCCAACTGCTGGCGGCGCCAGCGGTTGCGCAAGGCAATGGCCACGGCGCGCTTGGCGTCCTTCTGGCCGATGATGAAGCGGTCGAGTTCCGAAACGATTTCACGGGGAGAGAAGGTGGTCATATCACTAGATTCCACTTTGCCACTGCTTGATGGACTCGAACGGATGCAGCAGCATGATCACGTTGAGCGTCAGATTGTCCCGGATGAGGTAGCCGACACCCAGTTCGAAGATGAGGGCGAGGCCGACGATGCTCCATATAGGTAGCTTTCGCGCCATCACAAATCCCAGCATCATGGCCAGTGTGTCGGATACCGAATTGATGATGCTATCGCCATAGTAATCCAGCGAGATGGTGCCGGCGCGGTAGCGCTCGATGATGAACGGGCTGTTTTCCAGGAGTTCCCAGCCGCCCTCGATGACGACGGCGAAAGCCAGGCGCAGACCGATTGGCGAGCGCGGGAACAGGAACCAGGCCAAGGCGTAGAACAGGAAGCCGTGGATGATGTGCGAGAACGTGTACCAGTCGGAAATATGCTGGGAATTCTCCGAACTGTTCACCACACCGTGCCAGAGTTTGACGTACCCGCAGGTGCAGATCGGCGTGCGGCCCATGCCGTAAAGGGCGCCGGCCTGGAAGATGAGCAGAGCGAGCGCGAGCAGAAGCCCCATCCGCCAGCTGTCTTCGTAGGCCGAGTAATTTTTGGCAGTTCCCGGTGTCGCCATCAACTCATTCCCCTTCTTCCGCGTCGCCGTCTTCGGCATCGGCAGCCATCAGCACGACGTCCCCATATCTAGAGTGCCTGCGATCGATAGCCCTGAAGCCCGCTTTTTCATAGGCGCGGATGGCGCGGCCATTGTCGGGATGCGGATCGATGATGATGCGCGGCGCGCCTTCATCGAACAGTTGCTCGACGAATTGCCTGACGATCGCCGAGCCATGACCTTTGCCAACCAGGTCCGGCACGCCGATCGACAGGTCGATGCCGAGCGTGCCGAACGGCTGGTCGGCATAGGGATGGCCATCTTCCAGATGCGGATCGTAGCTCTGCAGATAGGCGATCGGCCTGCCGTCGAGCTCGACGATCAGCGGCTCTACAGAAATTGAGTCAATGTGCTCCCGGATTTCGGCGATTTCCGTCTCCGGATCGTCCCACCATTCGGCGACATGCGGCTCGGCCAGCCAGCCGGCGATCATCGGCAGGTCTTTTTCGGTAACCGGTCGAAAATCATAGAGCACCGGCGGGTTAGCCGGCATCGAGCGTTTCGACAACAAAGTTGTTGTTGGTGTAGACGCAAATGTCGGAGGCGATCTGCATCGCCTTGCGGGCGATCTCCTCGGCATCCTTGTCGCTGTCCATCAGCGCGCGGGCAGCGGCCAGCGCATAGTTGCCGCCGGAACCGATGGCCATGACGCCGAATTCGGGCTCCAGCACGTCGCCGGTGCCGGTGAGCGCCAGCGAAACCGACTTGTCGGCCACCAGCATCATCGCTTCCAGCCGGCGCAGATAACGGTCGGTGCGCCAGTCCTTGGCGAGCTCGACGCAGGCGCGCGTCAACTGGTCGGGATATTGTTCGAGCTTGGCTTCGAGCCGCTCCAGAAGGGTGAAAGCATCCGCCGTGGCGCCGGCGAAACCGGCAATGACATTGCCGCCCTTGCCGATGCGGCGCACCTTTTTGGCGTTGCCTTTCATGATGGTCTGGCCAAGGCTGACCTGGCCGTCGCCGGCGATCACCACCTTGTTGCCCTTGCGCACCGTCACGATGGTCGTGGCGTGCATGCTCAGTTCATTCGACATTTTTAGCTCCGATTCGCGCGATCCCGATAAGGCGATTGGCGCGCGGTACGAGTGATTTCGATCGGCCATATGTATGCATGGGGCGGGTGATTGCAAACGGCGTCCGCCATGGCCGGTGGCTGTCCGCATCGCAACTGGCAATCGCCGGATCATGCTGCTAGAAGGCTTTCGTTTTCAAGCAAATGACAGCTTGGAACCCCGTCTTGAGTTTCGAACCCCTCAGCCAAGGACAAGGTCATGGCGTCCCGTTCCGCCGAAGTCAGCCGCAAGACCAAGGAAACCGAGATCAGTGTCTGGGTCCATGTCGACGGCACCGGAAAATCCGACATGTCGAGCGGCGTCGGCTTCTTCGACCATATGCTGGACCAGCTGTCGCGCCACTCGCTGATCGACATGACGGTGAAGGCGAAGGGCGACCTGCACATTGACGACCACCACACGGTCGAGGACACCGGCATTGCGATCGGCCAGGCGCTGGCCAAGGCGCTGGGCGAGCGGCGCGGCATTATGCGCTATGCCTCTGTCGACCTTGCCATGGACGAGACGCTGACGCGGGCCGCGATCGACGTGTCGGGCCGTCCGTTCCTGGTCTGGAATGTCGCCTTCTCGTCGCCCAAGATCGGCACGTTCGACACCGAACTGGTGCGTGAATTCTTCCAGGCGCTGGCGCAGAATGCCGGCATCACGCTGCATGTCACCAACCATTACGGCGCCAACAATCACCATATTGCCGAGACCTGCTTCAAGGCGGTGGCGCGCGCGCTGCGTTTCGCACTGGAGCGCGACCCGCGCCAGCCGGAAGCGGTTCCCTCCACCAAGGGATCTCTGAAAGGGTAGGCTGATGGCCATCTATGTCGTGATGGAACCGCCAGGCCGCACCGAGGCGGCCGACGCACCCATTTTTGTCCGCGACGGTTTTTCCTGGCTGGCTTTCCTGGTGGCGCCGCTGTGGCTCGCCTGGCACCGGCTTTGGATCGAGGCCGCGCTCGCCTTCGTCGCCATGGGGTTTATCTCGGTGCTCGGCCAATGGCTGGGACTGGACTGGGCCGGCTCCGCATTGTCTTTACTGGTCTTGCTCTATATCGGGCTGGAAGGCCAAGGGTTGCGGCTCGCAGCCCTTCGCCGCCGCGGCTGGCATGCATGGGGCGTCGTCGAAGCCGACAATCCTGACGATGCCGACATCCGCCAGACACTGGACGCCGAGGCGCTTGCCGACGAGCCGGCGCCGCTGCCGCGCATCGTGCCGGACGCCAGCCTGGCCCGGCCGACGCAGACCGGGCTGACGCTGGGCCTGAGCCATACGCCGGGAAAAGCCTGAGATGCGGGTTGCCATCATCGATTACGGGTCGGGCAATCTGCGCTCGGCCACCAAGGCCTTCGAGCGCGCCGCGCATGAAGCCGGCATTGCCGCTGCCATCGAGCTGACCGCCGATGCCGAGCGTGTGCGCAGCGCCGACCGCATCGTTTTGCCCGGCGTCGGCGCCTATGCCGATTGTGCGGCGGGCCTGCGCGGCGTCGCCGGCATGTGGGAAGCGGTGGAAGAGGTAGCGATCGCCAAGGCGCGGCCGTTCCTCGGCATCTGCGTCGGCATGCAGCTGATGTCGGAGCGCGGCCTGGAAAAGACCGTGACCAAGGGCTTCGGCTGGATTGCCGGCGACGTCACGGAGATCACGCCCGCCGATCCGGCACTGAAGATCCCGCAAATCGGCTGGAACACCATCGATCTGGAGCGCAAGCACCCGCTGTTTTCCGGCATTGCAACCGGACCCAAGGGTCTGCACGCCTATTTCGTTCATTCCTATCATCTCGACGCGACAAAGCCGGACGAGGTGCTGGCCGTCGCCGATTATGGCGGCCCGGTAACGGCGGCGGTCGCGCGCGGCAACCTTGCCGGCACGCAATTCCATCCGGAAAAGAGCCAGGCGCTCGGCCTGGCACTGATCACCAACTTCCTGCGCTGGAGGCCTTGAGATGAGCAAGAAGGGTTACTGGATGGCGATGGTCGATGTGACCGATCCGGAAAACTATCCGAAATACATCGCCGCCAACAAAGCGGCGTTCGACAAATACGGCGCGAAATTCCTGACGCGAGGCGGTCAGTCGTCATGCCCGGAAGGGCCATCCGGCAATCGCCATGTGATCGTCGAGTTCGAAAGCTACGAGATCGCGCTGGCTTGCTTCCATTCCCCCGAATACCAGGCAGCGCTGAAATTCCGGCGCGCTTATTCGACCTCGCATTTCGCCATTGTGGAAGGGGTCTGAACGGTGATCCTGTTTCCGGCCATCGACCTCAAGGACGGCAAGTGCGTGCGGCTGAAGCACGGCGATATGGCGACCGCGACCATCTACAATGACGACCCTGCGGCCCAGGCCAAGGCCTTCGAAGAGCAAGGGTTTGAATGGCTGCATGTCGTCGACCTCAACGGCGCCTTCAAGGGCCAGAGCGTCAACAGCGCGGCGGTCGGCGCCATCCTCAAGGCGACGAAAAACCCGGTGCAGCTCGGCGGCGGCATCCGCACGCTGGCGCAGATCGAGGACTGGCTCGACCGCGGGCTGGCCCGCGTCATCCTCGGCACGGTGGCGGTGCGCGATCCCGACCTGGTCCGGGAAGCCTGCAAGGAATTTCCTGGAAAGATCGCCGTGGGCATCGATGCCAAGGGCGGCAAGGTGGCGGTCGAAGGCTGGGCCGAGGCCTCCAGCCTCGGCGTCATCGAACTGGCGCGGAAATTCGAGGGCGCCGGCGTTGCCGCCATCATCTACACCGATATCGACCGCGACGGCGTTCTGACCGGCATCAACTGGGATGCCACGATCGATCTCGCCGACGCGGTCTCGATCCCGGTCATCGCCTCGGGCGGGCTGGCTTCGATCGCCGACATCGTGCGCATGACCATGCCCGATGCGAAGAAACTGGAAGGCGCCATCTCCGGCCGCGCGCTCTATGACGGGCGCATCGACCCGGCCGAGGCGCTTGCGGTGCTGCAGGGCAAGGCGATGGAGACCCGGCCGTGAAAATTTCCATCATCCTGGCCTCCTATGACAGCGGCCACTATCACGGCGGCATGGGCCGAGGCCCGGATGCACTCGTCGCCGGCGGGCTGGTCGACGCGCTGACGCTCTCCGGGCATGACGTCGTCGTCACCGATATCGGCAGGGTTGGCGACGAACAGCAGCGCGAGATCGCCACCGGCTTTGCCGTGTGCGGCGCCGTCTCCGGCGAGGTCCGCATCGCCATAGACCGCGGCCGGCTTCCCATCGTGCTGGCCGGCAATTGTCTGACATCGGCCGGTGCGGTTGCCGGCGAGGATGCCGATGCGATCATCTGGGCCGACCAGCATGGCGATCTCAACACGCCGGAGACGTCCATCTTCGGCTTTCTCGACGGCATGGCGCTGGCCACGGTTCTCGGCCTGTGCTGGAAGCCGATGGCCTCGGCCATCCCCGGCTTCAAGCCGATCGATCCGGCGCGCTGCGTGCTGGTCAACGCGCGCGATCTCGATCCGGCCGAAACAGAGCTGTTGAAGACGTTGCCGGTCATCCGCACCGAATGCCCGGACTGGGCGACGGCGAGCGGCAGGCTGAAGGCGCCGGATGCGAAGCGGGTGCACCTGCATCTCGATCTCGACGTGCACGACCCCGGGGCGCTGCAGGTCAACCGCTACACCACGCCCGGCGGCCCGGAGCCGAAACAGCTGCGTCAGGCTGTCTGCGGCATGGCCGGCCTGCTGCCGATTTCCGGCATCACCATTTCCGCCTACGATCCGGCGTTCGATGCGCAGGCCGAGGTTCCGCCGCTGGTCGGCGAACTGCTCAGCGAGTTGCTGGCGACGATGGAGAAGGGCTGATGCTGAAGGCCCGAGTCATCCCTTGCCTCGACGTCAAGAACGGCCGCGTCGTCAAGGGCGTCAATTTCGTCGACCTCATCGATGCCGGTGATCCGGTCGAGGCGGCCAAAGCCTATGACGCGGCCGGCGCTGACGAGCTTTGCTTTCTCGATATCACCGCGTCGTCCGACAACCGTGAAACCATCTTCGACGTCGTCGCCCGCACCGCCGAACAGTGCTTCATGCCGCTGACCGTCGGCGGCGGCGTGCGCCAGGTGGCCGATATTCGCAAACTGTTGCTGGCCGGCGCCGACAAGGTGTCGATCAACACTGCGGCGGTGAAGAACCCCGATTTCGTCGCGGAAGCCGCCGACAAGTTCGGCAACCAGTGCATTGTCGTCGCCATCGACGCCAAGAAGGTGTCGGCACCCAATGAAGCCGACCGCTGGGAGATCTTCACCCATGGCGGCCGTGAAAAGACCGGCATCGATGCGGTCGAGTTTGCGCGAAAAATGGTCGATCGCGGCGCCGGCGAGATTCTTTTGACCTCGATGGACCGTGACGGCACCAAGGCCGGTTACGACATTGCGCTGACCCGCGCGATAGCGGATGCGGTGCGCGCGCCGGTCATCGCGTCGGGCGGCGTCGGCACGCTCGACCATCTGGTCGAGGGCATTCGCGACGGCCACGCCGGCGCCGTGCTCGCGGCCTCGATCTTCCATTTCGGCACTTACACGATTGCGGAAGCCAAGGCGCATATGGCCGAGGCCGGGCTGCCGATGCGGCTGGACTACCCGGTTCAATCCACTCCACAAAGGCTGTAGGTTGCGCCATGGCTGAATTTTCGCTGTCCGATCTGGAAACGATCATTGGCGAACGCGCCCGTTCCGGCGACCCGGACTCGTGGACGGCAAAACTGTTCGCCAAAGGCATCGACAAGGCGGCGCAGAAGCTTGGTGAAGAGGCAGTCGAGACGGTGATTGCCGCCGTCAAAGGCGACAAAAATGCCCTCGTTTCCGAAAGTGCCGATCTCATATATCATTGGCTCGTCGTGCTTGGCATGGCCGGCGTTTCGCTGGGCGAGGTGCTGAAGGAGCTTGAGGGCCGTACCGGCCGTTCGGGCGTCACTGAAAAGGCATCCCGGCCGAAAGGCTGACCGCGAGAGCCGGATGATTTCGGGCCGAGGCCTTAAATCTGAATCCGTCTCTAAATTGATAGAGGGAGCATGTTGTCGCCCGAAAACCGCTTCACACTTTTCGGCCTCATGCTCTAGAGGGCAGGAAACTCGATGGACCAGCTCGCTCCGACCGAGAAATATTCCCCCTATCGTTTCTTCTCGGCCGAGCAATGGTCGAACTTCCGCGCCGACACGCCGATGACGCTGGGCGAAGACGAGATCAACCGTCTGCGCTCACTGAACGATCCGGTCGACCTGGAAGAAGTCAAGCGCATCTATCTGTCGCTCTCGCGGCTGCTTTCGGCGCATGTCGAGGCCAGCCAGTTGCTGTTTCGCCAGCGCCAGGCCTTCTTCAACGCGCTGGATGTGGTCAAGACACCGTTCATCATCGGCATTGCCGGTTCGGTTGCGGTCGGCAAATCGACCACGGCGCGCGTGCTGAAGGAGCTTCTGGCGCGCTGGCCGTCGAGCCCCAAGGTCGATCTCATCACTACCGACGGGTTCCTGTTGCCCAACAAGGTGTTGCGACGCGACAATCTGATGGAGCGCAAGGGCTTTCCCGACAGCTACGATGTCGGTGCGCTGCTGCGTTTCCTCTCGGGCATCAAGTCGGCGCAGCGCAATGTCCGCGCGCCCGTCTATTCGCATTTGACCTATGACGTCATTCCCGGCGAGTTCGTCACCATCGACCGGCCCGACATTCTGATCTTCGAAGGCATCAACGTTCTGCAGCCCGGCAAATTGCCGAAGGACGGCAAGATCGTGCCGTTCCTGTCGGATTTCTTCGATTTCGCCATTTATATCGACGCCGACGAAAAGCTGATCCACCAATGGTACATCGCCCGCTTCATGCGGCTGCGCGAGACGGCCTTCCGCAATCCGGACTCCTTCTTCCACCGCTATTCGCAGCTTTCGGAAGACGCCGCGCGCGCCATTGCGGAAGGCTTGTGGGCCAACATCAACCTGAAAAACCTGCGCGAGAACATCGTGCCGACACGGGCGCGCGCCGACCTCATCCTGCGCAAGGGCGCCAATCATTTGGTCGAGGAAGTGGCGCTCAGGAAACTGTGACGACTGGGTTAACGGCGCCTTAGGCAATCCCGGCTAGTTTTTGCTGCAATTCCAGCGGGTCGGGAGCAAGCGGTGATCAATGCGAGCGATGCCGGGGGCCGCCAAGCCCCGGTCTATTCCCTGGTCATTCCGATCTTTAACGAGGAAGCGGTGCTACCGCTGCTGGTGCGGCGGATCCGCATGCTGCTGGACGCGCTGGACGGCCGTGCCGAAGCGATTTTCATCGACGATGGCAGCCGCGACACCAGCCTCATCTTCCTGCGCGGCATGGTTGCCGAGGACGATCGCTTCCGGCTGATTGAGCTGTCGCGCAATTTCGGCCACCAGATCGCCATCACGGCCGGCATGGATGCTGCCGCCGGGGACGCCGTCATCGTCATGGATGCCGACCTGCAGGACCCGCCGGAGGTGGTGCTCGATCTCGTCGCCAAGTGGAAAGAAGGCTACGAGATCGTCTATGCGCAGCGCATCCGGCGCGAGGGCGAAACCTGGTTCAAGCGGGTCAGCGCCAATCTGTTCTATCGCGCGCTCGAGCAGATGACCTCCGTCAGCATTCCGCGCGATGTCGGCGATTTCCGCCTCGTCGGCCGCAAGGCGCTCGAGACTTTCAAACGCATGCCCGAGCGTGACCGCTTCGTGCGCGGCATGTTCGGCTGGATGGGTTTCAAGCAGACCGCCGTGCCGTTCGAGAGGCCGACGCGGGCAGCAGGCGAAACCAAATATCCGTTCTGGAAGATGGTCCGGCTGGCCGTGCACGGTATCATCAGCTTTTCCGACAAGCCGCTGCGGCTGGCGCTATGGGCGGGTCTGGCCATTTCCGGTCTCGCCGCCCTGCTTGGGCTCTACGCGGTGTTTTCCTGGCTTTTTGTCAGCGGCGTCGTCCATGGCTGGACATCGACGGTGGTGATCATTTCCTTCCTGTCGGGCATCAATCTGCTGATGACCGGCGTCATCGGCCTTTATGTTGGCGGCATTCATGCCGAGGTGAAACGGCGGCCGCTTTACGTCGTCGACCGGCTGACCGGCTTCGAGGAAGCGATCGCCGCCATCAGCAATTCCCAGACGTCGAAAAAGACGCCGCCCGCGACGCACGAACGCCGGTTCGGTTGACTGTGCGCCAGGCGGTCAACGATCCTTTGCCCGGCTACCGGTTCTGGTCATGGGCCATGGGCCGTTCGGAGCCGGCGCGAATCCTGCGGTTTGCTGCAATCGGCGGCGTATCGACCCTGATCTACGCCGTGCTGACCTTGGCCCTTTCGGCTCTGCATGGCTTTGGCAGGCCTGCGACAATCGCCTCGGTCGCTGGCTATGGCGCCGGCGCGGTGTTCTCCTATTGCGGGCATCGCTTCGTGACGTTCATGTCGGACGGCTCGATTGGCTTCGAGATCGTCCGCTTCGCCTGCGCCACGGCGATCGGGTTTCTGCTCTCGGTCGGGCTGGCTATGATCCTTACCGACGTAGCTGGACTGCCGCCATTGGTGCCAGTGGCAATCGCTTCCATCCTGGTTCCGGTCCTGAACTTCATTATCCTGCGCAAATTCGTCTTCGTGGCGGCCCGATGAGTACGGAGACCCGCACTTCGCTCATCGAGAGATCCGCCCTGACTTCGGCCCAGGGCAGCTCGCGAACGCTGCCACCGACCAGGGTCATCTGCCTGCTCGTGCTGGTGGCGGCCGTGCCCTGGCAGATGCGCTGGGGCGTCATACCCGACACCAGTTGGGCAATCACCATGTCCGAGAAGGTGCTTGCCGGCTCACGGCTCTATGTGGATCTCTTCGAGGTCAATCCGCCGTTCACGCCGTGGATGTTCATGCCGGCCGTGGCCTTGGCGCACGCTCTCGGCATTTCGCCGGAAGTCGTCATTCATCTCTATGCCTATACGATCTGCCTGCTGGGTCTCGGCATTGCCGCGCGGATCGCTAGATTGGCCGGCTTTGCCGAGAACCATGTGCTGTTCTCGATGCTGCCGCTGTTTCTGGCACTGCTGATCATTCTTCCGGGCAACGCTTTCAGCGAGCGGGAACATCTGGGCATCGCCCTGTTTCTGCCGTTACTGGTGTTGATGGCTTGGCGCGCCGCGCCGACGGAAGGGCGCACCCCGAGCTTGTCGATAGCGGCATTGGCCGGCCTTTGTGGCAGCGTCCTGGTGCTGGTGAAACCCTATTATGCGCTGATGGTGCTGGTTCCGGCGCTGTACGTGGCCTTTCAGCGCCGGTCGATCTGGTCGCTCTTCCGCATCGAATACTGGGTAATCGGCTTGGTCTGCGTCGCCTATCTCGTCGCCGTGCTGTACTTTTATCCAGAGTTCCTCAACACCATCTATCCGGTGCTGACCGACACTTATATGCGGCTGCGGGTGGTGCAAGCGCTGTTGGTCAAGTATGCACCAGCCTATCTCATCGCTCTCTACATGTTGCGCTCGCTTCGGCCGGGCCTCGCCCTGTCGCCGATGATCGTGGTGTTCGTCCTGGCGTCATTGGCCGCCACCGTGCCTCTCGTCTACCAGGCCAAGGGCTGGCCCTATCATGCATTCCCGGCGATCAGCCTGATAGCGGCGGCGTTGCTACTCAGAGCCATCCAGATTGACCCGGCGAGGCAATCGCTATCGGGCATGGGGCTGGCGCGGATGCTTTTGCTTGCCGCCACCATTTTGGCCAATGCTGTCCCCTTCTGGCCCAGCCAGAAGCCCAGCGCCGATTTCGTCGCGACGATAAATGCCGCGGTAGACCATCCGAAGGTCGCGCTCATAGGTTCGGACATTGCGGCGGGCCATCCGCTGACGCGAATGGTCGGCGGGAGCTGGATCTCGACGTACTGCAGCGATTGGCTCGGGGGATTTGCTACCTATTTCGCGAAGGTCGAGGCGCAAAGCGGCAACGAGGCGGGGGCCGAACACTACAAGCGGATCACCGATCGCTACATCGATGACAAGGTTGCCCAACTCGAAACCAACCAGCCATCGCTGGTCATTGTGCAGAAGGAGGACATCTTGTGGCTGACCGAGCTTTCCGGCCGGCAGGATTTCGTCCGCTTCATGCAACACTATCGCCAGATCGCGGAGGACGATACGTTGAGGGTCCTTGTTCGCGACGACTTTAGCCGGGCTCCGTCACCCGCCGCAGCGTCAGATTGATCCGGCCGCCTTTTTTCAGCAGCGCCGAGGTCGACGGATAGATGCGGTCGACGCCGTGGAAGCAGAGCCGGCCTTCGCCGCCGAGCACGACGACGTCGCCGCTTTTCAGGCGGAACGATTTGGTACCGCCGTCGCGTGTGGCCCCCCTGCCCGTCACTTGGCCGACCCGGAACAGGCAATCGTCGCCAAGTGACACCGAGACCACTGGGGCCGAGAAATCGGCTTCGTCGCGATCCTGGTGCAGACCCATTTTGGCGTCCTGCGTATAGAAATTGACCAGGCAGGCCTCCGGCGGATTCGGATAGGCGGCGACCTCCCGCCACAATTGCAGCAGCGCGTCCGGGATCGGCGGCCATGGCTCTCCGGTGAGTGGGTGCGTTGGCTGGTAGCGATAGCCCAGCTCCTTGTCGGTGACCCAGCCGAGCGTGCCGCAATTGGTCATGCGCACGCTCATCTCCTTGCCGGTCCGCGGCATCGCCGGCACGTACAGCGGCGCCCGCTGTACAATTGTCCTCACCTCTTCGACCAGCGCTTCCTGCGCCGCGCGGGACAGATAACCAGGCAAGTGGCGGACGCCTTTGGGCAGAACGAGCATGACTTCGCCTCCGGTTGATACTGAAACCATGCCACCGCCAATCAGAAACGGCGACCCGAAGCCACCGTTGTCGGCCTCCCTTTCTGTGGCAATGGCGAAACCTTGCGGCTGCGGCAGGGGAGGCCGCTTTATGCGCAGTCGGCGCGGTCCTTAGTCGTTCTCTACCCGGCCGCGCAGCTTTTTGATCGTGCCGCGCCCTGCCTTGCTTTGCAGCCGCCGCTCCACCGAGCCTTTCGACGGCCTGGTCTTCTTGCGCGGCGGCGGCGGCGGTTCCGCGGCCTTGGCGACCAGCGCCGTCAGCCTTGCCCGGGCATCGGCCCGGTTCTGCTCCTGGGTGCGGAAGCGGCCGGCCTCGATGACGATGACGCCGTCCTTGGTGGCGCGCTGGCCGGCGAGCTTGATCGTGCGCGCGCGCACGCGTTCGGACAGGCCAGCTGCATTGGCGGCGTCGAAGCGCAATTGGACGGCGGTCGCCACCTTGTTGACGTTCTGGCCGCCGGGACCCGACGAGCGGATGAAATCCTCGTGCAGGTCGCCCGGATGGATTACGGCTTCGTCTGATATGATGATGTCGTCGATAGGCATGCCGCAGTCATGGCGCGGCGGACCAAAAAAGAAAAGGCCCGATCGAGACCGCGCCTTTCAAGGATGCTTCGGTGAAGATGCCTGGACTATTCCGCAGCTTCCTGCAGGCGGGGTGCTGCGCCGAGCACGACGGCATCGACATGGCTCTCGAATTTCTCGAAGTTGACGGCGAACATGCCGACCAATCGCGCTGCCTGCCGGTCATAGGCTGCCTTGTCGGCCCAGGTCGAACGCGGGTCGAGAATGGCGCTCTCGACGCCAGGCACCGCAACCGGCACCTCGAAGCCGAAATTGGCGTCAGTGCGGAAACCGGACGCCTTCAGCGAACCGTCAAGCGCTGCGGCCAGCAAGGCGCGCGTCGCCTTGATCGGCATGCGCTTGCCGGTGCCGTAGGCGCCGCCGGTCCAGCCGGTGTTGACCAGCCAGCAATCGGCGCCGTGGCGGGCGATCAGCTCGCGCAGCAGATTGCCGTATTCCTTGGGGTGGCGCGGCATGAACGGGGCGCCGAAGCAGGTCGAGAAGGTCGCTTCCGGCTCGGTAACGCCCTTCTCGGTGCCGGCCACCTTGGCGGTGTAGCCGGAGAGGAAGTGATACATCGCCTGCGCCGGGGTCAGCCGTGCGATCGGCGGCATGATGCCGAAGGCATCGGCGGTCAGCATGATGATGTTTTTCGGGTGGCTGGCCCGTCCGCTCTTCGAGGCATTGGGGATGAAATCCAGCGGATAGGCGCAGCGCGTGTTTTCGGTGAGCCGGCCGTCGTTGAAGTCCGGCACGCGGTCGGCGTCGAGCACGACATTTTCCAGCACCGTGCCGAAGCGCTGCGTGGTGGCGAAAATCTCCGGCTCGGCCTCGGCCGACAGCCGGATCGTCTTGGCGTAGCAGCCGCCTTCGAAGTTGAAGATGCCGTGCGGTCCCCAGCCGTGCTCGTCGTCGCCGATGAGCGTACGTGACGGATCGGCCGACAGCGTCGTCTTGCCCGTCCCGGAAAGCCCGAAGAAGATCGCCGCGTCGCCGGCCGGGCCCTCATTGGCCGAGCAGTGCATCGGCATGACGCCCTTTTCCGGCAGCAGATAGTTGAGCATGGTGAACACCGATTTCTTCATCTCGCCGGCATAGGAAGTGCCGCCGATGAGCACGATCTTGCGGGTGAGATCGACCGCAATCACCGTTTCGGTGCGGCTGCCGTGGCGGGCCGGATCGGCGCGGAAGGACGGCAGGTCGATGATCGTCATCTCCGGCACGAAATCCTCAAGCTCGGCGGCCTGCGGGCGGATCAAAAGATTGCGGATGAACAGCGAGTGCCAGGCGAATTCGGTGATGACCCGCGTCGGCAGCTTCAGCTCGGCATCGGCGCCGCCGACGAGGTCCTGCACATAGAGATCGCTATTCGCGGCGTGGACAAGGAAATCGGCGAGCAGCATTTCGAACTGGCCCGCCGAAATCGCCTTGTTGTTGTCCCACCAGACATGGGGCTCGGTGGCGCCATCGCGGACGACAAACTTGTCCTTGGGCGAGCGGCCAGTGTGCTGGCCGGTCTCGGCAAGCAGCGCGCCGCCGGCGGTCAACCGGGCCTCGCCACGACGGATCGCTGCCTCATAAAGGGCGGCCGCACCAAAATTATAATGCACCGTGCCGGTGGTTTTCAGGCCGATACGATCGATCGCGCAAGCAGAATTGCGTTTGCCGACTTCCGACATCAAGGGTCCCTTCTTCTGGATTCGCCGCACTTTGCCGGCGCGTTTCCGGCGAGCCCGCGTTAGGGGCTGAGACGGTGAGGACCAGAAAACTCGAATGATATCAAATCATTAATCGATTTAAAAATTTTGAAAGTTGTTTAAATCGTTTATATGTGCAAAAAATCACGGTGGTTGCCCAAAGGATTGGCACACAGTGTTCGTCCAACCCGTGTAGAGGTTCCGATGGGGCCGCCGGCAAGCCGTCCGCGACAGCGGGTGGAGCCTGTGCCACATTTTGTACCTAATTTGTCCTGCAAAAGCCCCTTCTCTAAGACAGAAGGGACAGCTCATGAGGGAGCCGCTTGAAATGGCAACAATCGCGCTTGTCGATGACGACCGCAACATTCTGACATCGGTGTCGATCGCCCTCGAGTCCGAGGGGTATCGCGTCGAGACCTACACGGATGGTGCGTCGGCGCTGGAAGGCCTGGCGGCGCGGCCGCCGAATCTCGCCATCCTCGACATCAAGATGCCGCGCATGGACGGCATGGAGCTGTTGCGCCGGATGCGGCAGAAGTCCGACCTGCCGGTGATCTTCCTGACCTCGAAGGACGATGAGATCGATGAGCTTTTCGGCCTCAAGATGGGCGCCGACGATTTCATCCGCAAACCGTTCTCGCAGCGCCTGCTGGTCGAGCGGGTGCGCGCCGTGCTGCGCCGCGCCAGCGCCCGCGAAGCTGCGGCAAAGGCGCCCAGCCAGCAGGCCCGTTCGCTGGAACGCGGCCAGCTCGTCATGGACCAGGAACGCCATACCTGCACCTGGAAGGGCGAGCCGGTGACGCTGACGGTCACCGAATTTCTCATCCTGCACTCGTTGGCGCAGCGCCCCGGCGTGGTAAAAAGCCGTGATGCGCTGATGGATTCCGCCTATGATGAGCAGGTCTATGTCGACGACCGCACCATCGACAGCCACATCAAGCGGCTGCGCAAGAAGTTCAAGGCCGTCGATGACGACTTCGAAATGATCGAAACCCTTTACGGAGTCGGATACCGGTTCCGCGAAGCTTGAGTTGATGCATGTCGCCCAAAAGTGGTCGCGGTTTTTGGGACGACGACATGCATAAAACCAAAGACTAGGCGGGAGCTGCTATTCGATGGCAGTGGATGTACAGCGGAGCAGACGAACGAGCGCTGTCAGGCGGTCGCGGATTCTGCCCGCATTCCTGTCGAGGTTGACGGTGCCGATGCGCCGCTTCCTCGGCCACCACATCTTTTCCAGCCTGACCCGGCGCATCCTGTTCCTCAACCTGGCCGGTCTCGCCGTGCTGGTCACCGGCATCCTCTATCTCAACACCTTCCGCGACGGGCTGATCGACGCCCGCGTCGAAAGCCTGATGACGCAGGGCGAGATCATCGCCGGCGCCATTGCCGCGTCGGCGACGGTCGAGACCGATTCGATCAGCATCGATCCAGAAAAACTGCTTGAACTGCAGGCCGGCGAAAGCCTGGGGCCGGGCTCCGACCAGCTCGACAATCTGGATTTCCCGATCAATCCCGAGCGCGTCGCGCCGGTGCTGCGGCGGCTGATTTCGCCGACGCGCACCCGGGCCCGCATCTATGACCGCGACGCCAATCTGCTGCTCGATTCGCGCCATCTCTATTCGCGCGGCCAAATCCTGCGCTACGACCTGCCGCCGGTCGAGGACGAGCAGCCGGATATGCTGGAGCGCGTGCAGAAATTCGTCTTCGACTTCTTCCGCAACAAGGACCTGCCCGTCTACCATGAGCAGCCCGGCGGCAACGGTGCGGCCTTCCCGGAAGTGGTCAAGGCGCTGACCGGCAGTCCATCGACGATCGTGCGGGTGAGCGAACAGGGCGAGCAGATCGTTTCGGTGGCGGTGCCGATCCAGCGCTTCCGTGCCGTCCTCGGCGTGCTGATGCTGTCGACGGAAGGCGGCGACATCGACAAGATCGTCGCCGCCGAACGCAAGGCTATTTTGCGCGTGTTCGGCATCGCCGCCCTGGTCACCGCCATCCTGTCGATGCTGCTCGCATCCACCATCGCCAATCCGCTGCGCCGCCTATCGGCGGCGGCAGTGCGGGTGCGGCGCGGCGTCAAGAGCCGCGAGGAGATCCCCGACTTTTCCGACCGCCAGGACGAGATCGGCAATTTGTCGGTCGCGGTGCGCGACATGACCAATGCGCTCTATGCCCGCATCGAGGCGATCGAAAGCTTCGCCGCCGATGTCTCGCACGAGCTGAAGAACCCGCTGACCTCGCTGCGCAGCGCGGTGGAGACCTTGCCGCTGGCCAAGAACGACAATTCACGCGGCAGGCTGATGGAGATCATCCAGCACGATGTCCGGCGTCTCGACCGGCTGATCACCGACATTTCCGATGCCTCGCGCCTAGACGCCGAACTGGCGCGTGAGGATGCCGCCACGGTCGATTTGAAGAAATTGATCACCGATCTCGTCGCCGTGTCGCGCGAAGCGACGCGCAACAAAAAGGCTGTCGAGATCGAATTCAAGGCCGCCAAGCTGCCGCAAGGCGTCAAAGGCTATTTCGTCACCGGCCATGATCTCAGGATCGGCCAGGTCATCACCAATCTGATCGAGAATGCCCGCTCCTTCGTGCCGGAGGACCACGGTCACATCGCCATTTCCCTGGCACGCTCGGGCAAGGTCAACATCGTCACCGTCGACGACAACGGCCCCGGAATCCGCGCCGACGCCATCGACCGCATCTTCGAGCGCTTCTACACCGACCGCCCGGCCGGCGAGGCGTTCGGCCAGAATTCAGGGCTTGGCCTGTCGATATCCAGGCAGATCGTCGAAGCCCATGGCGGCACGCTGACCGCCGAGAACATCCCCGGCACCAAGCCCGGCGACATCAAGGGCGCGCGCTTCGTCGTTACGCTGCCGGCCGAAGGCTGATCGCGGCTGCGCATGCCCGATCCCACCGCGAAACCCGAGAACATCCATGCCACCGCAATCCTGATTGGCGAGCGGGGCGTCCTGATCACCGGGCCGTCCGGCTCGGGCAAGACAACGCTGGCGCTGGCGCTCATCGACCATTTCAGCCGGCTCGGGCTGTTTGCGCGGCTGATCGGCGACGACCAGCTGTTTGTCGCGGCGCGTTTCGGGCGGCTGGTCTGCCATGCGCCCGCCAGCATCGCCGGCCTCACAGAGGTGCCCGGACTTGGTCCGAAGCCGCTTTTGTTCCAACCTGTTGGGGTCATCGACCTTACGATCCAGCTGGTTGCCGCAAACGCTGTGGAGCGTTTCCAGGAAGAGTCGAGCGCGACCATTGCCGGCTGTGTGGTGCCGCGCATCGACCTCGTTCAGCGCAACGTCACTGCGGCTTTGCCGGCGGTAATGGCGCGGCTGGCGATTGCGTCTTTCGTATGATCCGCCGCCGGTTTTTTGCTGCAATGCGTCAAATTGGCCATGGCCGACGCAATTTTGGGCTTGTCAACGCGCCGCGCGTCGACAAGATAGCGCTCCCGCCGCCTGGGATGGCCGGCGAGCATAAAAAGCGCCTGTGAAGCGGCGATGACGGGAGCCACCATAGAATGATCGGACTCGTGCTTGTAACGCACGGTCAACTGGCCGCCGAGTTCCGCCATGCCGTGGAACATGTCGTGGGGCCACAAGACAATTTCGAAACCGTGGCAATCGGCGCCGATGACGATATGGAGCAGCGTCGGCGCGATATCGTCGACGCCGTCGGCCGCGTCGACACCGGGACCGGCGTCATCGTTCTGACCGATATGTTCGGCGGCACGCCTTCCAACCTCGCCATTTCGGTGATGGAATCCGGTCGCACCGAGGTCATCGCCGGCATGAACCTGCCGATGCTGATCAAGCTGTCGTCGATCCGCAAGGGCGACAACATGGCGACCGCGCTCGACGAGGCGCAGGCCGCGGGGCGCAAATACATCAACGTCGCAAGTCAGCTGCTGAGCAGCAAATGAACGCGCTGTCGCCCGGTGAGATCGTGCGCGAGTTCCCGATCGTCAACCAGCGCGGCCTGCATGCGCGCGCCTCGGCGAAGTTCGTCCAGGTCGCCAGCGGCTTCGACGCCACCGTCCATGTCGAGAAGGATGGTCTCAAGGTCGGCGGCACCTCGATCATGGGGCTGATGATGCTGGCGGCGAGCCCCGGTTATTCGATCCGCGTCACCGCCAGCGGCGCTGAAGCCGCAGCGGCGATGGACGCGCTGGAGCAGCTGGTCGCCTCGCGCTTCGGCGAAGAGTGCTGAAGTTTTTGCTTTGAACGCCGTTGTCCCAAAACCGCGGGATACTTTTGGGCGGCATGCATCCCCGTAAAACACATACGCGCATAAAGATTTCTTTATATCCATTGTCGTCTTGGCGGCGATCTGCTAGTCAGGCCGGCATTCCGCGCCCTTCGACGCGCCGTGTGGCGCAGGCGCATTCTGAAGACAAATCACACCGGAGCACTGCCATGACAGGTAGCAAGGACTATGTGGTCGCCGACATCTCGCTTGCCGGCTGGGGCCGCAAGGAACTCGATATCGCCGAAACCGAAATGCCGGGCCTGATGGCCTGCCGCGAGGAATTCGGCGACAAGAAGCCGTTGAAAGGTGCGCGCATCACCGGCTCGCTGCACATGACCATCCAGACTGCGGTGCTGATCGAGACGCTGAAGGCGCTTGGCGCCGATATCCGCTGGGCCTCGTGCAACATCTTCTCGACCCAGGACCATGCGGCCGCAGCCATCGCCGAGGCCGGCATCCCGGTGTTCGCCGTCAAGGGCGAGTCGCTCGAGGAGTATTGGGACTACACCGACAGGATCTTCCAGTGGGCCGATGGCGGCCTCTCCAACATGATCCTCGACGATGGCGGCGACGCCACCATGTACATACTGATCGGCGCCCGCGCCGAGGCCGGCGAGGACGTGCTGTCCAACCCGCAGAGCGAGGAAGAGGAATACTTCTACGCCCAGGTCAAGAAGCGCCTGAAGGCCTCACCCGGCTTCTTCACCAAGCAGAAGGAAGCCATTCGCGGCGTCACCGAAGAGACGACGACGGGCGTCAACCGTCTCTACCAGCTGCAGAAGAAGGGCCTGCTGCCGTTCCCCGCGATCAACGTCAACGACTCGGTCACCAAGTCGAAGTTCGACAACAAATATGGCTGCAAGGAATCGCTGGTCGACGGCATCCGCCGCGGCACCGACACCATGATGGCCGGCAAGGTTGCGGTCGTCTGCGGCTATGGCGACGTCGGCAAGGGCTCGTCGGCTTCGCTCAAGGGCGCCGGCGCCCGCGTCAAGGTCACCGAAGTCGATCCGATCTGCGCGCTGCAGGCGGCGATGGACGGCTTTGAAGTCGTCACGCTGGAAGATGCCGCACCAACCGCCGACATCGTCATCACCACCACCGGCAACAAGGATGTCGTCACCCTCGACCACATGCGCTCGATGAAGGACATGGTGATCGTCGGCAATATCGGCCACTTCGACAATGAGATCCAGGTCGCGTCGCTGCGCAACCTGCAATGGACCAACGTCAAGCCGCAGGTCGACATGATAACCTTCCCGGACGGCAAGCGGATGATCCTGCTGTCCGAGGGGCGCCTGCTCAACCTCGGCAACGCGACCGGTCATCCGAGCTTCGTGATGTCGGCTTCGTTCACCAATCAGGTGCTGGCGCAGATCGAGCTCTACACCAAGCCCGGCCAGTACCAGAACCAGGTCTATGTGCTGCCCAAGCACCTCGACGAGAAGGTGGCGCGTCTGCATCTCGACAAGCTTGGAGCCCGCTTGACCGAACTTTCCGGCGAACAGGCCGCCTATATCGGCGTGACCCCGCAGGGTCCGTTCAAGCCGGAACACTACCGCTATTAGCCAAAGCGGCGTTTACCACTAGATATTGAAGCCGGGCGATTGACTTTTCGCCCGGCTTCTTTTTTGCGCGGATGATTCTTCACGCCGATTCCAGCACGCGCTATTGTGCTGATTCGTGGGCCGGGGACGAGGCCGGCGTACGCATCGAGAGCATGATTCGAACCGAAGGACCGCGTCAGCGAAAAGTGGGAAGCGGTTTTCGGAAAAGATCATGCTCTTTAGAAAAGAGTTAGGTCAGAAGGGCGTTTCCATCAAACGTGATCCTGATCTAGGCGGTCTTGCATTCAGGCGGCGAAGAGGACCAAGGCATGCCGGGGGAAAACCCGCCTCGCGCGGGATCGGCCGTTTCCGGCGGCCATGACGATTCCGATAGCAATGGCTCCGTCACTACAGGCGGTGGCCTGAAGAGGCGCGTTGGCGCCCGCACCGCCGGCTTTCTTGCCACCTCAGCTCTTGCCGGCCCGCTCACCTCGTTTGCCGCCCATGCCGAGCCGGCCATTGCGCAGAAGGCCGGACTGTCGGTCAGCGCGGTCGAAGTCATCCAGCTCGCCATGTTCGTCGGCGTCATGGGCGCGGCACTGGTCTCGGCCATCTTCCTGATCCGCGAAAGAGCCCGCACCTCGGCGCAGAATGTCGAACTCAGAGCCCGCATTGCCGACATCAATGCGGCGCTGCAGCGCTCCGAGGCGCTGCTCAATCTGCGTGACCAGCGCGTCATCGTCTGGGCGTCCGAGAACAAGAAGCCGGAGCTGATCGGCACGCTGCCGCTGGAAAGCGGTGCGCCGGACGACCGTGCAGCCTTCCTCGCCTTCGGCCGCTGGCTGATGCCGCGCTCGGCGGCGGCGCTCGAAAATGCCGTCGCTGGTCTGCGCGAGAAAGCGAAACCCTTTGATCTCGTGATCGAATCGCAGGCCGGGGCGCCGCTTGAAGTGCATGGCCGCAAGAGCGCCGCGCATGTGCTGGTGCGCTTCGTCTCGCTGTCGGAGACGCAGCGAAGCCAGGCCAGGCTGAAGATCGAGAACCAGCGGCTGGCCGCCGACTACGAGACCATGATCGGCCTGCTCGACGCCTTGCCGATGCCGGCCTGGCTGCGCGCCACCGACGGGCGGCTGAAATGGGTCAACCGTGCCTATGCCGGAGCGGTCGAGGCACCGAACGCCGAGACCGCGGTGCGCGAAGCCAAGGAATTCCTCGGCGCCCAGGCGCGCGAACAGATCGCCGCGCAGCACAAATCGCGCCCGATCTTCGAACAGACGCTGTCGACGGTGATCGAGGGCGACCGCCGCGTGTTCGCCGTCACCGACTTCGCCGGTGCCGACGGCTCGGCCGGCCTTGCCTGCGACACCAGCGCCACCGAAACCATTCGCGGCGAATATGAGCGCACGGTGCGCAGCCATGCCGACACGCTCGACCAGCTCAACACGGCGGTGGCGATCTTCGATGCCAACGAGAAGTTGCGCTTCTTCAACCAGGCGTTCCAGAAACTGTGGGGGCTGGACCCGGGCTTCCTGCACAGCGCGCCCGACAATGCCCTGCTGCTCGACCGGCTGCGCAGCGAAGGCAAGATCGCCGAGCAGCCGGAATGGCGGCGCTGGAAAGAAGGCCTGCTTGGCGCCTACCGCGCGGTGGAATCGCAAGAGCATTGGTGGCATCTGCCCGACGGCAAGACCATCCGCGTGGTGGCCAACCCGCAGCCGAAGGGCGGCGTGACCTGGGTGTTCGAGAACCTGACCGAGAAGATGGACCTGGAAAGCCGCTACCAGACGGCGGTGCGGGTCCAGGGCGAAACGCTCGACAATCTGGCCGAAGGCGTCGCGGTGTTCGGCCCCGATGGGCGGCTGCGCCTGTCGAACCCGGCCTTTGTCGCGCTGTGGGGACTGAGCCAGGATGTGATCAAGCCCAACGTCCATGTCTCGGCGATCCGCGATCTCAGCGACCAGCGCGCCGTCGACAGCCCGTGGGGCGGGTTCGTCGCCGCCATCACCGGTTTCGACGACGAGCGCCGCGACCGCCATGGCCAGACCGAACTGAAGAACGGCACAGTGCTCAGCTACGCCGTCATCCCGCTGCCCAACGGCCAGGTGATGATGACCTTTGTGGACGTCACCGACAGCGTCAATGTCGAGCGCGCGCTGAAGGACAAGAACGAAGCGCTGCAGAAATCCGACCAGCTGAAGAACGAGTTCGTGCAGCACGTCTCCTACGAGCTGCGCTCGCCGCTGACCAACATTATCGGCTTTACCGAGCTTCTGTCGCTGCCGGCGACCGGGCCGCTCAGCCCAAAGCAGCGCGAATATGTCGAGCATGTCGGCTCGTCATCCTCGGTGCTACTCACCATCGTCAACGACATACTCGACCTCGCCACCGTCGACGCCGGCATCATGCAGCTCGACATTTCGGAAGTAAGCGTCGAGCGCACCATCGAGGCCGCGGCCGAACTGGTCGCCGACCGGCTGCAAGAACATTCGATCAAGCTCCGGATCGACGCCGCTGCGGCGCCGAAGAGTTTTCACGGCGACGAGACCCGGGTTCGCCAGATCCTCTACAATCTGCTCAGCAACGCCGCCAATTACGCGCCGGAGGCGAGCACTATCACGCTTGCCTGCCGGCATTTGGAGCAAGGTGTGGAATTCTCCGTCCATGACAACGGCCCCGGCATGCCGCCGGACCTGCTCGATTCGGTGTTCCGCCGCTTCGAGCCGCGCACCAATGGCGGGCGCCGGCGCGGTGCGGGCTTAGGCCTGTCGATCGTCAAGAGCTTTGTCGAGCTGCACGGCGGCAGCGTGCGCATCGAGACCGGCAAGGACAAGGGCACCACCGTCATCTGCACCTTCCCCGATGCACCGTCGGGCATCCGCGCCGCGGCCGAGTAGCGCGCTCGATGACTGTTGTTGTGCTGGAGCGTTTTCTCGCCGACGAGGCTGCGACCGCAAGGCTCGGCGAGGACCTGGCCATGGCGCTGCGGCCGGGCGACGTGCTGGCGCTCAAGGGCGATCTCGGCGCCGGCAAGTCGACGCTGGCGCGGGCCCTGATCAGGGCGCTGGCCGATGATGCCGGCCTCGATGTGCCGAGCCCTACCTTCACCTTGGTGCAAAGCTACGACACGCGCATCCCCGTGCACCATTTCGATCTCTATCGCCTGTCCTCGGCCGGCGAGATGGACGAGCTGGGTTTCGACGAGGCGCTGCTGCAGGGCGCTGCCCTTGTCGAGTGGCCGGAACGGGCGGAGGCCGCTCTTCCGAGAACGTCGATCTGGATCGAACTCGTCCATCAGGACGAAGGACGATTGGCGAAACTATCGGGCCAAGGCGTTGCCTTCGAACGCGTGGCGCGATCGCTGGCGATGCGCGATTTCCTCAAAACGGCCGGTTGGGGCGACGCCGCGCGGCGCCATTTCGTCGGCGACGCCTCGGCGCGCTCTTACGAGATTGTTTCGCTCGCCGGCCTTGCGCCGCGCGTGCTGATGAATTCGCCGTGGCTGGTGCTGGGGCCGCCGGTGCGCGACGGCAAGCCCTATGCCGTGATCGCCCACACGGCGCAGTCGGTCACCGCTTTCGTCGCCATCGACAAGGCGCTGCTGGCGCAAGGTGTCAGTGTCCCAAGAATCCATGCCGAGGATCTCGAACGGGGCTTTCTGCTGCTGGAGCATCTGGGCTCGGAAGGTTTTCTCGACGGCAATGATGAGCCGGTGGCCGAGCGCTACGCGGCAGCGGCCGAATTGCTGGCGATGATGCATGGGAAGACCTGGCCGCAGCGCATGGAGGCCGTGCCGGGCGTCTTCCACGAGGTGCCGCCCTTCGATCGCGCCGCCATGCTGATCGAAGCCGATCTCTTGGTCGATTGGTATGTGCCGATGGTGACCGGCAGCCCGGCAAGCGAGGCTTTACGCGCCGGCTATCACAGGGAATGGAACGCGGTTCTCGACCGGCTGGACACACAGGAATACACGCTGATGCTGCGCGACTTCCATTCGCCCAACATCATCTGGCGCGGTGACCGCAAAGGCCACGACCGCCTCGGCATCGTCGACGTCCAGGACGCGCTGATGGGTCCGGCGGCCTATGATGTTGCGTCGCTGGCCATGGATGCCCGCGTCACCGTTTCGCCCGATATCGAGCAGCGGACCGTGGACGCCTATGTCGCTGCGCGCCACGCCGCCGTCGGCTTCGATGAGGACGCCTTCCGCGCGGCCTATGCGATCATGGCGGCGCAGCGCAATTCAAAGATCCTCGGCATTTTCGTGCGGCTCGAAAAGCGCGACGGCAAGCCCTATTATCTCCGACACCTGCCGCGCATCCGCGATTATCTCAGGCGGGCGCTGGCGCACCCGGCGCTGGCTCAGCTGAAGGAGTTTTACATGGCACATGGCCTGCTGGAGGAACGGCTCCCGTGACCTTGACCACAGCGATGGTGCTGGCGGCTGGTCTTGGCAAGCGCATGCGGCCGATCACCGACACCATGCCGAAGCCGCTGGTGCGGATAGCCGGCAGGACCTTGCTCGACTGGGGGCTGGACAGTCTCGAAGCGGCCGGCGTCGAGAAAGCCATCGTCAACGTGCACTATCTGCCGGACCAGATCGTCGCCCATATCGCCCACAGGCGGGCGCCAAAGATCGTCATTTCCGACGAGCGCGACGCACTGCTGAATTCGGCGGGTGGCATCGTCAAGGCATTGCCGCTGCTGGGCAGCGACCCCTTCTACATCATCAACGCCGATACGTTCTGGATCGACAGCGGCCAGCCCAGCCTCGAGCGCCTTGCCCTTGCATGGGACGGCGCGAAAATGGATATTCTGCTGATGCTTACCGATCTCGACTCGGCCACCGGACACGGTGTCGGCACGGATTTCCTGATGGCGCCGGATGGCGGCCTGCGGCGCTCGAAAGGCGATCCGGCCGGGTTGATCTATGCCGGAGCGGCAATCGTCAATCCCGCCATCTTCAGGGATGCGCCGGCCGGGGCGCATTCGCTCAACACCTATTTCGACAAGGCAATCGCCTCTGGCCGTCTGTTCGGCATGCAGATGCGCGGAAGCTGGATCACCGTCGGCACTCCCGACGCCATTCCGCAGGCGGAAGCGGCGGTCGCCGACGCTCTCGCGAAGGTGGTATGAGCGGCGCGCGCCGCGTTCTTTCGATCCCGCCCGGAGCGCCATTCCTGCCGACTCTGGCCGAGGCCTTGCTGGCCGGACGGCTGGTGCCCGGCTTCCGGTTCGACGGCGATCCGCTGGCGCTGGCTGATGTCACCATCTATGTGCCGACACGGCGCGCGGCCCGTGCGCTGCGCGGCGCTTTTGTCGACGCGCTTTCGGGACCGGGGGGGAGCCGCCGTTCGGCGATCCTGCCGGTCATCCGCCCGCTCGGAGAGTTCGACGAGGACGAAGCCGCCTTCGACGCCGGCACGCCGACCGAGCTTGAAATGGCGCCGCCGATCGCAGCCATCGAACGCCTGCTGCTACTGGCGCCGCTGGTGCGGGCCTGGAAGCGCACCTTGCCGGCGCATGTCCTTGATATGTTCAACGAAGAGATCGTCGTGCCGGCCTCCGCCGCCGATGCGATCTGGCTAGCGCGTGACCTCGCCCGGCTGATGGACGAGATCGAAACCGAAGGCACGGACTGGACCAGGCTTGCCGATCTGGTCACCGGCAATCTTGCCGGATGGTGGCTTGTGACGCTCGATTTCCTCCGTATCGTCACCGAGGCCTGGCCGAAATTACTGGAGGAGCGCGACCGCTCCAACCCGGCCGCGCACCGCAATGCGCTGATCCGGCGCGAGGCGAAGCGGCTGGAACGCAACCCGCCCAAAGGCCCGGTGATCGCCGCCGGCTCGACGGGCTCTATTCCCGCCACGGCCGAACTGCTTGCCACGGTCGCCAGCCTGCCCAACGGCGCCGTGGTGCTGCCCGGGCTCGATGGGATGCTGGACGAACCGTCTTTTGCCGCGATTGGGGCGCCCGGTGCGCGGCCGGCACTGCTTGGCCACCCGCAATACGGCATGGCCAAGCTGATCGGCAAGATTGGCGTGCTGCGTGGCGATGTCGAGGAAGTGGTCTCCGCCGAGCCCGCACTGGCGCTCCGCGCGGCCCTTGTCGGCGAGGCGCTGCGGCCGGCCGAGACCACGGAATCATGGGCCGAGACCCGCATATGCTTCAACGCCGTAGACATCGCCGAGGCCTTCGCCGACGTGACGCTGGTCGAAGCCGCCAGCGAACGCGACGAGGCGGCGGCGATCGCCATCGCGCTGAAAACCGCCGTGGAACAGCCGGGGCACAGGGCAGCGCTCGTTACCGGCGACCGCGGGCTGGCGCGGCGCGTCTCGGCCGAGCTGTTGCGCTTCGGTGTGATCGCTGACGATTCCGGCGGCACGCCGCTCGCCAACACGCCTGCAGCCAGCCTGCTGCGGCTCACACTTCACGCGGTATTCCGGCCCGGCGATCCCGTCGGCCTTTTGTCGCTGCTCAAGCATCCGCTGCTCGGGCTCGGACTTGAGCGCACCGGCGTGAGCCATGCCGCCGAGCTCATCGAACTCGTGGCGCTGCGCGGCGGCACCGGACGCCCCGACATCGCCGCCTTGCCAGCACTGTTCGAGGAGCGTCTCGCCGGGCTGAGCGGGGACAAGCGCCAGCCCTTCTGGTTTTCGCGACTGAGCGTGCGCGGCATCGACGATGCCCGCGATATGCTGAGCCGGCTTGTGGCGGCGCTGGCGCCGCTGACTGCCTTTCGCGGTAAAGAGAATGCCGATCTCGTCGCGTTGACCAGAGCGAGCGTCGCCGCGCTGGAAAATCTCGGCCGCACGGCGGAGGGCAGCCTGGCTGAATTTTATGCCGGCGACGCCGGCGAGAAACTCGCCGAGCTGCTGCGCGGTGTGGTCGCCGCGTCTGCATCGTTCGACTTCCCGGCCGACGAATGGCCTGATGTGATGGACGCGCTGGTAGCACCGGAAACGGTCAAGCCGGGGCAAGGCACAGACCGCAACATCGCGATATGGGGCGCGCTGGAGGCACGGCTGCAGAGCGTCGACACGCTTGTCATTGGCGGGCTGAACGAAGGCGTGTGGCCACGCAAGCCGGAAAGCGATCGCTTCATGTCGCGGTTGATGAAGACCGGCATCGATCTCGAGCCGCCGGAGCGGCGCATCGGCCTTGCCGCCCACGACTTCCAGATGGCGATGGGGGCGAAAAAGGTGGTGCTGACGCGCTCCGCCCGCGCCAGCGACGCACCGGCGGTGCCGTCGCGCTGGTTGCAGCGCATCCTCACCTTCATCGGCAAGGATCCTGCAGCCGCACTGCGCGGACGCGGCGACGAATTGCTTGCCTGGGCGCGCGCGCTCGATGCCGGCGAGCGGCAGCATTTCGCGCCGCGACCGCAGCCGAAACCGCCGCTGAGCATGCGGCCCACCCACTTCTCGGTGACCGAGATCGAGACGCTGCGCCGCGACCCCTATGCGGTCTATGCAAGGCGTATTCTGAGCCTTCTGCCGCTCGAACCGGTGATCCGCGATCCCGGTGCGGCCGAGCGCGGCACGCTGTTTCATGACATCCTGCATCTGTTCTCGACAGAGGTTGCCGACCCGCGCGCGCCGGAAGCTCTGGAGAGACTCATCTCGGCTGGCCGCAGGTGCTTTGCCGACATTGCCCTACCCGCCGATGTCGAGGCGGTGTGGTGGCCGCGCTTCGAAAAGCTCGCCGCCAACATCATCGAATGGGAGCGCGGCCGCGCCCCTGCCGTCGCCCGGCGGCATGCCGAGGAGCGCGCCGAAAAGACGGCTGTCGGCCGTACCGGTGTGACGCTGTCCGGCTATGCCGACCGCGTCGACCTTTTGGCCGGTGGCATGGCCGACATTCTCGATTACAAGACCGGCTCCTCGCCATCCAAGGCGCAGGCGCACACGCTGCTGGCGCCACAGCTGGCGCTCGAAGGGGCGCTGCTCCGGCGCGGCGCCTTCAAGGGGCTTGGCGCGCGCGAACCCTCGCAGCTTGCATTCGTGCGGCTGAAGCCGAATGGCGAAGTGTTCGAGGAATCCATCCTCGACTACAACCGCCAGCCCCGGACCGCCGAAGACCTCGCCGAGGAGGCCTGGGCGCGGCTGGAAAAGCTGCTGGTCCATTATGCCGATCCGACGACCGGCTACCTGTCGCGGGCGCTGCCGTTTCGCGAGGGCGAGAGCGATGGCGATTACGACCATCTGGCGCGCGTGCTCGAATGGTCGGCCGGTGGCGACAGCGATGACGAGGCGGGGGAGGCATGAAAAAAGCCTATCCCGTCCCGAGCGAAACCGCCGCCAACCAGGCGCGCGCTTCCGACCCGAAGAACTCGGCCTGGGTGTCGGCCAATGCCGGCTCGGGCAAGACGCATGTGCTGGCCCAGCGCGTCGTCCGGCTGCTGCTCAACGGCACCGATCCGTCGAAGATCCTGTGCCTGACCTATACGCGGGCGGCCGCCGCCAACATGTCGAACCGCGTGTTCTCGACCCTGTCGGAATGGACAGCGCTCGGCGATGCCGAGCTTGCCACAAAGATTGAGGCGGTGGACGGCCGCCGGCCCGACCGCGACACGATGCGGCGGGCGCGCCGGCTGTTTGCCGAAGCGCTGGAAACGCCGGGCGGGCTGAAAATCCAGACCATCCACGCCTTTTGCGAATCGGTGTTGCACCAGTTCCCGCTGGAGGCCAACATCCCGGCGCATTTCGAAATGCTCGATCCGCAGATGGAGGCCTCGCTGTTCGCCGCGGCGCGACGCGACATGATTTCGGGCACGTCAGCCGGAGACACCGGACTGGCCGAGGCCTTTGCCACCGTGCTGGAGCGCGGCGGCGAACACGGGCTCGACGCGCTGCTCGCCGAAATCGTGCGCAAGCGCGACGGCTTACGCGGCTTCATCGATGCGGTCCGGCGCGACGGCGCCGGCTTTCGGGCCCTGTTCGACGAATTCCATTTTCGCCCCGGGCAGAACGCCGAAGACATAGCGGCATCGGTATGGCCGCTGCCGGGTTTCCTGCTGGACTTCTTTGCAGTGTTCGCCAGTGCCGCCGAGGCCGCCGACGCCCGCACCGTGCTCAACAATCTCTTGCCCTATGCCCGCTTGGCCTTTGCCGAGACGGACCCGACCCGCCGGCTGCAGATGCTCGGCAAAGCCTTTCTCAAGGCCGATGGCGACCCCTATGATCCCTCAAAGTTGTTCAAGAAGGCGCTGCTCGGCCGGCTGCCCGACCTTCCCGAGCGCTATCTGGCGGCCGTCAAGGCGATAACAGAGGTCTCCGACCGGCTGGCGCTGTTCCGGATGCTGGAAGGCACGGTCGCGGCGTTGACCATAGCCGACTGGCTGATCGTGCGGTACGAGCGCCTGAAGCGCAGCCGCGGCTTTCTCGACTTCAACGACCTCATCACCCGCACCGTCAACCTTCTGGCGCGGCCGGATGCCGGACCCTGGGTGCAGTACAAGCTCGACCAGGGTATCGACCACATCCTGCTGGACGAGGCGCAGGACACCAGCCCCGACCAATGGGAGGTGGTGAAGCGGCTGGCGGAGGAGTTCTTTGCCGGCCACGGCCAGCGCGGCACGACCAATCGCACGGTGTTCGCCGTCGGCGACGAAAAGCAGTCGATCTATTCCTTTCAGGGTGCCGCGCCGGATTCCTTCGCCGACAGCCGGCTCTTGTTTTCCGGACGCGTGAACGCCGCCAATGCTTCGTTTGCCGACCTGAAACTGACCTGGTCGTTCCGGTCGACCGACGACGTGCTTGCCGCCGTCGACCGCGTCTTTGCCGATCCGGGCGTGCGGCGCGGCATCAGCCATGACCCCGATCCGCTCGACCATAAGGCGATCCGCAACGACGCGCCTGGCTATGTCGAGGTCTGGCCGTCGCTCGGCTCTGACGCCGTCGAGGAGCCCGACGACTGGACGTTGCCGGTCAACCATGCCAGCGCGCCGGCTGTGCGGGTGGCCGAGCACGTGGCTGCGACCATCCAGGCCTGGCTCAAGGACCGCGAGATCATCGAGGGCAAGGGACGCAGGCTGAGGGCCGGCGACATTCTTGTGCTGGTGCGCAAGCGCGACCGCTTCGTCCATGCGCTGTCGCGCGCGCTGAAGGACCGCGATCTTCCCGTCGCCGGCGCCGACCGGCTGAGCCTGCCCGGCCACATCGCGGTCAAGGACCTGATCGCACTCGGCCATTTCCTCATCCAGCCGCAGGATGACCTGTCGCTCGCCGCCGTGCTGCGCAGCCCGGTTTTCGACGTGTCGGAGGAGACGCTTTTTACGCTTGGCGCCGGACGGCCAGCCGGAACATCGCTGATCGCCTCATTACGCCAGCATGCTGGCGACAATACCGCGCTGACCGATGTCGTTGCCCGGCTCGACGGCTGGGCCAACGAGGCGGCGTTCCGGCCGGTGTTCGAATTCTACGCCGGGGTGCTGGCGCGCGACGGCCTGCGCAAGAAGATGATCGCCCGGCTTGGACCGGAAGCCGGCGATATTCTCGACGAGTTCCTGAGTTTCTGTCTGGCCGAAGAACGCACCGGCTTGCCGGGGCTGGAGGCTTTCCTGGCGACGCTGGAAAACACCGGCCCGGAGATCAAGCGCGAGATGGACCAGACGCGCGACGAGGTCCGCGTCATGACCGTGCATGCCGCCAAGGGCCTGGAAGCGCCTGTTGTCTTCCTGGTCGATGGCGGTTCGGCGCCGTTCAGCGACCAGCATCTGCCGCGGCTCATGCCGTTCGACGCTTCGGGCCGCAATTTCGACGGCAAGGGCTATCTCTGGCGCTCGGCCGCCGATGTCGCCAACGGCTTCTCCAAGGCGGCCTCGGCCAGGGCGCGGGAGCTTGCCGACGACGAATACCGGCGGCTGCTCTATGTCGGCATGACGCGCGCCGAGGACCGGCTGATCGTCTGCGGCTATCACGGCAAGCGTCAGCCCAGCACCGGCACCTGGCATTCGATCGTCAGCCGCGCGCTGACAGGTGCACCCGAAAGCACCGAGCGCCGCCACCCCGCCAGCAGCGAGCCGGTGCACCGTTTCGTCATGACCAAGCTTCCGCCGGTGGCGCAAGCGGCAGCCGACGAGTCGCGACTGCCGCAACAGGTGCCGCCGCTGCCGGTGGGCTTGTTCCGGCCCTTGCCGCCTTATGAGGAGCTGCCGCGCCCGCTGTCGCCTTCCGGCGCGTCGGCGCTGATCGACGAGGGCAAGGAGGCGGTCGTCGATACGCGTTCGCCGGTGCTGGACAGCGAAGCGGAGCCCGGTTTTGCCGTGATGCGCGGGCTGGCGCTGCACAAGCTGCTGCAGATGCTGCCCGGTTTTGCCGAAGACGAACGGCAAGGCGCGGCGGCGCAGTATCTCATTCGAGCCGGCGCCGACTGGCCGGAGGCCGAGCGCAACAAGGCGCTGGCTTCGGTGATGGCGATCCTCAGAGATTCGCGTTTTGCCGGGCTGTTTTCGCGCTCGTCCCGCGCCGAAGTGGCCGTCATGGGCAGTATCGAGGTCAAGGGCAGGCTGCGCTCGATCTCCGGCAAGATCGACCGGCTGGCGGTGACGCCCGGGCGCGTATCGATCGTCGACTACAAGACCAACCGGCCGGCGCCCGCAGGCCTGGCCCAGGTGCCGCCGGCCTATATACTGCAGCTGGCGCTCTACCGCGCGCTGCTCAAGCCGCTTTACCCCGGCCGCGCAGTGACGGCGGCGCTGCTGTTTACCGAGGCGCCGAGGCTGATCGAACTGCCGGCGCAGGCGATGGATGACGCCCTTGCCCGACTCACGGGAGCGTGACACAAGTTCTGCTTGAAGAAGGGCTGCTCAACCACCACATTTGGTGCGAGATAAATTTCGAAAGGATTTCGCATGGCCACCGTCAAGGTCGACAAGAGCAATTTCCAGGCCGATGTGCTCAACGCCTCGCAGCCCGTCGTCGTGGATTTCTGGGCCGAATGGTGCGGCCCCTGCAAGATGATCGGTCCGTCGCTGGAAGAGATCGCCAACGAACTCGGCGACAAGATCAAGATCGCCAAGCTGAACATCGACGAGAACCCCGAGCTTGCCGCCCAGTTCGGCGTGCGCTCGATCCCGACGCTGATGATCTTCAAGGGCGGCGAAGTCGCCGACATGAAGGTCGGCGCCGCCCCGAAGACCGCGCTGTCGCATTGGATCAACGGCAGCCTCGCCTGAGCTGACTGATTTCCGAGATCCGAAGCCCGGCCCTCGCGCCGGGCTTTTTCTTTGGCGTCATCGCCCGACCGCCTCTGGCCCTCGCATCGGCGCACTCCATGTCATCTGCTTGTTGCAGGACAGGAGAGACAAATGACCGGATCCGCCAAGGCCACCGTCTTCATCGACAATGAGCGCGTCATCGTCACCGAATATCGCTTCCAGCCCGGCGACAACACCGGCTGGCACCGGCATGGCCATGACTACGTCGTGGTGCCGCTGATGGACGGCAAGGTGAAGCTGGTGACCAAGGACGGCGAGAGTTTTGCTGAAATGAAGAAGGGCGCGCCCTACTTCCGCAAGGAAGGCGTCGAGCACGACGTCATCAGCGCCAATGACGGCGAGTATGCCTTCATCGAGATTGAGCTAAGGTGATGGCTTGCCATCCTCTGCCATCTTGATGGCTCGTCCTAAATGGGGGATATATTTTCTCGAAGGCATTTTTGAAATGGCCGAACCCCGGCTTTCCGTCCGCAGCGCAAAAGCACGAGATCTTGCGCATCGTCTTGCTCATCGCGAAAACCGCTCGATAGCGGATATCGTCGAACGCGCGCTTGAATCCTATGAGATTCGGGAGGCGGGGCGAGAACCGGCGTCCACCTTCTACTCCCGCCTGACGGCAAGCAGTGGCGCGGATATCGATCTGGAAGAAATCATCCGGAAAAGCCGCAAGGTCCATACAGGGCCGGAGCTTTGATCCTCGTCGACACCAACACAGCTCACCAGTCGGCGATGCGGTCGCCTCCGGTAAATTGCGCGCTTTTGGCGGTGTATTCGAACAGCTCTATCTTCACGCCGTTGGGATCGCGGATCCAGGCCTGAAAAGTGTCGTCGCAGGCGTGCTTCTTGGCGGTAACGTCGATGCTCTTCGATTTGATGTGGGCGATCGCCGCGTCTAGATCTTCGACCTCAAGGCAGAAATGATTGATCTGGTTCTGCTCGCTATATGCAGTGCCGTCCTTCTGGAACACCTCGACATGGCTGCGGCCGCCGCAATTGAGGTAGAAGCCGAAGATCTTGCCGTCGCGCAGGAAATTGAACCGGGTGTCGAGGCCAAGCACGTCGCGGTAGAAGCTTCGCGTCGCTTCGAGGTCGTGCGCAAAGATGCAGACATGGGCGAGCTGCTTGACCTTGATCATGTTCGGCTCCTCGCAGTGAATAGCTTCAGGTCGGCGGCGTGCCGTTTTCGGCCAGCACCGCACCGGCGAGATACAGCGAACCACCGATCAGGATGCGCGGCGCCGGGCCGTCCCAGGTGTCGCGCAACAGCATCAGCGCGCTGGCGACGGAGCTGACCGGCTCGGCGGTGAGGCCGGCCTCGGTCGCCCGGATCGCCAGTTCGTCATTCGGCACACCGGCGTCGCTCATGCTCACCGGCACGGTGTAGACATGGCGGACCAGGCCCTTGAAGGCGTGGAAATAGCCGCTCTGGTCCTTGGTGTTGATCATGCCGGCAATCAAAAACAGCGGCCGCGGGTTCTTTTCCTCCTGCTCGGCCAAGGCTTCCGCCACCACCACGCCGGCGCCCGGATTGTGACCGCCATCGAGCCAGATGTCGGCGCCCTTGGGAGCGAGGTCCGCCAGCCGGCCCTGTGCCAATTTCTGCATGCGGCCCGGCCATGCGACGCTCGCCATCGCCTTCTCAGTGGCGCGATGACTGATTTCGAAACCGGCTGCCTTGACGGCGGCAATCGCTGCCGCCGCATTGGCGAACTGGTGGCGCCCGGGCAGGCGCGGTGGCGGCAGGTCCATCAGCCCGTCCTCATCCTGATAGACCATGCGGCCGCTTTCCTCGAAGGCGAGAAAATCCTGGCCGTAGACGAAGGTCGGGCAATCCAGCCGCTCGGCGGTTTCGATCAGCACTTGCAGCGCCGTCTCGCTCTCCTGCGCGCCGATGACCACCGGGCAGCCGCGCTTCATGATGCCGGCCTTTTCGGCGGCGATCAGTTCGACCCGGTCGCCGAGATAGGCTTCGTGATCCATCGACACCGGCATGATCACCGACACCGCCGGCCGGGCAACGACATTGGTGGCGTCGAAGCGGCCGCCAAGGCCGACCTCGATGATGGCGGCGGCAGCCGGATGTTCGGAAAACAGGATGAAGGTGACGGCGGTTAGGATTTCGAAGACGGTGATCTTCTGGCCTTGATTGGCCCGGGCGACGCGGGCGATGGCCTCGGCGAAGGTCTCGTCGTCGACCAGCCGGCCGCCGCCCTCGGCCGCCAGTCGGTAGCGCTCGGCCCAGTTCACCAGATGCGGCGAAGTGTGGACATGGACAAGGTGGCCGCCGGCTTCGAGCAGCGCGCGCGAAAAGGCCGCGCACGAGCCCTTACCGTTGGTGCCGGCGATATGGATGACCGGCGGCAGCCGCTCCTGCGGATTGCCGAGGCGTTCGAGCAGCCTTGTGATGCGGTCGAGCGAAAGGTCGAAGCCTTTCGGATGCAGCGCCATCAGGGCTTCGATTTCACGATCTGCGGCAAGCGTTGTCATGAGCGAATCCTACGCATGCGCGCAGGTGCACGCAATCGCGGTTTGCGGCCAGAAATGTCGCGTCAGGCCTGCGGGCGGGCTTCCGTCGGGATGACCGACGGCGGCAGGATTTCCGGCTCCAGCGGCTTTTGCTCCTGCGGCAGTTTGAGCAGGATTTTCAACAGCCGTGAAATCGTCTCGCGCAGTTCCAGCCGCGACACCACCATGTCGACCATGCCGTGCTCCATCAGATATTCGGAGCGCTGGAAACCGTCCGGCAGTTTCTCCCGGATAGTCTGCTCGATGACGCGCGGGCCGGCGAAGCCGATCAGCGCGCCGGGCTCGGCGATATGCACGTCGCCCAGCATGGCGTAGGAGGCGGTGACGCCGCCGGTGGTCGGGTTGGTCAAGACGACGATGTATGGGAGGCCGGCTTCCTTCAGCCGATCGACGCCGATCGTGGTGCGCGGCAACTGCATCAGCGACAAGATGCCTTCCTGCATACGCGCGCCGCCGGAGGCGGCAAACAGGATCAGCGGCCGCTTGCGCTGCAAGGCGACCTCGAAACCGTGCACAATGGCGTCACCCGCGGCCATGCCGAGCGAGCCGCCCATGAAGGCGAAATCCTGCACCGTCACTACAACCGGCAGGCCCTCGACCGTGCCCAGCGCATTGATGATGGCGTCTTCCAGGCCGGTCTTGGCCTTGGCGTCCTTCAAGCGGTCGGTGTAGCGCTTCTCGTCGCGGAACTTGAGCGGGTCCTGCATGACCTTGGGGTTCTCAAGCTGCTCGTATTTGCCGTCGTCGAGGAAGAATTTCAGCCGTTCCTTGGCCGAAATCTTCATGTGATGGCCCGATGACGGGATGACGAACTGGTTGGATTCCAGGTCCTTGTGAAACACCATCTCGCCGGTCTCGGGATCCTTGATCCAGAGATTCTCGGGCATGTCGGTGCGCCGGCCGAGCATCGAATTGATCCTCGGGCGAACGTAATTGGTGATCCAGTTCATCGCTTCGGCTCCTGTCCTGACGAAGAGTTGGCTCGTGCATGTCGCCCAAAAGTGGGAACCGGTTTTGGGATAACGACTTGCACAAGGCCTAAGTAGGGAAACTATTCGGCAGCAGCAAGGCGGGCCGAACGCACGCCCTGAGACAGTCCGCTGACCAGGGTGGCGACGGCCTCGGCCGGGTCGGCGGTCTTCTCGCCCTTCGGTCCCAACACATTGGCGACCGCGTTGACGATCGCGGTGCCGACGACGACGCCATCGGCATTGGCGCCGATAATGCGCGCCTGCTCGGCGGTCTTGACGCCGAAGCCGACGCAGACTGGCAAGTTGGTGTGGCCCTTGATGCGCTTGACCGCGGCGGCAACCTTGCCGGTGTCGGCCAAAGCCGAGCCGGTGATGCCGGTCATCGACACGTAATAGACGAAGCCCGACGTATTCTGCAGCACCTTGGGCAGGCGCTTGTCGTCGGTGGTCGGCGTTGCCAAGCGGATGAAGTTGATGCCGGCCTTCAGCGCAGGGATGCAGAGTTCTTCGTCCATCTCCGGTGGCAGGTCGACGACGATCAGCCCGTCAATGCCGCTGGCGATGGCGTCCTTGAGGAAGCGATCGACACCGTAGATGTAGATCGGGTTGTAGTAGCCCATCAGCACGATCGGCGTTTCATTGTCGGTGGCGCGGAAATCAGCCGCCGTCTTCAGCGTCTTGACCAGGGTCTGGCCACCTTTCAGCGCCCGCAGGCCAGCGGCCTGGATCGCCGGTCCATCGGCCATCGGATCGGAAAACGGCATGCCCATTTCAATGATGTCGGCGCCGGCCCTGGGCAGCGCCTTCATGATCGACAAAGCGGTGTCATAGTCGGGGTCGCCGCTCATGAAATAGGTAACGAGCGCCGGGCGTCCCTCGGCTTTCAGTTTTGCCATGCGGCGGTCGATGCGGGTCACCATGATCAGATCTCCATGCCCAGCATCGAGGCCACTGTGTGCACATCCTTGTCGCCGCGTCCCGACAGGTTGACGATGACGATCTGGTCCTTGTCCATATCCGGCACGATCTTGACCGCATGCGCGATGGCGTGCGCGGATTCCAGCGCCGGGATGATGCCTTCAACGCGTGTCGTCAGCTTGAAGGCTTCCAGCGCCTCGTCGTCGAGGATCGGCACGTATTCGACGCGGCCGGAATCGCGCAGCCAGGAATGTTCGGGGCCGACGCCGGGATAGTCGAGGCCGGCTGAGATCGAATGGCCGTCGAGGATCTGGCCGTCGGCGTTCTGCAAGAGATAGGTGCGGTTGCCGTGCAGCACGCCGGGCGCGCCGGCATTCATCGAGGCGCAATGCTCGATGCCGTCAAGGCCGCGGCCGCCGGCTTCGATGCCGATGATGCGGACTTCTTTGTCATCCAGGAACGGATGGAACAGGCCGATGGCGTTCGAGCCGCCGCCGACAGCCGCGATGATGGTGTCGGGTAGCCGGCCTTCCTGTTCGAGGATCTGGGCGCGCGCCTCGATGCCGATCACCGACTGGAAGTCGCGCACCAGCTCCGGATAGGGATGCGGGCCGGCGGCAGTGCCGATCAGGTAATAAGTGTCCTCGACATTGGTGACCCAGTCGCGCAACGCTTCGTTCATGGCGTCCTTCAGCGTGCCGTGACCGGCGGTCACCGGCCGCACTTCGGCGCCGAGCAGCTTCATGCGGAAGACGTTGGGGCTTTGGCGGGCGACATCGGTGGCGCCCATATAAACGACGCAGGGAAAGCCGAATCGCGCCGCAACCGTGGCCGCCGCCACGCCGTGCTGGCCGGCGCCCGTCTCGGCGATGATGCGCTTCTTGCCCATGCGCTTGGCGAGCAGAATCTGACCGAGGCAATTGTTGATCTTGTGCGAACCGGTGTGGTTCAGGTCCTCGCGCTTGAAATAGACCTTGGCGCCGCCCCCGAGGCCCTTCGCCGAGGAAACCTCACGAAGATGTCTGGTCAGGCCTTCGGCGAAATACAGCTTTGACGGCCGCCCGGCATAGTGGGTCGAGAGGTTGGTCAACTCAGCCTTGAAGTCCGGATCGTTCTTGACCTCGTTCCAGTGCCGCTCGAGGTCGAGGATCAGCGGCATCAGCGTCTCGGCCACGAAGCGGCCCCCGAAGATGCCGAACATGCCCTGTTCGTCGGGTCCCGTGCGGAAGGAATTGGGTGTCGCCGGCTTGTTCATCGCCGATCTCCTGGTCTTGGTTCTGAGCATGTCTTATCGGAAAACCGGTTCCCACTTCTCCGGAACATGCTCGGGTTCGAAAGAAGTGCCTCAGGCAGCGCGGTCGTCGCGCGCGGCCCTGACGGCCCGGAAGAACTGCTCGATCAGCGCCGGATCCTTGACGCCCGGGCCGCTTTCCACCCCCGACGAAATGTCTATCGCGGGCGGATTGGCTGATATCAGGGCGTCGCCGATATTGGCGGCGTTGAGCCCACCGGAAAGCATGTAATCGAGCCCGGCGTCAAGGCCGGCCAGGATGCGCCAGTCAAAGGCGACGCCATTGCCGCCCGGAAGTTGCGAGCCCTTTGGTGGCTTGGCATCGAACATGAAGCGATCGGCAACGCCGATGAACGGCTTTAGCCGCTCGAGATCGGCTACCTCACTGACGGAGAACACCTTCATGACAGGCAGGCCGTAGCGAGCTTTCACCTCGGCCACCCGCTCGGGCGTCTCCGTGCCGTGCAACTGCAGCATGTCGGGGCGCATCTTTGCGACGATCTCATCCAGGAACGCGTCATCGGCATCGACCGTCACGGCGGCCGCCCTGGCCTTGCCGATTGCCGCCTCGCGCAGGCGGCCGGCTGCCGCAGGCTCGACATAGCGCGGGCTTTTAGCAAAGAAGATGAAGCCGACATGGCTGGCGCCGCCGGCCAGGGCCGCGGCCATTGCCTCATCGGTCTTCAATCCACAGATCTTGATATCGAGCGCCATGGCGCGGGGATTGGCACGAAACCGGCCAAGAGTCGAGAAAAAGCATGCTGTTTGCCGGCAACGCCAAAGGCGCTAGCTATTGATGGGAGAAGCAAGGCGGAGCAGACGAATGGCCGACCAGAGCATAGCCGAACTCAGGCAGAAGATTGCGCAAGCCCGCGACGTCATCGCCCATCTGATGCAAAAGGCCGCCTTCGACGGGGCAGAAGCGCACCGGGTCCTGGATTATTTCGGCAGCGATGCGTTCGAGCAGAATTTCTTGCCATGGCCGCGCCATGGCGACGAAGGGCTGCGGCCTGAAGAGCTTAATGCGGCCAATGATGATTGAGCGCGGCGCTGGCGCAGGCTAATCGAACACGATCGCCTGCAACGCCCCACCATTCCTCTTCAGCCAGTCCTTGCAGCGGTCGGTGTCGGGGCAGAGCTGCTCGCACAGTTTCCAGAATTTCGGGCCGTGGTTCATCTCCTTGAGATGCGCCACTTCATGCGCGACCAGGTAGTTTATCACCGGCGTCGGCGCCATCATGATGCGCCATGAGAAGGACAAATTGCCGTCGGAAGTGCAGGAGCCCCAGCGGCTCGACGTGTCCTTGAAGCGGATCGCCTTGGCGCGCTTGCCGATGGCTTCGGTATGCTTGACCACCAGCTTCTCGATGTCCTTCTTGGCCTCGCGCTTGAGGAAATCGGCGATGCGGCGCGGCAAATGTATGCGCTCGCCATGGACGATCAGCAGCGGACCGCGCTCGTCGCGCGACACGGTGACGGTGCCGCGTTTCGACGGTTCGTGGACGATGCGATGCGCGACGCCGCGTATCGGGATCTTGATGCCGGGGCGCACTTGCGGCCGTGTCGGGACCTTGGCCAGACGCTGCTCCAGCCAGCCCTGATGGCGGTGAAGGAATTTCTCCACCTCGCCGCGGCGCAGGCCCGGCGGCACGGTGATGCGCAGCCCCTGGCCGCCCGAATCGATGCGCAGCGTCAGCCGCCGTGCGCGGGCGCTCTCGACGATCCTGAGCGGCAGTGTGCGGCCGGCAACGACGTGCTCTCGCTCTTCGACAGGCGAGGGTTTTGGTTTGGTCAGGTTGCGGAAAAAGCCGAAGGACATGGCTGAACGATACGCGATTCGAGGAAAACGACCAGAACAAAAAAGAAACGGCGCCGCTCGCGCGACGCCGTCCATCATGCCAAGGCCTGTCTTACAGCGCCGCGCGTCTCTGACGCGCACAGGACGCTGTAGCACTCTAATTTGCCGCATGAACCTTTCCGAAAATCGGTTCCGATTTTCGGGGTCATGCGCGCAGCCTCAGTCGTCAAGCAGGTTCGGGCCCTTGCGCTTGGGGGTCGCGGGCTTGGCCGTTTCGGCCGAGCCTGTTTTCGCAGGCGCCGTCGACTTGTTGCGGTTGGCCATGAAGCGGTCGAACTCGTCCTGGTCCTTGGCGCGGCGCAATTCGCGGGCGTACTCATCGAACTCGCTCAGCATCTCGTCGAGCTTGCGACGCTCTTCGGCGAGGCGTTCGAGTTCCTTCTCGCGCCAGTCGTCGAAAGCGACATTGCCGGTGCGAGCCGAACCGTGGCCCCAGCGCGCGGCCTTGTCGGAACCGCGGCGGCAGCCGGCGAAGATGCCGTCCGTGGCGCGGTTGACGTCGCGCTTGAAGCCGTCAAGCCGGTCGCCCCAGATGATGTAGGCGAGCATGGCGAAGCCAAGCGGCCAGAACACCATGAAGCCGATCACCATCAGCGCGATGGTCGCCGGCGTCCAGGCCGGGCGGATCAATGCGGATGTGTTCATTTTCTCCCATTCCTTCGGTTGGAGACAGCCAAGAGCGGCTGCGTGGATTCGAAATGGGATGAGAAAAACGGCGATTCAAGACAACGCCCGCCAAAACCGGACAACAGCCTGAAATGATTATTGCTTTTTGAGCGCTTCGAGGAAAAGCACGACCAGGCCAGCGACCAGGCCCCAGAAGGCGGCGCCAACGCCGAACAAAGTCAGCCCCGACGCGGTGACAACGAAGGTGACCGTGGCGGCCATGCGCTGGTCCTCGTCCTTGAGGGCGATCGACAGCGCGTTGGCGAGCGATCCCATCAGCGCCAGGCCGGCTACCAGAACGATCAGGCTCTGCGGCAGGACGGCGAAGATCGCCACCAGCGAGGCGCCGAAAACCGCGAAGATCAGATAGGCAAGTGCATAGAAGGGTCCGGTCTTCCAGCGCTCGGCCGGGTCGGGATGGACGTCCGGCCCGGTGCAGATCGCCGCAGAGATCGCGGCCAGATTGGTGGTCGAGCCGCCAAACGGCGCCGACAGCAGCGAGAACAGGCCGGTGACGCCGATCAGCGGGCCGGGTTCGGGGTGAAAGCCGGCGGCGCGCAGGACGGCGAGACCCGACAGGTTCTGCGACGCCATGGTGACGAGGTAGAGCGGCAGCGCCAGGCCGATGACAGCTGCGGCGCTGAAATGCGGGGCAATCAGCGTCAGCGTCGACAGTTCCGGCGCCGGCAGTCCGCCGACGCGGCCTGTCAGGAAGGCGGCGATGCCGCCGCCGATCAGCACCGCCAGCACCGACAGCGCCGGGTTGAACAGGCGAATGACGAAGAAGGCCGCGATCAGCGGCAGGATCAACCAGGGGTCGACCGGAATGGTCTTGACGGCATTGAGCGCGAAGGTGACGACGATGCCGGCCAGCATGCCGGACGCGACCGACGCCGGTATCCTTGATATAAGCTGGGTCAGCGGCTTGAACAGGCCGGTGGCGATCAACATTAGGCCGGTGACGATGAAGGCGCCGACCGCATCGGCCATGGTAAAGCCGCTCGATGCCGCCATCAGCGCCAGGCCTGGTGTCGACCAGGCGGTGATGATGGGCATTTTCGTGCGCCAGGACAGCCACAGGCATTCGATCGCCATCGCCACGCACACTGCCGTCACCCAGCTCGCGGTTTCGGCTTGCGTGGCGCCAACCGCCTTGGCGGCGGCAATGACGACGGCGAGCGTGCCGCCGAAGCCGACGATTGCCGCGACAAAGGCGGATATCGGGATGGAAATGCGCATTCTTGCCTACCCCGCCCGCTGAACCATGTCGCCCACCGCCCTCAGCAGCATGTCGAGATCCTGCGGCCGCGACAGCCGGTGGTCGCCGTCGGGAATGAGCGACAAGGTGACGTCGTCGGCCGGCAGCAGCGAGACCAGCTTCAGCGCATGGCTTGCCGGCACGTCGGCGTCGGCCAGGCCCTGCAGGATGTGGACGGGGCAGTGGGTATCGATCGGCCCGGTCATGACCCGGTTCGCCCTGCCGTCCTCGATCAGCGCGCTTGTGTAGATGTAAGGCTCGTCGGAATAGTCCGAAGGTTCTTCGAAAAAGCCTTTCTCCCGGAGGTCGCGCCTCTGTTCCTCCGTCAGAGCCGGCTCGACCAGCTCGGCGGTGAAATCCGGCGCCGGCGCGAGCAGCACCAGGCCAACCACATTGCTGTCGCCCGCCTTGCGCAGTTCCTGCACCATGCGCAGCGCGATCCAGGCGCCCATCGACGAGCCGACCAGGATTTGCTTGCCCTCGGTGAAACGCCGGAAGACGGCGAGGCTCTCGCCAAGCCATTTCGAAATGGTGCCGTCGGCAAAGGCGCCGCCGGATTCGCCATGGCCGGAATAATCGTGGCGCAGATATGCGCGGCCTTCCCTTGCCGCCCAATCCGACAACGTCTGCGCCTTCGTGCCCAGCATGTCGGATTTATAGCCGCCGAGCCAGACGATGCCGGGCGTTGCGCCCGAGGAATGGCGAACCGCGATATCAATGCCGTCGACATCCAGCAGGGTTGGGGTGGTCGCGGTCATGGCTGTGGATCAATCCTGGTTCTGGGGCCTGATTGCGGGAGCCTGATTTTACTCGCCGGTCTTTTGACACAGGCACAGGCGAGGCGGAAAGTGCTCGCGACATCCTTTGTTTGGTGCAGGCCTGCGATCAGGGTGATTTTCTGTCAGCGCTGTGCTATTGACTCCGCCCGCGCGCTCACCACATTGGCGCGTCCCGAACATTTCTAGATTTGAACCCTGAACGAAACGGCCAAGGAGACCACGACCATTCGCAGACCTTTCAAAGCAGCGGCGCCCACCAAGGATGGCCCGCGCTCAAACCGTGATATCCGGGTTCCCCGGGTCCAACTGATCGACGCCGATGGCCAGAACCGCGGCGATATTTCCATCAACGACGCATTGCTGCTCGCCGAAGAGGCAGGGCTCGATCTGGTCGAGATCTCGCCCAATGCGGTGCCGCCTGTCGTCAAAATTCTCGATCTCGGAAAATTGAAATACGCCAACCAGAAGAAGGCGGCCGAGGCGCGCAAGAACCAGAAGGTCATCGAGATCAAGGAGATCAAGATGCGCCCGAACATCGACAGCCATGACTACGAAACCAAGATGAAGGCCGTGCGGCGCTTCTTCGAGGAAGGTGACAAGGTCAAGCTGACGCTGCGCTTCCGCGGCCGCGAGATGGCGCATATGGAACTCGGCATGCAGCTCCTGAACAAGGTGCGCGAGGAGACGGCTACCATCGCCAAGGTCGAAGCCGAGCCGAAGCTGGAAGGCCGCCAGATGATGATGGTGCTGGCCCCGCGCTAGATCAGTTCGGGCGTTGCGCTCTAAATCCGCCTGAATCCTGTCTCATGGCGTCCCGGCGATCGGCGGGACGCCGATTCTCCTGTCCAGACGCCGCGATCGCCGGCAAAGCTTCTCGACGATCGGATTCCCGACATGGCCAATGAAATCAACCCTGCGCCCATCAAGGAGCTGGGCGGCTACCAGCACATGCGCCGGATGGTGCTTGCGGTGCTGGTGGTGGTGCTGTTTGCGGCACTGCTGTTCGGCCAGTCGACCTTCCCGCCCGATACCCCGGTGCATGAAACGATCGAGATGGTCGGCGTGCTGCTGATCTTCCTTGGCGTCGTCGGCCGCTTGTGGTCGACACTCTATATCGGGGGGCGCAAATCCTCCGAAGTGGTCACCGGCGGACCCTATTCGATCACCCGCAATCCTCTCTACGTGTTCTCGACCGTTGCCGCCGCCGGCGTCGGGGCGCAGATCGGCTCGTTCTCCGGCATCGTCCTGTTTGCGCTTTTGTGCGCCGGCGCCTTCCACATCGTCATCCTGCGCGAGGAACGGTATCTCAAGGAGGTTCTCGGCGCGCCCTACACAGCCTATCTGGCGCGGGTGCCGCGTTTCTTCCCCAAGCTGTCGCTCTACCAGGAAGGCGACACCGGCAGCTTCAAGCCGCGCCTCTTGCTGACCACCTTGCTCGACGGGCTGGTGTTTCTGGTGGCGTTGCCGGTGTTCGAGACCATCGATGGCGCCCAGCAATCGGGCATTCTGCCGGTGCTGTTCAGGCTGCCCTGATCGCGGACAGAGCGTCGCAGCCGCTCGGGTGTTGCGCGCCAGCCCGCTTTGACGTATAGGACCGCCGTTCCAAGAAAACCGCCCGGCAGGGCATGCCGTGGCGGTTTCATTTGCTTTTCGGGCTTTTGGTCCGCCCGAAGCGAACAAGAAGCGCGATTGTGCGCCACCAATACGGAGTAGCAAAATGCCCAAGATGAAGACCAAATCGGCCGCCAAGAAGCGGTTCAAGATCACAGGTACGGGTAAAGTCCTGTCGGCTGCGGCCGGCAAGCGTCACGGCATGATCAAGCGTTCCAACAAGTTCATTCGAAATGCCCGCGGCACGATGGTTCTGGCTGAACCGGATGGCAAGAAGGTCATCAAGAATTTTCTGCCGAACGGCCTCTGAGCATTCGGTTTCAGGAACAGCGTTTAAGGAGATCATGACATGGCACGCGTAAAAAGAGGCGTCACCTCGCACGCCAAGCACAAGAAGGTCCTGAAAGCCGCGAAAGGCTTCTACGGCCGCCGCAAGAACACCATTCGCATCGCCAAGCAGGCGGTCGAAAAGTCGATGCAGTACGCGTATCGCGACCGCAAGAACCGCAAGCGCTCGTTCCGCGCGCTGTGGATCCAGCGCATCAACGCCGCGACGCACGAGCATGGCCTGACCTATGGCCGCTTCATCGACGGCCTCAACAAGTCCGGTATCGAGATCGATCGCAAGATCCTGTCCGACATGGCCATCCATGAACCGCAGGCGTTCGCCGCACTCGTGGCCAAGGCCAAGGTCGCGCTCGAATATCTGAAGAACACCACCCCGAATGCTTTTGAAAGCGCTGTCGCCTAGAGCATGATGCCAAAAAGTTGCTGACTTTTTGGACAACATCATGCTCAGGGAAATTTAGCGAGGAGCGCGATCTTTCCGAAAAGTCTGCAACTTTTCGGGATCGGGCTCCGAGCCCAGCGCTTCCCAGCATTCGCAATTCTGATTGGGGAACCCGCGCTGGCACGGCTGGCGCGGGTTTTTCTTATGGCTGAACTTTCAACTTGAAAGTGACTTTCACCTCAAAGTTGACTCCCAACACAGCGAGTTTGACCGTGAACGACATAGCTACCGGCTTGGATACTCTCGAAAACTCCCTGATGGCCGACGTCGCGTCGGCCGCCGATGAGGCTGCTATCGAAGCCGTGCGCGTCGCGGCTCTCGGCAAGAAGGGGTCGATCTCGGAATTGCTGAAGACACTGGGCGCGATGAGCGCCGAGGAGCGCCAGGTCAAGGGCCCCGCGATCAACGGCCTGAAGAACCGCGTCACCGAAGCGCTGACGACACGCAAGGCCGAGCTGAAGGATGTTGCTGTCACTGCGCGCCTCGCCGCCGAGACGGTCGACGTGACGCTGCCGGTGCGGCAATCGCCGGCCGAGCGCGGCCGCATCCATCCGATCAGCCAGGTCATCGACGAGATCGCGGCGATCTTCGGCGATCTCGGCTTTGCCATCGCAGAAGGTCCCGATGTCGAGAGCGACTATTACAATTTCACCGCGCTGAATTTCCCCGAAGGGCATCCGGCGCGCGAGATGCACGATACCTTCTTTTTCCAGCCGGACGAAAAGGGCGAGCGCAAGCTGTTGCGCACGCACACCTCGCCGGTACAGATCCGCACCATGGAGAAGCAGAAGCCGCCGATCCGCATCGTCATTCCCGGCAAGACCTACCGGCAGGATTCCGACGCTACCCACTCGCCGATGTTCCATCAGGTCGAGGGGCTGGTGATCGACAAATCGGCCAATGTCGCCAACATGAAGTGGGTGCTGGAAGAATTCTGCAAGGCTTTCTTCGAGGTGCCGCAGGTCAAGATGCGCTTCCGGCCGTCCTTCTTCCCGTTCACCGAGCCCAGCCTCGAGGTCGACATCCAGTGCGACCGCTCGCGGCCCGGCGAAGTGCGATTCGGCGAAGGCTCCGACTGGATGGAGATCCTCGGCTGCGGCATGGTCCACCCCAATGTGCTGCGCGCCGGCGGGCTCGATCCCGACGAATATCAGGGCTTTGCCTGGGGCATGGGCATCGACCGCATCGCCATGCTGAAATACGGCATGCCGGACCTGCGCGCCTTCTTCGACGCCGATGTGCGCTGGCTGTCGCATTACGGTTTCAGGCCGCTCGACATGCCGACGCTGTTCGGAGGTCTTTCCGCATGACGGCGCCGCACACGGGTGGCTGCCGCTGCGGCGCGGTACGGTTCGAGGCATCAGTCGAACCGCACCATATCAGCTATTGCCATTGCGGCGATTGCCGGCGCGCCAGCGGCGCGCCGGTGTCGGCCTTTGTCGGCTTCCTGACCGAGCAGGTGGCTTTCACCGGCAAGGCGCTGAAGATGTACGAGAACGGGCCGGTGACGCGCTCGTTCTGCGGCATTTGCGGCTCGCCTATCGCCTATGTCGACGAGCGGCTGGAAGACCACATCTATTTCATGCTGGGCGCCATGGACATGCCGGCCTATTTCCGGCCGACGCACCATGCCTATGTGCGCGAGCAGCTGCCCTTCGTGCATATGCCCGACGACTTGCCGCGCCATTTGAAGACAAGCGTGCCCAGACCCGATGGACAGGGTCCGGGCGGGTACAGACAAAACGGAACATAGTGATGAAACTCACCCTTTCCTGGCTCAAGGATCATCTCGACACCGACGCCACGCTCGACGAGATCGTCGAGAGGCTGACCTCGATCGGCCTCGAAGTCGAGCATGTCGACGACAAGGCCGGCCTGAAGCCGTTCGTCATCGCCAAGGTGCTGACGGCGGTGCAGCATCCCGACGCCGACCGGCTGCGGGTGCTGACCGTCGACACCGGCAATGGCGCAGCCCCTGTCCAGGTGGTGTGCGGTGCGCCGAATGCCCGCGCCGGCCTGATCGGCGCCTTCGCCGCGCCCGGCGCCTATGTGCCCGGTATCGACGTGACGCTGACCGTCGGCAAGATCCGCGGCGTCGAGAGCCATGGGATGATGTGTTCCGAGCGCGAGCTGGAGCTGTCGGATGAGCACAATGGCATTATCGACCTGCCGGCCGATGCGCCTGTCGGCACCAGCTTCGCGGCTTACGCGCATCTCGACGATCCGGTGATCGAGATCAATCTGACGCCGAACCGGCCGGATGCGACCAGCATTTACGGCGTCGCCCGGGACCTGGCGGCAAGCGGGCTTGGCCGGCTCAAGACCGCGCCGGTCGAAGCGGTCCTTGGCAAAGGTGAAACGCCGGTCAAGGTGACCATCGAGGCGCCGGAGCTCTGCCCCGGTTTCGCGCTGCGCCTGGTGAAAGGCGTGAAGAACGGGCCGTCGCCGAAATGGCTGCAGCAAAGGCTGATCGCCATCGGCTTGCGCCCGATCAGCGCGCTGGTCGACATCACCAACTACGTCACCTTCGACCGTGGCCGGCCACTGCATGTGTTCGATGCCAAGAAGGTCGCCGGCAATCTCGTCGTGCGCCGCGCACGCGACGGCGAGAAGGTGCTGGCGCTTGACGGGCGCGAATACACGCTGACGGCGCAGATGTGCGTGATCGCCGACGACAATGGCGTCGAATCGATCGCCGGTGTCATGGGCGGCGAGCATTCCGGCTGCGACGAGAACACCACGGACGTGCTGATCGAATCCGCTCTTTGGGATCCGATCACCACGGCCCGCACCGGCCGTACGCTCGGCATCATCACCGATGCCCGTTACCGTTTCGAGCGTGGCGTCGACCCGGAATTCATGGTGCCCGGCGTCGAGCTGGCGACAAAGCTGGTGCTGGAGTTCTGCGGCGGAGAGCCGACCGAGACGGAGGTGGTCGGCTATGCCGGCTACAAGCCGAAGATCGTTTCCTTCCCGATCTCGGAAGTGAAGCGGCTGACCGGCATCGAGGTGCCGAAGGCGGAAAGCCTCGACATCCTGACCCGCCTCGGCTTCAAGCCGTCAGGCTCGGGCGACGTAGTCGATGTCGCTGTGCCGTCCTGGCGTCCTGACGTCGACGGCAAGGCCGACCTGGTCGAGGAAGTGATGCGCATCCACGGCGTCGACAACATCGCGCCGCAGCCGCTCGGCGCGCATGACGCGGTCAACTCCAAGATACTGACGACGCTGCAGGTTCGCACCCGCACTGCCAAGCGCTCGCTCGCCGTGCGGGGCATGCTGGAGGTTCTCACCTGGTCGTTCATCCCGGCCAAACACGCCGAACTGTTCGGCGGCGGCCAGACGGCGCTGAAGCTCGCCAATCCGATTGCAGCCGACATGTCCGATATGCGGCCCTCGCTGTTGCCCGGCCTGATCGTCGCCGCGCAGCGCAATGCCGACAAGGGCATCGGCGATGTCGCGCTGTTCGAGGTCTCCGGTACCTATGAGGGCGACGGCCCCGACCAGCAGCGGCGCGTTGCCGCCGGTGTGCGCCGCGGCACCGCCAAGCTCGACGGTTCCGGCCGCAGTTGGGCCGGCAATTCCGGCCCGGTCGGCGTGTTCGACGCCAAAGCCGACGCGATTGCAGCGCTGGAAGCCTGCGGCGCGCCGGTCGACAGGCTGCAGATCGAGCCAGGCGGTCCGGCCTGGTATCATCCCGGCCGCTCCGGCACGATCAAGCTCGGCCCGAAGACCGTGCTCGGCACCTTCGGCGAGTTCCACCCGAAGACGCTGGAGGGGTTGGACGTTTCCGGACCGATCTGCGGCTTCGAGGTCTATATCGACGCCGTGCCGGAGCCGAAGGCCAAGCCGACGAAAACCAAGCCGAAGCTGGAGCTTTCCGCATTCCAGGCAGTGAAGCGTGATTTCGCCTTCGTGGTCGACAAGACGATAGAAGCCGGCACGCTGGTGCGCGCGGCACTCGCCGCCGACAAGAAGCTCATCACCGGCGTTTCGGTGTTCGACGTCTTCGAAGGAACTTCGCTTGGCACCGCCAAGAAGTCGATCGCCATCGAAGTATCTATCCAGCCGGTTGAAAAGACGCTCACCGACGAAGATTTCGAGGCGCTGGCCAAGCGCGTCGTCGACAATGTCGGCAAGCAAACGGGCGGCGTGTTGAGGACGTAGAGCGGCTAACGCCGCCCTACGTATTTCGAGTTCACGCAATTCTTAGGGAAAGCGCGGCGCGCTTTCCCGGGAAAACCGCTACACACTTTCCTGGAATTGCTTCTGAGGATTGCCGGCAGGTGGCGAATCGCTCTCCAAAGGGTGATGGACCATCTGCGCTATTCCGGTCTGCCGTTCGAAGCCCAGCGCGAAGCGTTTCTCGCCATCGTGTTGGCGGATGCGCTCGTCAGCGACGCGCTGGAGCGGGCCCGCACGCTGGCGTTGCCGGATTGGCTGGTGGTGTCCGGCGCGCTCTACAACAGCATCTGGAACCATCTGACCGGCAAGCCGCCGGGCTACGGCATCAAGGATGTCGATCTCTTCTACTTCGATGACAGCGACCTGTCCTACGAGGCCGAGGACGCGGTCATCCGCCGGGCCGCGCAGCATTTCGAGGGGCTGGCTCTGCCGGCCGAGGTGCGCAACCAGGCACGGGTGCATCTGTGGTATCCGCAGAAATTCGGCCAGCCCTGCCCTCGCTATACGAGTTCCAGCGAGTCGGTGAGCTATTTTGCTTCGAAGACGCATGCGGTCGGGGTGCGATACGATGCCGATGGGCAGCTTGAGGTCGTGGCGCCGTTCGGGCTGGATGACCTCTTCGCGTTTCGCATCACGCCCAACCGGCTGATGGATAACAGGCGCACGCATGAGGCCAAGGGGGCGAGGGCGAAGGCGTGCTGGCCGGAGATTACGGTGGTGCCTTGGTAATACGAAATGGCGGCGCGAGGCACCCCCCTCTGGCCTGCCGGCCATCTCCCCCGCAAGGAGGGAGATTGGCAGCTTCATCGTTGGCGCACTTTCTGCAACGTTGGTGATTGGCGAAAACAGCGACGACAGCCGATCTCCCCCCTTGCGGGGGAGATGTCCGGCAGGACAGAGGGGGGTGCCGCGCGCTGACTTCTCAGGGCGCCAAGCTCCCCCGCTTGTTCACCCATTCACCAGCGCCAACAGCTCCTCCGTATAGCGCTTGCCAACCACCTTGTCCGGCGACAGCGCATCGCCGATCGCCGCCACTTCAGCCGCGCTCAGCTCGATCCCGGCCGCCGCTGTGTTCTGCTCGAGATGGCGTATCTTTCTTGCGCCGGGGATCGGCACGATGAAGTCGCCCTGGTGCAGCACCCAAGCCAGCGCCAGCTGCGCCGATGCGACGCCTTTTTCCACCGCCAGCTTTTCCAGCGTCGCAATGACCTTGGCGTTTGCCGCCATGGCGTCGGCCTGGAAACGCGGCAAGGTGCGGCGCCAATCGTCGTCGCTGAGGGCCTCGGGCTTGGCGATGGTGCCGGTGAGCAGGCCGCGACCGAGCGGGCTGTAGGGGACGAAGCCGATGCCGAGTTCGCGGCAGACATCGAACACTTCGTCTTCGGGGTCGCGGCTCCAAAGCGAGTACTCACTCTGCACGGCAGCGATCGGATGCACGGCGTGCGCCCGGCGGATGGTGGCGGCACTGACCTCCGACAGGCCCAGCGCCCGCACCTTGCCATCGCGCACCAGCTCGGCCATGGCACCGACCGTGTCCTCTATCGGCACGCCGGGATCGACGCGGTGCTGGTAGTAGAGGTCGATAACATCGGTATCGAGCCGCTTCAGCGAGGCTTCGGCCACCGCCTTGACGTGCTCCGGGCGGCTATCGACGCCGACCATGCGTTCGAGGCCTGAGCCTTCCTCGGAAATCTTGAAGCCGAATTTGGTGGCGATCGTCACCCTGTCGCGCACCGGCTTCAACGCCTTGCCGAGAAGGATCTCGTTCTCAAAGGGACCATAGACTTCGGCGGTGTCGAAAAACGTCACGCCGATCTCGACAGCGCGGCGCAGCGTGGCGATTGCATCCGCCTCGGCCTGACCGCCATATGCGAAGCTCATGCCCATGCAGCCGAGGCCGACGGGGAAGACTTCGAGTTCAGTACCAAGTTTGCGGGTTTTCATGGCCCATCTCCTTGTTGCGATGAACAGAGATAGCGCCTAGCTTTACGTTCGATAATTGGCTGTCATTCGCACGGGCTGTTCTATAAAATAGAGCAATGAACCGAGCGCATCTTTCTCAACTCGCTGTACTGGCAACAGTCGCCCAATGCGGTAGTTTTCGCGGCGCGGCGCGCGAACTGGCCATCGCGCCCTCGGCAGTTAGCCATGCCGTGTCCAGCCTGGAGGCGCGGCTGGGCGTGCGGCTTTTGGCGCGCAGCACCCGCAGCGTGGCACCAACGGAGGAGGGCGCGCAGCTGCTCGAACGGCTGCGGCCGGCGCTGTCCGAGATCGATCTGGCGCTGGAAACGGCGATCGAGGCGCGCGACCGGCCGGCCGGGAACCTGCGGCTGACCGTGCCGCGCACCGCGGCCCACCTGGCATTGACGCCCAGGCTCGGCGGCTTTGCCGCGGCCTATCCTGACATCGTCCTGGAAATCGTCATCGAGGATCGCTTCACCGACGTCGTCGAAGGCGGCTTCGATGCCGGCGTGCGGCTCGGTGAGAGCCTGCAGCGCGACATGATCGCGGTGCGCATCGGACCGGACCTTCGCGGCGCCGTGGTCGGCGCGCCATCCTATTTCGCGACCATGCCAAGACCCCGCCATCCGCGCGATCTTGCCGACCACCGCTGCATCCGCTTCCGTTTTTCCAGCGGCATTCTTTACCGCTGGGAATTCGAGAAGGATGGCGAAGAGATCGAGATCGCGGCGCAAGGGCCGCTGATCCTCGACGAAGACCATCTGATCGCCCAGGCGGCGGTCGACGGCGCTGGGCTCGCCTTCGTCTTCGACGATTATGTGCGCGCGCCGCTCGCCGACGGTCGCTTGATCCGCGTGCTGGAAGACTGGTGTCCGCCCTTCGACGGTTTCTTCGTCTACTACCCCAGCCGCCGCCAGATGCGCCCGGCGCTGCGGGCGTTTGTGGATTTCTTCAAGGTCGGTGCTTAGCCACCTCCCCCTAGTGGGGAGGGTCGATCCGCGTAGCGGATCGGGGTGGGAGTCTTCGTAGGGCGCTACCCCCCACCCCGTCGCTTCGCGCCGACCCTCCCCACAAGGGGGAGGGTGGAAGAAAGCCCAGCTGCCATTCGTTCACCAGCCATGCCGGCATTCATCACCAACAACTCAACCCGCTACGGCTGGGCGGCGATCGTCCTCCACTGGCTGATCGGCATCCTGTTCATCGGCCAGTTCATGCTCGGCTTCATCATGGTGCGGTTGACCAGCCAGCGCACCGCCTTCGAGCTGATCCAGCTGCACAAATCCTTCGGCTTCCTGCTGCTCGGCCTCCTCATCCTGCGCATTGCCTGGCGGCTCGGCAATGCGGCCCCGGCCTTGCCGGCCTCGGTCGGAGGCCTGGAGCGTCGGACGGCGCCGCTGGCGCATCTGGCACTTTATGGCTTCCAGCTCGCGGTGCCGCTGTCCGGCTGGGCACTGGTTTCGGTGTCGATGCTGGAGATCCCCAGCATGCCGTTCAACCTTTTCGTGATGCCGAACCTGCCGCTCGGCGTGTCCGATGCGGCGGAAAACTTCTGGGCGGTAGCACACTGGTATCTCGCCTATGCCGGCATTGCCTTGGTTGCGCTGCATGCGCTGGCGGCGCTGCGGCATCATTTCTGGCTGCGCGACAGCGTGCTCACGCGCATGATCACGCCTTCGTCAGATCAGGACATGGAATAGCGCGCGCCGCGCATTCGTTCATTGGAGTGAGGGCGCAACACTTCGCCTGCCCCAGAAGGACAAAACCCATGTATGCGCGCATCTTCGGATTGGCGGCTGTTGCCGCTTGCCTTGCCATGCCTGTCTCCGCCGCTGTGGACCTCGGCGACGCTGCCGGCAGCTACACGGTCAACCCGGCCAGCTCCAGCATTCGCTTCTCCATCGGCAAGGTCGGTGGCGGCGGCCTCGACGGCGCCTTTGGCCGCTTCAAGGGCTCCATCCGCATCGACAACAGCGATGTCGGCCGTTCCGCGGTCAACTTCACCATCTATCCCGAAAGCGTCGGCACCGGCCAGGGCCGCATCGACGCCTTCCTGCGCTCCGATGCGGTGTTCGACGTGGCCAACAGCCCCGAAATCCAGTTCCGCTCGACCAGCGTAACCCGAACCAGCGACACCACGGCGCTGGTCAGCGGCCGGCTGACGGCGCGCGGCAAGACGTTTGCGGAAAAGTTCACTGCCGAGCTCGGCGGGCTGAAGGGCGGCGTCATTAAATTCCACGTCACCGGCAAGGTGCTGCGCTCCCGGTACGGCATGGATGTCGGCACGCCGATCTATTCGAATATCGTCAATTTCGACATGACGCTGACGGGCAAGCGAGGCTAGCAGGACCAACGATCCGCATTGGCTTTTCTCGCAATTTCGGGCAAACCTCCTCGCCTGTAAATCGATAGGAGAAGCCTGATGTTCCGATGGGGTGTTTTGTCGACGGCCAAGATCGGCCGCGAGCAATTGTTGCCGGCAATCGTCGAGGCCGAGAATGGCGTTTTGTCCGCGATCGCCAGCCGCGGCCTGTCGAAGGCCGAGGCCCTGGGCGAGCGGTTCGGCGCCAGGCATGCCTTTGGTTCGTATGAGGAGCTGCTCGCTTCGAAAGACGTCGACGGCGTCTACATCCCGCTGCCGACCTCGCAGCATGTCGAATGGACGGCCAAGGCCATCGAAGCGGGAAAACATGTGCTGGTGGAGAAGCCGCTGGCGCTCGACGCCAAGGACATCGCGCCGCTGATCAAGCTGCGCGACAGCAAGAAGGTGCTGGTCTGCGAGGCCTTCATGGTCATCTACCACCCGCAATGGATCAAGGTGCGCGATCTCATCGCCGATGGCGCCATCGGCCGGCTGCGCCATGTGCAGGGCGCCTTCTCCTATTACAATGTCGATCCCACCAACATGCGCAACCAGCTCGATCTCGGCGGCGGCGCGCTGCCTGATATCGGCGTCTATCCGACGGTGTCGACGCGGTTTTCGAGCGGCAAGGAGCCGCTGCGCGTGCAGGCGACGATCGAGCGCGACAAGAAATTCGGCACCGACATCTATTCCTCGATCCGCGCCGATTTCGGCGATTTCGAACTGTCCTTCTATCTGTCGACGCAGATGGCGGCGCGGCAGGTGATGGTGTTCCACGGCGAGAAGGGTTTCATCGAGGTGTTCTCGCCGTTCAATGCCGGGCTCTACGACCATCACCGCATCGAATTGCACAACCAGAACCACACCGAGGCGCAGGTGTTCCGCTTTCCCGGCACGCAACAGTACCGGCGCGAGGTCGAGACGTTTGCCAGGGCGGCACAGGGCGGCAAGGAGCGTATCTTCACGCTGGAGGAGTCCGTACTCAACCAGAAGGTCATCGACGCCATCTTCCGCGCCGGTGCCAAGGAAGGCTGGGAGGCCGTCTGATACACCAATCTTAGCCGGTAATTTCATGGGAGAAGGGCGTCCGCATTGTGCATGCGGACGCTCCTTTCCTATTGGACTGACGATCTCACGCGCCTCTGAGCGTCAGGTGCAAGGTCTCGGCGAAGCGATCGGGATAGGGCGCAAAGCCCATATGGTCGCCGGGGAAGGCGGCGCGCTTGCTGCCGAGCCTGTCGGCCAGCGCCTTGCCCATGCCGTCGATCGGCTGGCCGATGGACTCTTCGCCGATGCCGACCACGACCGGGCGGCCGCGCAGCGCCTCGATATCAGGACGGTAGAGCGACAGCGGCATGACGCCATGCGCCAGCCAGTATTCGAAATTGCCGCTGACCCTGGCAGAGGTCTCGGCCTCCTCGGGCGACGGTTCGAACGAAGGCGGTCCGTCCTGCGGCCCGGCTTCATCCTGACCCGGCCCTTCCGACAGGCTGTTCTCGCTGAAGAATTTCTGCATCGCCGCCTCGACACCCTGGCTGCGATAGGTGTCGTGCAGGTCGCGCATGCCGGCCAGTGACGGCGACGGGTCGTCGAGCAGCATCATGCTGGGCGGCTCATGCGCCACCAGTGCACGAACCCGGCCGGGATGGCGGGCGGCGAGGTTGAGCCCGATCTGGGCGCCGCCGCTGGTGCCGAACACATAGGCCGGTCCGGCGCCAAGCGCCTCGATCAATCGCGCGGCATCGTCGCCATGGACATCGAGGTCCTGCTCTTGCGGCTCTCCGTCGAAGGTGCTGCGCGAATTGCCGCGCGGATCATAGGCGACCACCGTGTAGCGGTCGGCGAGGTGGCCCGCGACATCGGCGAAGACGCCGGCGTCCTGCGGTCCGCCGGGGATCAACAGTACGGGGCCGGAACCGCGCATCTCATAATAGAGGCTGGCGCCCGGTACTTTCAGCGTGGACGTTTGGGGGGTCATGTCCATCTCTCCTGTTGTTCTCATGTCAAAGTTCGGCTTTGCGCCGGGTCCGATCATTTGCCGGCGACAACCATGCGGTTGCCCTCGCTGTCGCGGAATTCGGCGACCGTGCGGCCCGGCTGCCAAGGCGCTTCCTGCGGCTCGGTGATGATTTCGACGCCGCGCGCCTTCAGGCCCGCGACCGTTGCCTCGACATCGCCATCGACGAGCACCAGCACGGGCTCAGTGCCCGGCGTGTCATCGGGGCGTTTGACGAAATGCAAATTGGTGACGGCGCCGGGAAATGTCAGCTCGATCCAGCGCCAGCCGCCGCTGTCGCCCATCAGCTGGTCCTCCGCCACCTGGCAAGCAAGATGGCCGGTGTAGAAGGCCTTGGCGCGGTCCTGGTCGAACACCGGCAATTCGGCAAACTGGATGTGCATGATGGATCTCTCCTGCTCCTCGACAGCTGCCGCGCAACCGTCCACGGGAAAGACGATCCGGACGATCGAAAAGATTCGCCGGCCGACGAATCTTTTCGAGGCCGCGAAACGTCTTCTCCGTGCAGAGTTGAAAATAGGAGACGACAATGGGCTACAATCTCATCCGCTACGGCGTGAAGGACGAAAGCATCGCCGAGAACCGTATGCTGGTTGCACAGGTGTTCGAGGCACTCGACGACACGAAGCCGCAATCCGTGCGCTACCTCGTCCTGGAACTGGAGAATGGCGAGTTCATCCATCTTGTCAGCCAGGATGGCGACGGCCTGACCGGGCTCGCAGCCTTCAAGGCCTTCAGCGCCGATCATGCCGGACGCCGCTCGACGCCGGTTGCCAGATCGCCGGCAAAGATCGTCGGCAATTATCGTATGCTGGCCGGCGAGGTCGTGCCGGCTTGAATGCAAAGACCGGCATTTTGGGAACGGACAGGATGAACACAGCAAAACTCGACCGCGTTGCCCTGGAGGCGATGCTCGGCTCCTTGCGACCGAAGCTGCACCGCTACTGCGCCCGCATGGCCGGCTCGGTGATCGATGGCGAGGACATCGTCCAGGAGACACTGATCAAGGCACTGCAGGCCATCGACGGCGACGCCGCCGTCGAGCGTCCGGAGCAATGGCTTTTCCGCATAGCCCACAATGCCGCGCAAGATCATCTGCGCCGGCGCCAGCGGGAGCAGGCGCGCATGAGCGAGACCGACATGACGACGATCGAAGACCCCTCCGCCAGCGCCGATGCGAGGCTCGCCACCGCCGCCAGCCTGCGAAGCTTCATGCAGCTGGCAACAGTGCAGCGCAGCGCCGTGATCCTTGTCGACGTGCTTGGCCTCAGCCTGCACGAAACCTGCGAAGTGTCCGGCGCGACCCTGGCTGCGACCAAGGCAGCGCTCCATCGCGGGCGGTCGCAGCTGCGCCTGCTGGCGTCACAGGACGAGCAGGCGCCTGCCCCAAAGCTCGACGCCGACGACGAGCGGCGCCTGCGCCGCTATGTCGACCTGTTCAACGCGCGCGACTTCGACGCCGTGCGCGCGTTGATCGCCGAGGATATCCAGCTTGAAGTCGTCAACCGCACCCGCATGCGCGGCAAGGCGCAGGTTTCCAACTATTTCGGCAATTACGACCGTGTCCAGAACTGGGCGCTGTCGCTCGGCTTCGTCGACGGCAGGCCGGCCATCCTGATCCGCAACCCGCAAACGGGAGATGACGCCGTGCGCGGCTTCATGCTGGTCGACTGGCAGGATGGAAAGGTCAGCCATATCCGCGATTTCCGCTACGCGCCCTATTGCCTTGCCGATGCGGACATCCGCTTCATCGACGAGTAAGCATCGGCCGGAGAGCGCGGGCTTCGCGCCTCAGGCGAAGCTTTGCAAATTGGCGTCCTGCAGCTTGGAGCCGGCGAGCAAGGCCTCGAGCACCTGCTTCTTGAGCGACAGGCACTGCGAGCGGGCAAGCTTTGCGATGGCCGAGACTTCGGCCAGCTCGCAGGCAAGCACCAACTCCTTCTGCTGGCCGATGATCGCTTGCGTGAAGTCGCGCGATTTGAAGCCGAGATGGAGGACACGCTCCGACTGGTCGAGCGTTTGGTCGAGCAGGCGAACCAGCCGCAGATTGCCGGAGAGTTCAGCCAGGGCCAGGCGAAAGGCGCGGTCGGCTGCCAGAAAGGCGACATGGCTGCGCAGCGTCTCCGGCTTCAGCACCTTCTGCGCCGCCAGCCTGATGTCGTCGAGCCCGCGTTCGGTGAGGTTGGCCGCGGCCACCCGGAACACTTCCGGCTCGATCAGGCTGCGGACGTCGAAAATCTCGTTGACGTCGCGCAGGCTAAGCGGTGCGATGACATAGCCACGGCGCGGCTCGCTCTTGATCAGCCCTTCCTGCGTCAGGCGGGCCAAAGCCGAGCGGATCGTCGCCTTCCTGATCTGGTAGCGGTCGCCGATCTGCTTTTCGGTCAGGCTTTCGCCGGGTTGCAGGACGCAGGCGACGATGTCGCTCTTGAGCTGCTCATAAGCTTCCTCGCTGCGCAATATGTCGGCGGTCGACGGCGCCTTGACGGCGGACGGTGACACTGATTTCGGAAGAGCCATATCTGCCTGCCCGTTTGGTCTGCCCGCGTGGTCTGCCCGCGTAGTCTGCTTGCCCGTTTCGACCATCCGGGTTGACGGGTCTGTCGGCATTCGCTAGCCTGAGCATCTCAGCTGTATTGGTTGAGCTTCCCAATGGAGATGACGACAAATGTCTCTTGCCGCCAACTCGCCTCTCTACGCCGTAACCGCCGGTATCGTCAACGCAGCCAAAGGTGCTCATGCCATCGAACGGGTCAAGGCGGTGCTGCGCGAACACACCGACTGCTTCCATGCATCAGGCGTGCTCGCGCATGAGGAAGACGACGATGAGGTGCTGCTGCATGCCAGCCCTGACTTGACCATCTACCACATCACGCTGTCGCCCGGCCTGCGGTACCCGCCGCACAACCATCTAATGGATGCGCTGATCGGCATCTACAAGGGCAGCGAGACCAACTTCATCTATCCCGTCGACGGCAGCGAGATCGATGCGCCGGAACGCCACGACATCGCGGCGCCCGCGGTGGTGCACATGACCCCTGATACGGTGCACGCGGTGGCCAACACCGGCAGCGCCCGCTCAGGCGCCCTGCATGTCTATCTCGGCAATCTTACCGAGACCCACCGCCACATGTGGAGCCCGGACAGCAACCAGGCAGAGCCGTTCGACAATATGCGGTATCTGGCTGGTGCGAGGCCGATTGGGTCCTGATCCGGGATAGGCGGAATAACGGTCGCCGCATACCGGCCCATTTCAAGAACACCGCAGCGCGTTGATTAGCGCAGTTAGTGCGGCAGGCTGATGCTGGCGACTGGGGTAATACATGAAGAAGCCTGGAATAGGCGGCGTCCAGTTCTCCAGCACTCGAATGAGGCGGTGCTCGGCAACGTGTTCCGCGACCTGCTCTTCATATGTGAGCCCAAGACCGGCTAGCGGATCGCAGGAAATCACAGTTTCGGCGGAAATGGCGCGCCCGAAGAGATTCGAACTCCTGACCCCCAGATTCGTAGTCTGGTGCTCTATCCAGCTGAGCTACGGGCGCGCAACAGGCCATGCTTTACATAGCCCCGCTAACCGATCCTGACGACCAGCCGCGACAAGACGTGTTCCCTAGCGACTGAATTTCCGAAAAGCAAGCCAATCCGGCAAAAGTTTTGTCGCAGCTGCTTTCGACGGTGTCGATCAAGGTGTGCTGAGATTCAGCTAAAGTCCGGCTTCGGCTGAATATCAATACTGCTCAGGCCGGGCGGCGCAGGCCGTTGCGGGCCTGGTCGAGGCGGACCGGCTGGTCGGGGATGGTGACGGCGAAGGTGGTGCGTCCGCCGATCGATTCGACCAGCTCCACCGTGCCGCCATGGGCGCGGATCAGTTCGTGCGCGATGGCCAGGCCAAGGCCGGTGCCGCCGCTGCGGGCCGAGCCGCGAAACGCCGCGAACAGGTTTTCTCGAGCCTTCGCCGGCAGGCCGGGACCGGTGTCGGTGACAATGATGCGGCTTACGCTGCCTATGCGCTCGGCCGATACGGCGAGCCGGCGCACCAGCGCGCTCTCGGCGTCGGCCGCCATCGCCTGGACCGCGTTGCGACAGAGATTGGTGAGCACGCGAAACAGCTGGTCGGAATCGGCATCGACCTCGAAGGCGAGCTCGACGGCATTGACGAATTCGATGCCGCCCTCGATGTCGAGCAGGCCGTGGACGTCGTCGACCAGCTGGCGCAGCCGCAAGCGGCGGCGTGAGGGCGCCGGCTCCTGCGTGCGACCATAGTGGAGCACGCCTTCGGAATAGGAGACGGCTCGGTCGAGCGCGCGCAACAGCTTTGGCGCGAAGGCCTGCACCGTCGGGTCCTTGACCAGGCGCAAGCGGTCCGACATCAGCTGCGCCGAGGCCAGGATGTTGCGCATGTCGTGGTTGATCTTGGAGACGGCGAGGCCAAGGTCGGCAAGGTGCTTCTGCTCCGACAGCATCTTTTGCAGCCGTTCCTGCATCTGCGACAGTTCGCGCTCGGCAACGCCGATCTCGTCGGCGCGGGCGGCCGGGTGGATGATGCGCCCTGGATCGTCGGGCGCCTCGGAGAAGGACAGCATCGAGCGCGTCATGGTGCGGATCGGGCCGATCATGATCAGGTCGATCGCGGCATAGACCAGCATTGCGGTGAACAGCGAGATCAGCAGTGAGACGAAGGCGACGTTGCGCGAATAGCGCAGCATGGCGTTGCGCAGGGAATAGTCGGGCATGATCAGCTCGAATTCCTTGTCGCTGTCGACGACCGGGCCGAACACCCGCAGCATGCGCTTGCCGCCGAAGAACAGCGTATCCAGCGCCCCGGTCATGCCCTTGATCATGCCGACATTGGCGATGTCGATGTGCTCGTCGACCTGCGGCGGCATCTCGGCCACCACCAGCAGGCGCGATACGCCGCCGTCGCGCACCGCGATCGCCTTGGCGCCGATTGCCATCAGCACGTCGTTCTGGGCGGCGCGGGAGAGCGAATTGGGCTCGCCCTGCACCAGCACGATCGACACCGCGGCAGCGGTGCTTAGCCGCTCCTTCAGCCAGGCCAGGCGGTAGCTGGCGATCCAGGGCAGGAAAATGAGGACTTCGGCCAGGAGCACGAAGACAATGGTGAGCAAGAGCAGCTTGGTCGACAGGCCGCGCGCCAAGGGCACTGAACGATTGGGCACCGAACGGCTCGCAACCGGGCGAACGGTCGCCGGGCTGGCATCGGCTGTCGCCGGGCCGCTCCCTTCATCCGCTGATGCAACTTCGCTCATTAAGGCCTGTCTTCACAAACGCTTGATCGGTTGAGATTAGGTGATTGCGGCTTTTTTGCCAATTTCATCCTTCGTTGGACGATGGTGCCAGCAATAAAGATAGCCTCGAACTGGGTGTTCGCGCCGCGACGAACGGGGTGTCGCGTCGTGACGAACTGGCAGTTCGCACTGCGACGAACTGGCGTTCGCGCTGCGACGAACTCATAGTTCGCGCTGGATTGACTCCCAAAACCCTTCTTTCTATAAGCCGCTCACGCTCGGGCCATTCGTCCCGGCGCGGTTTCGATCGCGCCAATGCCGGCCCGGCAAAGCTCCTGTTACACAGTGACAGAATCAAGAAGGGCCGCACCCCGCGGTATTAAAACAAATGAAGCGTACCTACCAACCGTCCAAACTCGTCCGCAAACGCCGGCACGGTTTCCGTGCTCGCATGGCCACCAAGGGTGGTCGCGGCGTCGTCGCAGCTCGCCGCAACCGCGGCCGCAAGCGGCTCAGCGCCTGAACGGAAGACGAGATCGTTGCCCGCAACCGGCAAGCCAGTGGGACCAAACCCCAAGCGGCTTCTGAAACGTGCGGAATTCCTGGCCGTCCGCCGCGGTGAAAAGCGGCGCGGGCGGCTTTTTCTCGTTGAAGTTCTCGACCGCAAAGACGGTCTGCCGCCGCGCGTCGGCTTCACCGTCACCAAGAAGGTCGGCAATGCGGTTGTGCGCAACCGCGTCAGGCGGCGGCTGAAAGAAGCCGTGCGCACCCATGCCGCAAGTGACATGGCGCCCGGCAATGACTATGTCATTGTCGGGCGTGAAGACGTGCTCACCATTCCGTTCGGCCACTTGAAGGCCGAACTCTCCCGCCGTCTCAGCGGAACACGATAGGCCAAGGGCTTTCGATGGAAAATAACCGGAACTTCTACATCACCATCGTCTTGTCGGTGCTGATCCTCGGGCTGTGGCAATATTTCTATGTGCTGCCGCGGAGCGAACAGCAGCGCGAGGCGGCCCGCATCGAAGAGCAGCGGGCGGCGGAGCAGAAGAAGGCGGCCGAGGCCGCCAATCCCGGCGGCACGCCGGCGCCCGCGGCGCCCGGCGCCATTCCAAACGCGCCCGGCACCTATGTCACGACGCCGGAAGGCCGCGCGCAGGAAGTGGCCAAGACGGCCCGCGTCAACATCGACACGCCGAGCCTGTCGGGCTCGATCAACCTCACCGGCGCCCGCCTCGACGACCTAAAGCTCAAGCACTACACCGAGACGGTCGACAAGACATCGCCGCAGATCCAGCTGCTCAATCCGCAGGCGCTGCCCACCGGCTATTATGCCGAGATCGGCTTTGTCGGCAGCGACACGACCGGCACGGTGCCGGGCCCGGAAACGGTCTGGAGCGTCGACGGCAATGCGACGCTGACGCCGGCGACGCCAGTGACGCTGACCTTCACCAACGACAAGGGCCTGACCTTCAAGCGCACGATCTCCGTCGACGGCGACTACATGTTCACCGTTTCCGATGCGGTGCAGAATTCAGGCTCGACCCCCGTCACGCTGTCCAATTACGGCCGCGTCATCCGTTTCGACAAGCCGGCCGTCGCCAGCTCCTATGTGCTGCATGAAGGCCTGATCGGCGTCACGGGAACCGAAGGCCTGCAGGAGCACAAATACGCCGACATCGAGAAGAACAAGCTCTATACGCCGAGCAAATCGACCGATGGCTGGCTTGGCATCACCGACAAATATTGGGCGGTCACCCTGGTGCCGACCGAGAAGCAGCCCTTCCAGCCGCACTATGCCTATTACGACAATGGCCGCCCGCGCTACCAGTCGGACTTCCTCACCGACCCGATCACCATTGCCGCCGGCCAGTCGGCGACGGTCGAGACCGAGATCTTCGCCGGCGCCAAGGAAGTCAACAAGATCAACGCCTACGCCCAGGATCGCCAGATCAGGCTGTTCGACCGGCTGATCGATTGGGGATGGTTCATCTGGATCACCAAGCCGATGTTCTACCTGATCGACACGCTGTACAAATTCTTCGGCAATTTCGGTCTGGCCATCCTTGCCACCACCGTCGTCGTCAAAACCCTCTTCTTCCCGCTCGCCAACAAATCCTATGCGTCGATGGCGAACATGAAGAAGGTGCAGCCCAAGATGCTCGAGATCCGCGAGAAATACGCGGACGACAAGATGAAGCAGCAACAGGCGATGATGGAGCTGTACAAGACCGAGAAGATCAATCCGCTCGCCGGCTGCTGGCCGGTGGCGCTGCAGATCCCGGTGTTCTTCTCGCTCTACAAGGTGCTCTACATCACCATCGAGATGCGGCACGCGCCGTTCTTCGGCTGGGTCCAGGATCTGGCCGCGCCCGATCCGACCTCGGTCTTCAACCTGTTCGGCCTGCTGCCCTTCGCGCCGCCGGCATTCCTGCCGCATATGGGCGCCTGGGCGGTGGTCATGGGCATCACCATGTTCCTGCAGATGCGCATGAACCCGACGCCGCCGGATCCGACGCAGGCGCAGATCTTCACCTGGATGCCGGTGATCTTCACCTTCATGATGGGCAGCTTCCCGGCCGGCCTCGTCATCTACTGGGCCTGGAACAACACGCTGTCGATCCTGCAGCAGGGCGTGATCATGAAGCGCCAGGGCGCCAAGATCGAATTGTGGGACAATCTGACGGCATTGTTCCGAAAGAAACCCTCGCCAGCTGAATAAACAGCGTGGCAATCAAAGCCCCGGCTCGTCCGGTGTTTTTGTGGACGAGGCGCGCATCACGTTCCCGTGAGGCGCGAAACTTGCGGCGTGCAACCGGCGTGGCTGCTGCTTGTACCGCCAAGGCCGATCAACACCGATCAGCTCTAATCCGAAGACCGCTGTTTTTGATCCGTGACCCCGTCATGTCCATCGCGGGGATGCGGCGCGTGGAATGGGCATTCGCCTTTAAATATTTGTTATCATTATCCTTTTTTACTCTGCACCGAAACTTTCCCGCAATCGCCGCGTAACTCTTCCCGACAATCGAATCAACAATTGTCGCACCAGAAGGGTTCTCCAATGGCAAAGTCCATCCTCAAGGCATTCTGCTTTTCCGCCGGCCTGGCTCTATCGGGCCTCGCAGCTACGACGGCCTATACGCTCGCCAATCCCGCCGTTGGCGGCGCTGCGATGCTGACCTCGAAGAACATCGTCGAGAACGCCCTCAACTCGCCGATCCACAAGACGCTGGTTGCCGCCGTCAAGGCCGCCGGCCTGGTCGACACGCTGGAAAGCGCGGGACCCTTCACGGTGTTTGCGCCGACCGATTCCGCCTTCAAGAAACTGCCGGCCGGCACCGTCGCCACGCTGGTGAAGCCCGAAAATAAGGACAAGCTGACCAAGATCCTGACCGCCCATGTCGTGGCCGGCAAGATCTCGGCCAAGGATATGATGACCAAGGCCAAGGCGATGGGTGGCAAGTATGAAATGAAGACCGTCAGCGGCGACACGCTGATCGCCGAGGTAAAAAAAGGCGCGCTTTATATCGTCGACGAATCCGGCGGCGCCGCCAGGTTAACGGTCGCCGACGTCAACCAGTCGAACGGCGTCATCCACGTCGTCAACAAGGTGCTGTTGCCGAAGTAACGGCTTTACGCAACGGGGAATGACGGCGGGCTGCGACGGGCTTTCTCGGTCTGCCTTCCCCACCTCACGAGGAGGTGCCATTCTTTTGAAGCCGTCTTCGACACCACCGGGGTCCTGCTTGTCCTTCGCAGGGCCCCGTTTTTTTTGTTTCAGGGCGCCTTAGCCGACGGCGGCGGTCGACCTGATCGTGATCTGCCGCGGCACGAACTGAACATCGAAGCCCAGCAGGGCTCGCTCATCGGGCGATTGGTGCTATAGGGCGGATCACGCCATCTCGAATGGCGGCTTTAATTTGCGCCACTCTCGACGGATCTCGCCATGGACGGACCCAACCCAGACATCAAACACCCGATCCCGATGCACCCCCGCGTCGGCTTCCTCAAGCCCCTGGTCACCGCGCCGAATATCGAGATCGGCGAGTTCACCTACTATGACGATCCTGACGGACCGGACAAATTCGCCGAGCGGTGCGTGCTGCATCATTATCCCTTCATCGGCGACAAGCTGATCATCGGCAAGTTCTGCGCCATCGCCGAGGGCGCGCGCTTCATCATGAACGGCGCCAACCATGCCATGTCCGGCTTTTCCACCTATCCGTTCAACATTTTCGGCCATGGCTGGGAGCAAGGCTTCGACCCGAAGACGTGGTCGCAGGAACTGCGCGGCGACACGGTGGTCGGCAATGATGTATGGATCGGCATGGATGCGGTGATCATGCCCGGCGTGTCGGTCGGCAATGGCGCCATCGTGGCGGCGAAATCGGTGGTGACGCATGACGTGCCGGCCTATGCGATCGTCGCCGGCAATGCGGCAAAGGTGGTGAAGATGCGTTTCGACGACAGGACGGTCAGGCGGCTGCTTTCCGTGGCGTGGTGGAACTGGCCGGTGGACAAGATCGGCCGCAACCTCAACGCCATTCGGGGCGCCGATATTTCCAGGCTGGAGGCAGCGATTTGAACGCGCTGGGCAACACCGTCATCGGAACCGACCTGTTCACCAAGGGGTGGATCTTCATCCGCGGCGTGCCGGCGATGAAGTTCCTGCCGCCGGAGGGGCCGCCGGAGATCGCCTTTGCCGGCCGCTCCAATGTCGGCAAGTCGTCGCTGATCAATGCGCTGGTCGGCCATAACGGGCTGGCGCGCACCTCCAACACGCCGGGGCGCACGCAGGAGCTCAACTATTTCGTGCCGGGCGGGTTTTCCGGCGAAGGCACCGACTTGCCGCCAATGGCGCTGGTCGACATGCCGGGCTACGGCTATGCCAGCGCGCCGAAGGAAAAGGTGGACGATTGGACCAAGCTGGTCTTCGACTATCTCAAGGGCCGCGTGACGCTGAAGCGGGTCTATGTGCTGATCGATTCCCGCCATGGCATCAAAGCCAAGGACGACGAAGTGCTGTCGCTGCTCGACAAGGCGGCGGTGTCCTACCAGATCGTGCTGACCAAGACCGACAAGATCAAGGCCGCCGGCGTGCCGCAGCTGATCGAAGAGACATTACTGAAGATCAAGAAGCGGCCGGCGGCGTTTCCGTTCGTGCTCGCCACGTCGTCGGAAAAGGGCGAGGGTCTGGACGAACTGCGCGCGGCGATCGTGCTGGCGGCCAATGGCGGTTAAAAGCAACTCCGGGAAAAGTGTGAAGCGGTTTTCCGTCCGGAGTTGCGAAAAAAGACCTTTGGCTAACTAGGCCTTTGCCTTGGACTTCGCCTCGAGCGCGATCATCTGGTGGCTTTCTTCCTCGGCAAGCTTTTCGGTGCCGTAGGACTTCAGGAACAGGCTGACGCCCGACCGCACGATGTGGTCGATTTCATCCTGGCTCGGCGCCTTGGTGCGGTAGGCGAAGATGCACTGGCGAAACAGGCCGGCGAGGCACAGTTCGGTGAATTGATAGGCGGCAAGATCGACATCATCGATCTTGAGCAGGCCGCGTTCTATGGCTGCATTGAGGAACTTGACCACCTTGTCGTGGCCGCGTTTGGGGCCGCGTTCGTAAAACCGCGCGCCCATGTCCGGTATCCTGTCGGAGGCGCCGATCACGGTGCGTTGCGCCTGGATGACCTTGGCCGAGGTGATCTTCATCGACAGCACCTTGCCGAACTTCACCAGCGTCTGGCGCAGATCGTCGGCGCGGTCGAGCATGTCGTACATGTTCTTGAAGATGGTGCCGCGCTCTTCCTCGATCAGCGCCTCGAACAGCTCTTCCTTGTTGGCGAAGTAGACATAGATCGTGCCCTTGGAGACGCCGGCCTCGCGGGTAATGTCGTTCATCGACGCCGCTTCGAAGCCCTTGTCGATGAACACGCGCCGCGCGCCCTCGATAATCTGGCTGCGCTTGACCGGATCCTGGCCCGCCGCCGGGCGGCCGCGACGCGCACTATCCAGCACATCGCACGGATCATTTTCGACGTCGGGTAACGTGTCGGCCATTAAAGTCACACCTCGCGAAATAATTCGAACCGAGCGGTTCGATTGCTCTTGATATGGGCCTGCTTTAGCGCTATGTCAACGTTCGCATCGAACCGAACGGTTCAGTATAACACATTTTCCTTATGTAGCTACGGTAGCGAGATATCATGTCCTCGAACACGCCAACCACCGCCGAAGTCCGCCCCTTTCCCAACGCCAAGGTCTCGCCGGTTATCGAAGCGCCGGAAGCGCCCATCAAGCCTGCCGCCGAAGTTTTGGCCGAGGTGCCGGCCAAGAAGAAGCGGTCGGCTCGCTCGTTCATGCTGCCGATCATCGGCCTCGCTCTGCTCAGCGCCGGCGCCTGGTATGGCTATAATTACTGGACCGACGGCCGGTTCCTGATCTCGACCGACGATGCCTATGTCCAGGCCGACATGTCGTTCGTCTCGCCGAAGATTTCCGGCTATGTCGATCAAGTCAAGGTCTCGGAGAACCAGCAGGTCAAGGCCGGCGATCCGCTGCTGACGATCGACGACGGCGACTACAGAATAGCCGTTGCCCAGGCGGAGGCGCAGATCGCCACGCTGGCCAAGACGCTCGACCGTATCGACGCGCAGACCAAGGCGGCGCAAGCTTCGCTGCAACAGGCGCAGGCGCAGAAGGTCGCCGACCAGGCGGCAGCCGACAACGCCGCTCGCGCCCAGCAGCGCGCCGCGCAACTGGTCAAGACGCATGTCGGCACACAGGCGCAACTGGACGATGCCCAGACCGCTCTCGACCAGGCCAATGCGGCCCTCGTCGGCGCCGACGCGCAGATTGCAGCCGCACAGGCCAATATCGGCGTGTTCGAAGCGCAGCGCGCCGAATCGGCCAGCACGCTGGCTTCGCTGCGGCTGAACCGCGACAAGGCCGCGCGCGATCTGTCCTTCACCGTGCTCAAGGCGCCTTATGACGGCGTCGTCGGCAACCGCTCGGTCGAGCAGGGCGACCTCGTCAGCCCGGGCCAGAAGCTCGCCGTCGTGGTGCCGCTGGACAAGCTCTACATCGTTGCCAACTTCAAGGAGACGCAGCTGGCCAAGCTGGTGCCCGGCGAGAAGGTGCGGGTCTCGGTCGACGCCACGGACGGCCATGATTTCGAAGGCACGGTGTCGTCGCTGGCGCCGGCTTCGGGTGCGGTGTTCTCGCTGCTGCCGCCGGAAAATGCCACCGGCAACTTCACCAAGGTGGTGCAGCGCATCCCGGTTCGCATCGACGTTCCGGCCGATGTGCTGAAGGCAGGCAGGCTGCGCGCCGGCCTGAGCGTGGTCGTCGCCGTCGACAGCCGCACGGCTCCGGCTACGGCGAACTGAGCGAAAGCCGGGAGCAACGCCATGGCAACCGCAACCATAACCGCAGGAGCGGCGCCGGCGCCTGCCATGCCGGCGGTGCCGACGACCATCTCGACGCGCCGCCTCATCGCCTTCCTGGCGATGGTGTTCGGCATGTTCATGGCGATCCTCGACATCCAGATCGTCTCAGCCTCGCTGGCCGAGATCCAGGCCGGCCTCAGCGCCAGTTCCGATGAAATTCCATGGGTGCAGACCGCCTATCTGATCGCCGAGGTGGTGATGATCCCGCTGTCGGGCTTCCTCAGCCGGATGCTGTCGACGCGCGTGCTGTTTGCAGGCGCCGCGGCCGGCTTCCCGGCGGCCCGCGCGCTGGCCGCGACCGCCACCAACATCGACCAGATGATCGTCTACCGAGCCATCCAGGGCTTTATCGGCGGCGGCATGATCCCGAGCGTTTTCGCCGCCGCCTTCACCATCTTCCCGCCGTCGCGCCGCGCCATGGTGTCGCCGATGATCGGCCTGGTGGCGACGCTGGCGCCGACCATCGGCCCGACCGTCGGCGGCTATATCAGCCATGCCATGTCGTGGCACTGGCTGTTCCTCATCAATGTCATTCCAGGCATTCTGGTGACGGTCACGACCTGGACCCTGATCGATTTCGACAAGCCCAATCTCGGCCTGTTCAGCAAGTTCGACTGGTGGGGCCTTGCCGGCATGGCGGCGTTTCTCGGCTGCATGGAATATGTGCTCGAGGAAGGTCCGAACCATGACTGGCTGCAGGAACAGGCCGTGTTCATCTGCGCCATCATCATGGTTGTCGGTGCGGCGCTGTTCTTCTGGCGTGCCTTCACCGCCGAGGAGCCGATCGTCGATCTCAGGGCCTTCACCAACGTCAATTTCGCCTTCGGTTCGCTGTTCTCTTTCGTCATCGGCATCGGCCTGTACGGTCTGACCTATCTCTACCCGGTGTTCCTCGGGCGCATCCGCGGCTACGATTCCATGATGATCGGCGAAGCCTTGTTCGTCAGCGGCCTGGCGATGTTCGTCACTGCGCCGATTTCCGGCATCCTGTCGAGCAAGATGGATTTGCGCATCATGATGATGATCGGGCTGTTCGGCTTCGCTGCCGGCACATGGTGGATGACGCATCTGACCGCCGACTGGGATTTCTGGGAATTGCTGATCCCGCAGATCCTGCGCGGCAGCTCGATGATGCTGTGCATGGTGCCGATCAACAACATTGCGCTCGGCACCTTGCCGCCGGACCGGCTGAAGAACGCGTCGGGCCTGTTCAACCTGACCCGCAACCTCGGCGGTGCGGTCGGCCTTGCCGTCATCAACACCGTGCTGATCGATCGCAGCGCCTTCCACTACGCCAGGCTGGCCGAGCATGTGGAATGGGGCAGTGCGGCGGCGCAGACCAAGCTGCAGAACATGACGCTCGACTTCCAGCAGACTCCCGGCCTCGACGCCACCAAGGCGGCGATCTCCAAACTGTCGGGCATGGTCCAGCAGCAGGCGTCGCTGCTGTCGTTCATGGATGTGTTCACCATGCTGACCGTGCTGTTCGCGACCATGGCGGTCTTCACCCTGGTCATCGCCAAGCCGGCGCCGCCCGCGGGCAGCGGTGGCGGAGGCCATTGAGCGCGCCGGACCCCCCGCCTGGCGCCCTCATGTGTGACCCCGGAAATCACCCCCGATTTCCGGGGTCACGCTTAAGCATCGATCGTTGTCAAGCTCCTTGGTCGAACACCCGGCGCGCTATGCTGCGGCAGGCGGCCCAAACCATTTGGTCAGCGAGTCGGTTAGCCCGGCTGCTTCAGGGCCGCCGACCCAGGCCACATAACCGTCAGGCCGGACCAGCACTGCGCGTGGGGCTTCGACTGCCCCCAGCACCGGAAGCTCCCATGCGCCATCGTAGCTGGCGTCGACAGTCCGAACCCGATCAGCCCACGGGCGGATGTCCAAAGCGCCGGGTTTTTCAAAGTTGAGCAGCAGCGGCCGGGCGTCGTGCAGCAGGGCAAAGACCGGCAGCGGACCGGCAGCGGTGACGAGGTCGAGATCAGGCATGCGACGTCCCAGCAGCGGATGCCCTTCGCCAAGATCGTAGTGAATGTCCAGGCCGGACATCATCCCGGCAAAACGCTTGCGCGGCTCTTCCATGGCGAGCAGTTCGGCCATTGTATCGCGCAACGCTTTGGTACGCTCGTCTTCGCGACGCAGCGCGACCGACGCCATGGTGTTTTTCATCACACGCGCGGCAATCGGGTGGCGCTCTGCCTGGTAGCTGTCGAGCAGGCTTTCGGGCGCAGTTTTCCTGACAACCTGGGCGAGCTTCCAGCCCAGATTGACCGCGTCGTGCACACCGGTCTGCAGACCCTGTCCGCCGTCCGGCGGATGGACATGCGCGGCGTCGCCGGCGAGCAGCACCCGCCCCTTGCGGTATGAGGCTGCCTGCCGGGTCATGTCGGTGAAGCGGGCCAGCGATGTCGGATTGTGGACGCCATAATCGGTGCCGTAGACGGCAATGAGCGCCTCGCTGAGATCGCGCAAAGTTGGCTCGCCGCCAGCCCCGACCTCGCGCTCGGTCACCAGCACCCGTACCGTACCGCCTTCCAGTCTGCTGAGGCCGTGAATTCCGATGGCATCGCGGTGGATACCCCATTGCGGCTCTTCTGTCACCTCGATCTCGGCGATCAAATTGCTGGTTGTCGGCTCGGAACCGGGGAACTCTATGCCCCCCGCCTTGCGCACGAGGCTTCTGCCGCCGTCGCAGCCGACAAGATAATCGGCACGAAGCGACCCGCCATCTGTCAGCGCGAAATCGACGCCGCCTGCATCCTGCACAAAGCCTGTCACCTCGCGGCCACGGTAGACCGTGACACCAAGTTCATCGACCCAGCAGGTAAGGATGCGCTCTATGTGCTTTTGCCACAGCGCCAGCCCGTAATTGTGGCGGGTGGGGAAGTCGCTGATGTCAAGCGAAACGCCGGCGAAACCTGCGACCTGTGCGGTCTGGCCTTGCGACAGGAACCGATCGGCAATGCCGCGCTGGTCGAAGATCTCGATGGTGCGCGAATGCAGGCCGCCCGAGCGCGCGCCGGCGAGATCCTGGTTCTCGCGCCGCTCGACGATGGCGACATCGATGCCGGCCAGGGAAAGCTCGCCGGCCAGCATCAACCCGGTCGGGCCGCCGCCGGCGATCACCACGGAATGGGATATTCGCGGCCGGTCCGCATCAACACCGTCGGTCGATTTGGCGGTCGATTTGGGCTCGCCGTCGCGAGCCCGTGCTTTGGTTGGTTGCATAGATTCTGGCCCTCTCGTTAGGGCTGCGGAATCTACGCATAAAAAGCCGTCTGCCAATTCTTGAAGTTGACTGTTTTCGCCCCATTTCAATAGATAGGAGGAGGTCGTCACGCCGGCTCCAAATCCCCACCCCGCTAAAAGACGCCGAACGGTCAGGCAGTTGCCGGCTTGAAGCTGAGCGCAACGCCGTTGATGCAGTGGCGCAGGCCGGTCGGCGCCGGGCCATCGTCGAAGACATGGCCGAGATGACCGCCGCAGCGGCGGCAATGAACCTCGGTGCGGGACATGCCCAGCGAACGGTCCTCGGTCTTGCCGACGGCGTTGGCAATCTCTTGCCAGAAGCTCGGCCAGCCGGTGCCGGAATCGAACTTGGTCTCCGAGGAATAGACCGGCAGGTCGCAGCCGGCGCAGGCGAAAATGCCTTTGCGGTGCTCGTTGAGCAGCGGGCTGGTGCCGGGATACTCGGTGCCTTCCTTGCGCAGCACGTTGAAGGCTTCATCCGACAGGATGGCGTGCCACTCGGCGTCGGTCTTGGTGACCTCGAAGGTTTCAGCAGCTCTGGCGGGTTGGGGTCCGCCCATGCGCAGCGTTGCCACCGCGCCGGCAACTGCGGCAACGGCGACGCCACTCAAAAGCAAGTCGCGACGGTTCATGACAGAAATCCTCCTGCGGGTTGTTTTGCCAGATTTGGCCGCCACTGGAAAATCAAAAGCCGGTGACGGTTGCCCTGCAAACGAACGCTCCACACCGGCTCCGCGCTTGTTGCGGACGGGATGGAGCGCTCGGTCGTTTGCTCGGCCCACGGGGGCGGGGCCGCGCAATCTGCAGGAGCTTACCGCCTGTTCGTCGGCGGCAGGGCTTTGTTACATCTTCGGCAGCAGGACCTTGTCGATGACGTGGATGACGCCGTTCGACTGCTCGACATCGGCGATCGTCACATTGGCGACATTGCCGTTCTCGTCGGTCACGGTGACCTTGCCGCCATCAGCCTTGAGCGACAGCTCGCAGCCGCCAACCGTCTTGACCTTATGGGTGCCGCCATCGGCCTTGGCCATCGAGGCGACATCGGCGCCCATCGCTTTAGCGCCGATGACATGGCAGGTCAGGATCTTGGTGAGCTTGTCCTTGTTCTCGGGCTTGAGCAGCGTCTCGACCGTGCCAGCCGGAAGCGCGGCGAAGGCCTCATTGGTCGGCGCGAACACGGTGAACGGGCCGGCGCCCTGCAGTGTCTCGACCAGGCCGGCAGCCTTGACGGCGGCGACCAGTGTCGTGTGATCCTTCGAATTGACGGCGTTCTCAACGATGTTCTTGTTGGCGTACATGGCGGCGCCGCCAACCATCGGATTCTCGGCATAGGCGATTGTGGCGAGGGCGGAGACGGCAATGGTACCGGCGAGCAAAAGGGTGGCGATTCTACGCATAGTGTTCGAACTCCTCAGGGTTATTGTTTCCTCTTTCGGGAACATGAGGAGATACGTAATAGAACTGCCTGAGTTTCCGCGCGCCGGGAAAAATTTATCCTTTATCTTGTCGGCGAATTATCTCCGGAGATCGAATCTCTAATCTCCAGCAGCGTATCCAAAACGAAAACAGCGGAAGATGTACTTCCGCTGCCTTCATTGTCACGTCATGATCTTACGATTTATCAGATGCCCTTCAGGTCGCCCGCGGCAACGACCGGTCCGGTCGGCTGTCCGGTCGTCGAACCGCCCGTCGGCTCGACGCTGACGGCAAGCACGGCGCCTTGCGCCAGCTTCTGCTGCACTGCCGGGGTAACCGGAATGTGCGTGACCTGGCCGGCGGGAATGACACCCATCGAGACCGGCGCATTCTTGCCTTCGATCATCCACAGTTCGAAGTCCTTGCCGGCGGCGCGTTCGCCCGAAACCAGCGACAGGCCGACATCGCGGCGGGATGCGTCGTAGACGACGAGGTATTTGACATCGCTGCCTTCGGCGGCCAGCGAGGCGACGAGGCGCTCCTGTGGCACGACGACCGGCGACCTGACGTAGGGCACGGCGACATAGAGTACCAGGGCCGCGAGAGCCGCTGCGGTGAGGCCGCGCCAGAAGGCAAGGCTGGACCAGAGACTGCCGCTCGGCGCCGTCATCGACGCCGCGGTGGAGGAGAACAGCCGGCGATCGATAGCCGGCTTGACCGTGGCCGGCGGCTCTACCTCAGCATAAGCGGCAGCGATCGGCGAGAGGTTCACTTCCCAGGAATCGACGAGACGGGCAAAGCCGGTCTCCGCGTCGATGCGTCCGGAGGCTATCTGGCGCTCATCCGCCGGCAGCACGCCGAGAACGTATTCGGCTGCGAGCAGGTCGTCGCCTCCACGTTCCGGTCCATTTTCTTCTGCCAGGGTCATCTTTCCAGACATTCTCTAAGTTTCAACAGGCTGCGGCGCAGCCATGTCCGCATCGTGTTGAGCGGAACCTTATGACGTTCCGCGAGCTCGGCGTAACTTTCGCCGTTCAAATACGCACCCCGAACGGCTTGCGCCCGGTCTTGTTCCAACTCTTCAAGGCACTGATAGATGCGCTCGGATTCACCGCCCGCAACAACCATAGCCTCTGGCCCGGGACCGGGGTCAGCCACGTCGAGCGCGCCATCGATATCGGCAGCAGGCTTGCGTCGCGACCGGATGCGATCAATCGCATGATTGCGTGCTATGGCCACCAGCCAGGAGATTGGGCTGAGATCAGAAACAGCGAAACGATCCGCCTTCGTCCACACTTTGACGAAGACCTCTTGCAGCGCTTCTTCCGCATCTCCGCGATCCTTCAATACACGAAGGCACACGCCGAAAAGTTTCGCACTGGTTTGCCGGTAAAGCAGATCGAACGCAGTCCGATCCTTCGTCGAGGTCCGGACAATCAGGGTGGAGATATCCTGCGGCGTCATACGGACAAGCTAAGCGATCACAATTTGTTTGCAAAGGCAGAAATCTTGTTGTCCACGCAATCGATGTCCGCGCCCAATCGCCAGTAATCGCCGGTCGGTTGCCAAGGAAATCGGCTGTCGTTAGCCTCCCGCAGATAGGGGAACAGCAATGTCGGCCGAACGGATGCTGTGGGAGAACGATGCGACCGGCTTGGCAGAGCTGTTGCACAGAGGCGAGATCTCGCCGCCGGACCTTGTCGATGCTGCGATCGCGCGCGCCGAGGCAACCCGATCATTGCGCATCCGCCGCTTGCCTGCGCGCCATGGACCCGAAGGGGGCCGACGAGCTCATCGAAACCTGCTCGAAAAATTGCATCTGACCCGTGCCTTGGAGATCAGATCCCTGTTTGGGCGATTGATGGACAAGAGCCTGTGGTTCACCACTGGCCAGCGATCCAGAATGGCCTGCCGCTCGACATCCAGGGCGTCGGCCGCCCCGGCGACGAGCAGACGGTTTTGTCGCTCGCCGCGCAGATGGAGAAGATTTCCGGCTGGCTGACGCGGCGGGCGCCGCTCAAGGTGCCGGCCTGATCCGGCAGATTTCATCATCGTGATAGCAAAGCTGTTTGCGGCCTGGGCCAATTCCCGCTAAGACGCCGCCGTCCTTACCCGCATCCAGGGAACCATGCCGATGACGGAGATCACCGCCACCGCCGAAATGCAGGCCGCCCTGCTCTCGCGGGCCCTGCCCTATATGCAGCGCTACGAGCACAAGACGGTGGTGGTGAAATATGGCGGTCATGCCATGGGCGATATCGAGCTCGGCAAGGCTTTCGCCCGTGACATCGCGCTGCTGAAGCAGTCCGGCGTCAACCCGATCGTCGTCCATGGCGGCGGGCCGCAGATCGGCGCCATGCTGGCCAAGATGGGCATCGAATCCAAGTTCGAAGGCGGACTGCGCGTCACGGATCAGAAGACGGTCGAAATCGTCGAGATGGTGCTGGCCGGTTCGATCAACAAGGAGATCGTCGCGCTGATCAACGCCGAGGGCGAATGGGCGATCGGCCTGTGCGGCAAGGACGGCAACATGGTGTTCGCCGAAAAGGCTCGCAAGACCATGATCGACCCGGATTCCAACATCGAGCGTGTGCTCGATCTCGGTTTCGTCGGCGAACCGGTCGAAGTCGACCGCACCCTGCTCGACCTGCTGGCGCGCTCCGAAATGATCCCGGTGCTGGCGCCGGTGGCGCCCGGCCGCGATGGCCATACCTACAACATCAATGCCGACACCTTCGCCGGCGCCATCGCCGGCGCCTGCCAGGCGACGCGCCTTTTGTTCCTGACCGACGTGCCCGGCGTGCTCGACAAGAACAAGAAGCTGATCGACGAGCTGACGGTGGCCGAAGCCAAGGCGCTGATCAAGGACGGCACGGTGTCGGGCGGCATGATCCCCAAAGTCGAGACCTGCATCGAGGCGATCGAGCGCGGCGTCGAAGGCGTCGTCATCCTCAACGGCAAGACGCCGCATGCGGTGCTGCTGGAATTGTTCACCGAACACGGCGCCGGCACGCTAATCGTGCCCTGAGGTGCAACTGGCTTGGCGGCCAGTTGGTCGGCTGGCCAGCCCTTAGGCAGGCTGGGGCAGGCGCGCGATGACCTTTATCTCGAAGTCGAAGCCGGCTAACCAGTTGACGCCGACCGCCGTCCAATTGGTGTAGGGCGGTTCACCGAACACCTTCAGCCGAACGGCATCGATCACGGGCCATTGCGTTGCCGGATCGGTGTGGAAGGTGGTCACGTCGACTATATCGTCGAACGTGGCGCCCGCTGCTTTCAGCACTGCCGCGAGATTATCGAAGGCAAGCTGGACCTGCTTTTCGAAGACAGGTTCGGGCGACCCGTCCTCGCGGCTGCCGACCTGGCCCGAGACAAACAAAAGATCGCCTGATCGGATTGCAGCAGAATAGCGATTTATCTCGTAGAGAGCCTGCCGGCCGGCAGGAAAGATCGCGTCACGTTTGGTCATTTTCACTCCATTGTCCGGGGCACTCACATACGTCCCGTATGCATGAGGTGAGTACATACGCTGCGTATGTCAATACGCATACGGTAGGTATGAAGGGCAGCGAGCCCGTCAGGCGCCGGCCGAGATCGCGACAGCCGCTTCGGCCGGCTTGAGCGGCGGGCGCATGTCGACCATGGATTCCTCATCGGCATCCTGCGGCGCGCCCCAGAACTCAGCCAGCGTCGGACCATCCTTGAGGCGGCGGTCGCGGGCCAGAAAACCCCAGACCTCGCGGAACCAGACGCGGCGGCCCATTTGCGTGTACCAGCGCATCGAATGGCGCTGTTCGGGATCGGGGTGGAAGAGAATGCGCGCCAGCGCCTTCGGCCGCGACTGCACCGCGACCTCGATCAGCTTGACCGAGAAGAACAGCATCCACGGTTTCAGCCGCGTCATCTGCAGCACCTGGTGCTTGTAGTCCCACAGCCGGGCATCCGTCTGGATCACCTTGCGGTCCTTGGCGATGCGGAAGAACGGCGTCCAGCGGTGCGGCGTGACATAGAGCGCCTGGATCTGGTCGGGGTCATAGGCAAGCAGCTGGCGAAAGCCGCGCCACAGATCGCGAAAGGTCTCATCCTCGAACCCCGCCACCCAGGTCGCCATGGACAGTATGCCATGCTGGCGGAGCAGCCGGATCGCCTCGCGGTCGGATGAGGTGCTGCCGCCCTTGCGGATCAGTTGAAGCGTCTGCTCGTCGGTGTTTTCCATGCCGAGCAGCCAGCGGATGACGCCGGCCTTGCGATAGAGGTGCAGGATGTCGGCATCGCGCACGATGTCGTCGGCCCGGGTCGAGCCGACGATCAGCACCGGCACGTTCTCGGCGATCAGCGCATCGAGAAAGGCGCGCCAAACCTTCTTCGATACGGTCGGGTTTTCGTCGGCGAGGTTGATCAGTTCGACGCCGTGCTGGCGGTGCAGCCAGGCAATCTCCTGCGCAAATTTCTTGGGGTCGCGGTGCCGCCAGCGGGTCCAGAAACCGCGCTGGCCGCAATAGTTGCACAGATGCGGGCAGCCCCGCGAAAACTGCATGACCACGGCGCGCTTGCCGCCCCAATAGCTGTAGCGGCGGTGATCGATCAGCTCCCAGCTGACGCGGTACTCGTCCAGATTGGCAGTGGTCCCGGCCGGCCGCGTCGCGAAGGGGCGGCCGAGATCGTCGCGATAGGCGATACCCGCGACATCGCCCAGCGGCCGGCGATTGTCCAGTGCCACGACCAGGGCAAGGATGGTTGCCTCGCCCTCGCCGCGCACGATGAAGTCGAAGACATCGCTCGCCGCCAATATGTCGCGCCAGTGATAGGTCGGGAACACGCCGCCATAGATCACCAGCGTCGCCGGCTCGAGCGCCTTGACCATGCGGGCGATCGCGAGCGCGGTGGGATGCGCCGAGGTCGAGCCGGAGTGGCCGATCAGGATGCAATCGGGCTGGCCGCTGAGCGCATCGCGCACCAGCGTTTCCAACGGCATCGGCCCGAATTCGGCATCGACCAGCCGGACTTTATGGCCGGCGTCGATAAGCGGGCCGCCCAGTGCCAGCAGGCCGAGCGGTGGCAGATGGTCATCGGGCACGCGGCTGCCGATGGCGGTGTGCGGCGGATTGATCAGCACGATGTTCATGACGGACCTTTGAGCGACGGTCCGCATGGCGTAGCCGGCGTTTCAGTTTCGCATTTGGGCTCCGTCCAGCAGTTTGCGTGCAGCTTTTCCGCAGAAATGGCGATGCGTGTCCTACCGCCTGAGATGGGCGAGCGGCACGTGGCCCGGGCCCTTGATGTTCTGCAGCACCAGCTGGGTGTGAACGTCGCGCACGCCGGCAAGGCGCATCAGGCGGTGCATGACGAAGGCGTTGAGTTCGTCGACCGACGGCACCATGACGTGCAGCAGGAAATCGTGGTCGCCGGTCATCGTCCAGCATGACGACACTTCGTCCATGCGTTGCACGGCGGCGATGAAGCTTTCGGGCGAACCGTCGCTGTGGCTGGTGAGGCGCACCTGGATGAACACCTCGACCATCAGGCCGACGGCGCGGCGGTTGAGCACGGCGGCAAAGCCCTTGATGATGCCGGCCTCCTGCAGCGCCTCGAAGCGGCGGGCGCAAGGCGTCGTCGACAGGCCGATCTCCTGCGCCAGTTCGGACACGGGCTTGCGTCCATCGCGCTGAAGAACATCCAGCATCTTGATCTCGAAATCGTCGAACTGAGGCATTTTCACTCTCTTTCAGCTTCTGCTTGGTGATTTTTACCTCAAATCATGGACCCAAGCCATCATCAAAGCTGAATTGCCTCGCCGGCCGCCGCTAGACTCTGCGGACAGATTCAAGTGTCACGATCAGGGGAGAAGAACCATGACGACGATGAGCGTTGCCGAATATGCCCGTGATTGCGCGGCGCAAGGCCTGCGTGGCGACTATTCAGTGTGCCGTTCCGACTTCACCGTAGCGCAGGGCTACAACTACAGCGCCGACGAACAGGCGGTGTGGCGCACGTTGTGCGACCGGCAGACCAAGCTGACGCAGAAGCTGGCGCACCATTCCTATCTCGATGGGATCGCCGCACTCGGCCTGCTCGACAAGATCCCGGATTTCGGCGCGGTCTCAGACAAGCTGCGCAAGCTGACCGGCTGGGAAATCGTCGCCGTGCCTGGCCTCATCCCGGCCGCGCCCTTCTTCGACCATCTCGCCAACCGGCGCTTTCCGGTGACCAACTGGCTGCGCACCAAGGACGAGCTCGACTACATCGTCGAACCCGACATGTTCCACGACTTCTTCGGCCATGTGCCCATCCTGACACAGCCGGTGTTTGCCGACTTCATGCAGATGTATGGCGAAAAGGCCGAGAGCGTGATTGCACTGGGCGGTGACGAGATGATCACCCGGCTCTACTGGTACACCGCCGAATACGGGCTGATACAGGAGGAGGGCCAGAAGCGGAAAGCTTTCGGCGCCGGGCTGATGTCGTCGTTCACCGAATTGCAGTTCGCCGTCGCGAGCCCGGACGCGCACCACGTGCCCTTCGACCTCGAAACGGTGATGCGCACCGGCTACGAGATCGACAAGTTCCAGCGCGCCTATTTCGTGCTGCCGTCCTTCGACGTGTTGCGCGATGCGTTCCGGACCGCCGATTTCAAGGCGATCGTCGCCCGCCGCAAGGGGCAGCCGGCGCTGGATCCAGCGACGGTTTAGCAAATCCTGAAGGGTTTGCGCGGCACCTACCCCCACCCTTAATCCCTCCCCACAAAGGAGGACGGAGATCTCGTTGGCGCTGATTTCCGAGGGTTTCGACACCAAGGCATGGGTAGCGCCGGCAGCAATCCTGTCGCGCCGTTCGCTTTTTTGACAATCAGACGGTAATGACTTCGTCACACCGTGGATGACTTCGTCACACCGTGATTACTTTGGTCAGATGGTCGCCTAGCCGGCAGGCAAGCGCTGTGATCGTCGTCGTTGGATTGCATTCGCCAGAGGTGCAGAATACCGAGGAACCACCGACATAGAGATTATCCATGCCGTGCACCTTGCAGTTGGCGTCGACCACGCTCTTGACGACATCGGTGCCCATGCGCGTGCCGCCCATGTGGTGGTGGCCGGCCAGTTCCTCATCCGTCGGGTAGTCCTCGCCATTGGTCAGCCAGTCCATGATGCGGACGCGGCCGAGGTCCTTCTCGATCAGCGTCGTTCCGAACAACTTGAGCCCCTCGAGGATGGTGCGGCGCTCCAACGGCGACTTCTTCCAGTGCAGCTCGATGCGCGGCACGCCGGCACGGTCGACATCGGTCTTCGACAATTCGATATGGTTCGAGGCCAGCGGCGCCTGTTCCCAGGCGACGTAGAGCTGGGCGGCGCAGCGCAGGTTCTGGCTGAGCTGGTAGGCGACCCATTCGGCGGCCTCGGGCGCGGTGCAGGCGAGGTCGGCAATCAGGCTCTTGACGCCGGCATAGGGCGTCTCGATCAGGCGTATGCCGAAATTCATGATCTGCAGCCGCTCCATGGCGGCGAGCGTCGGCGAGAAGAACGCCTCGTTGACGGCATCAACCTCGAACTCCCTGTAATCGGCCAGGATGGCATTGCCGCCCTCGAAGGTCGGGTGCTCCATCCAGTAGCGGCCAAGTGCCGTGGCGTTCGGCACCACGCCGCCATTCGAGCGCTGGTTCGACCATAGAAGCAGCCGCGAATTCTCCAGCCCGCCGGCGCAGACGATGAAATAATCGGCGCTGAAGGCGCCGGCATCCTTGCCGTTCGACCACAGCCTGGCGCCGGTCACTCGTTTGCCGTCCCCGGCAAGTTCGGTGGCATAGGTGTTGAGCACGAGCGCTATGTTCTTGCTCTTGTCGAGCTCGTCGGAGAATTTCTCGCCAAAGCGCACGGCCGGGCTCTTGATCAGCTGCACCCAGCGTATGTCGTCTGAAATCGGCACATCGGGCTTGAAGTCGGGAAGCTCGAGTATGTCGTGCAGCTCGGACAGATAGGGCTCGATGTCGGTCCGGGCGATTGGCCAGCCGGTGTCCGGCGCCCATGCCTTGGGCTCAAAGTCCTGCTTGTCGAGCACGCGGCACCAGCCGGCCCAGTGGTTCGACGACCCGCCCATGAAGCGCAGCCGGGTGATGTCGAGATCGAAATATTGATCGCCGACCGTGGAGCCGCGGTAGAAATCCTGCGACTGGTCGCTGAATTCGCGTGCGCCGGCCTCCAGCACCACGACCGGAATGCCGGCGGCGCCGAGCTTTCTGGCAATGGTGGTGCCGGCCGGCCCGGAGCCGAGAATGCAGACCTTGGGCTTGAAATCCGAGGCTCGAAACGTCTCATAGCTGTCGAAGATCATGCCAGGTCGCTCCGCTTCAGGATCCAGCCATTGACCACGACGATCTCGTCGGGATCGGCCGGGGGGCGGTCGCTGTCAGGCTGCTTGCGAAAAAGCTGTAGCGCCGGCATCGCAATCAGCGCCTGCACGATGGTGCGGCGCGATATTTTCCTGATGAAGAAACTCATGACACGTCTCTGGATGGGGGCTTCGATCCACGCATGGCGTTCCCTGAACGGCACACCGGCCAGACATGCCATTCCCGTGCCAAGCCTTGCCTGTAAACGAGTTACAACCCGGTAAACGGCGCAGTTGCGTGGAAACAATGTTGGCGAACCGTTAACAGCCCCACCACCAACACCTAGGCAGCTTCGGAAATGTCCCGGTCGAGGATCGACAAATTGCGGCCGCGGTGCTTGGCCTCGTAGAGCCGGCGGTCGGCGGCGCGCATCAGGTCCGAGACATCGGCATCTTGCGCACAGGTGATGCCGCCGATCGAGACGGTCAGCGGCACCGTGCGCTCGTCGACCGGACGAAAGCGGACCAGCTCGACTTCACGGCGGATGCGCTCGGCCACGCGCCGGGCTTCGGCTTCCGTAGCGCCGACCAGGAAGGCGCCGAACTCCTCACCGCCAATGCGGCCGAGCACGTCGCCGCTGCGGACGCCGCGCTCGATGGCGCTGGCGATTAACACCAGTGCGTCATCGCCGGTCAGATGGCCGAAACTGTCGTTGATCGCCTTGAAATGGTCGGCGTCGATGATCAGCAGCGCGCCGCGATCGGATTTGCGCCGCGAGCCGTCCAACGCGGCAAAGAAGCTCTCGCGGTTGAGCATGCCGGTCATGTCGTCGCGGCTCGCCTTCGCCGACAGGCGCCGATGCGCGGCGGCGAGCTGGGCATGCGCGCGGGCGAGATCGCGATGCGCGTTTTTCAGTCGGTCGCTCTGCCAGAAGGTGCTGGCGCAGGCGATCCAGGCGAGCGCCAGCGGGCACACCGTCGATGTCAGCCAGACAGTGCGGTCGACCGGAAAACCCATGGCGGGAACGATGATCAGCGTCAGCAAAAGCGAGATGGCTACCGAGCCGAATGCGACCGCGGCGGACTTTAAGACTATGCGACTCATCGCTGGCTCCCACTGAACCGTCTCTGTGCCAGCAAGCCCTGAAGGCCACCTTTCCGTGATGGCTAAAATTTGAATGGTGAGCCCATTTTTACAACTCTAGATGCACATAGGTTGTGGATAAGCTCTACATCAGAAAGGGGTTCGAACGGCAGATATTTCATGCCATAACACGCCATGACCACGCTGCCCGATCCCGCCCGCTTCGCCCATGTCACCGACTGGGTGTTCGACCTCGACAACACGCTTTATCCGCACCATTCGAATCTGTTTTCGCAGATCGACGTCAAGATGACGGCCTATGTCGGAGAACTGCTCACGCTGCCGCGCGAGGAAGCGCGCAAGCTGCAGAAGGAACTCTATCAGGAATATGGCACGACGCTGAACGGGCTGATGACGCGTCACGGCATCGACCCCGACGACTTTCTCGAAAAGGTGCATGATATCGACTATTCGTGGCTGGTGCCGGATCCGGTGCTGGGCACCGCTATCCGCCAGCTGCCCGGCCGCAAGTTCATCTTCACCAATGGCGACCGCAGGCACGCCGAGCGCACCGCGCGCCAGCTCGGCATACTCGACCATTTCGACGACATTTTTGATATCGTCGCCGCCGGGCTGACGCCGAAGCCGTCGCGGCAGACCTATGAGAAGTTTGCCGAACTGCACGCCGTCACCGGACACAATGCGGTGATGTTCGAGGATCTCGCCCGCAACCTCGAGGTGCCGAAATCACTGGGCATGACCACGGTGCTGGTGGTGCCGCGCAATTTCGAGCCGACCTTTGCCGAGATCTGGGAGCGCGATCCGGCCAATGAGGACGACGTCGATTTCGTCACCGACGATCTCGCGACGTTTCTGACGGGGATAGTGGAGGGGGTAGAGGATTGAGGAGCTGAAGAATTGAAGAACTGGTGAAAGGGAGACCGATCCGGACCTCCTTTTCCTCAATTCTTCAGTTCTTCAATTCCCGGTTCCCCTACTCCCCCAACTTGTAGAAGCGGCTGATGATCCCCCAGGCCTCGTCGGCGGTGTCGACAAAGTCGATGATATCCTGGTCGCCGGGCGTGATGGTGCCTTGTTCGGCCAGGAAATCGAGGTCGATCGCGCGCTGCCAGAACGCCTTGCCGAACAGGATCACCGGCACGCGCTCCATGCGGCCGGTCTGGATCAGCGTCAGCGTCTCGAAGAATTCGTCCATGGTGCCGAAGCCGCCCGGAAACACCGCGACGGCCTTGGCGCGCATGACGAAATGCATCTTGCGGATGGCGAAATAGTGGAAGTTGAAGCACAGCTCCGGGGTCACATAGGCGTTCGGCGCCTGCTCGTGTGGCAGGACGATGTTGAGGCCGATCGACGGCGCGCCGACATCGTCGGCGCCGCGATTTCCCGCCTCCATCACGCCTGGGCCGCCACCGGTGACGACGACGAATTCGCGGTAGTAGGACGTGGCCGATTGCTGTGAGCAGAGGCGGGCGAATTTGCGCGCCTCCTCGTAGTATTTGCTGTTTTCCTCGAGGTTTTTCTTCTGCGTCTCGTTCTTGGCGGCCCAGGCCTCGCCGCCGGGCTCGGGAATACGCGCGCCGCCGAACAGGATGACCGTCGAGCGGATGCCGCGCTCGGCCAGGATCATTTCGGGCTTCAAGAGCTCAAGCTGCAAGCGCACAGCGCGCAATTCCCGGCGCGTCATGAAGTCGGGATCGTTCCAGGCCAGCCGGTAGGTTTCGGCGCGAGTCTGCGGCGTGTCGGGCACGCTTTTCGACCGCTCCAGATCCTCGTCCGAATGCGGCAGCGGCGTCCATCCCGCCTTTTCCATAGGAGTCATATGCTTTCTACCCGTCCCAACAGTTCACTTGCGCCGTCCCATGGCGCACCCGCGATTGACCCCCAATACGCCTTAACATAGGGTCCGCGCGACTTTCAAAACAAGGTTAAGGCCGACGGCCTTAACAGCGTGGTAACGGAGCGAATTCATGTCGAAGCCTGATCTGGCCAGCCTCGAAAAGACCATCGAGAAGGCCTTCGAGGAGCGCGACACGATTTCGACCGCGACCCGTGGCGAAACGCGCGACGCCATCCAGTCCTCACTCGACCTGCTCGACCGTGGCACCGTGCGGGTCGCCGAGCGCCAGCCGGATGGCAAATGGCATGTCAACCAGTGGCTGAAGAAGGCGGTGCTGCTCTCCTTCCGGCTCTATCCGATGGAGATCATCAAGGGCGGCCCCGGGCAGGCGGTCTGGTGGGACAAGGTGGCGTCGAAGTTCGACGGCTGGAGCGCGGTCGACTTCGAGAAGGCAGGCTTCCGCGCCGTGCCGTCTTCGATCGTGCGCCGTTCTGCCTATGTCGCGCCGGGCGCGGTGCTGATGCCGTCCTTCGTCAATGTCGGCGCCTATGTCGATAGCGGCACCATGGTCGACACCTGGGCCTCGGTCGGCTCCTGCGCCCAGATCGGCAAGAATGTGCACCTCTCGGGCGGCGTCGGCATCGGCGGGGTGCTGGAGCCGATGCAGGCCGGCCCGACCATCATCGAGGACAATTGCTTCATCGGCGCGCGCTCCGAAGTGGTCGAGGGCTGCATCGTGCGCGAAGGCTCGGTGCTCGGAATGGGTGTGTTCATCGGCCAGTCGACCAAGATCGTCGACCGCGCCACCGGCGAAGTGTTTTATGGCGAGGTGCCGCCGAATTCGGTCGTCGTCGCCGGCTCGATGCCGGGCAAGGCCTTTCCGAACAACGAGCCGGGCCCTGGCCTCTACTGCGCCGTCATCGTCAAGCGCGTCGATGCCAAGACCCGCTCGAAAACCTCGATCAACGAACTGCTGCGTGATTGATCCTGTCCGAGCAACCAGAGCGCTCCAGATTGCCCAACACACCACCACTTCCCTGGCTTTTCTTCAGCCTCTCAGGGCGCGTCAGCCCAAGTGCCTACGTGCTCGCCGGGCTGCTGCTGGTGCTTGCACAGTTTTTCCCGCTCTACCAGTTGTCGAGACTGGAACCCGGCACCGCAACCAGCCAGAACTGGGCACTTGTGTTCTGGGTCGTTTTGCTGATCTCGACATGGTCGAGCTTTGCGGTAACCGCAAAGCGGTTTCATGATTTCGGCAAGCCGACTTATTACGCGTTGATCTCTCTTATCATCGGCCCCATTCTTCTCATCGTTCTAGCGTGTTTCCGCGGTGACCCCGGTCCGAACCGCTACGGCAAACGCAGCAACGCGCCGGCTGAACCATGAGCGCCGACCGGATATCTCGCCATGCGCTACCGCACGCTTGATCCGAAACTGATCATCGACACCGCCGAGCGGCTGGAAGAGCGCGTCGCCGAGCGTTTTCCCGATGCCGGCCTGCGCGGCGTCGCCGCCGAACTGGTGTCGCTGTCGCGCGACCTGGCCAAGGCGGCGCAGGCGCTGGAAGCGCCGATCTGGTGGCTGCGCGGCGCCATCGTCGCCGCTGTTGCCGCCGGCGCGCTGATCTTCCTATTCGTCGGCACCATCCTGCCGCTCATCCATATCTCGCAGGCCGACGATGCGGTGCAGTCGGTGCAAGGCATCGAAGCCACGATCAACATGATGATCCTTGCCGTGCTTGGCCTGCTGGCGCTAATCCGCACCGAGGAGCGCATCAAGCGCAAGCGGGTGTTTCGCCAGCTGCATGGGTTGAGATCGCTGATCCATGTCATCGACATGCACCAGCTGACCAAGGATCCGGCGGCATTGTCCGCCAATTTCAGGCCGACCGCGCATTCGCCGGCGCGCATCACCAATGCCGCCGACCTGGCGCGCTACCTCGACTATTGCTCGGAGATGCTGTCGATCACCGGCAAGATCGCGGCGCTGTTTGCGCAGTCCGTCAATGACGATGTGGTCATCGACGGCGTCAACGACGTCGAGAACCTGGCGTCCAACCTGTCGCGCAAGATCTGGCAGAAGATCACGCTGATCGAGAACCACCCGGCTGCGCAGCCCCTGCCGGCGCCAGGCTCGGCGAGCAAAGCGCCGGCTCCGAGGCGCGCACCAAAGCTGTGACGCGGCGGGCCCACGCGCCTATTTTGCGGGCCAAGGCCCGAGGCTCGCGGCAAGTAGACTATCCAGTGACGGTTTCCGGCGTCAGCCCGGGTGAGCCGCGCTTTTCCCGCTCGGCCTGCCGCACCAGCACGGTGACCCGCTTCAGCAGAGGCGCCGGCGTGCCGGCCTTTTCGGCGAGGTTCAGGACGGCCCCCTGCAGGTCACCGATCTCGGTCGGCCGACCACGTTGGAGGTCGTCCCACATCGACGAGCGCGCCTGCGGGTCGATGGCGAGCATGCGGCGGGCGACCAGCCGGAACAGCCAGTCCGGCAGCCGGAGCAGTTTCGGCAGCAGGACGGGATGCAAGCCGCCGATCCGCGCCGGCGCGATATGTAACGCCTTCATCGCCGCCAGGGCCTCGTCGATCTGACCGGCCAGGATTCGCCGCCAGCGGCGATCGGCAAGTTCGCTCGCCAGCGGCAGGCCGGACAATGCGACAAGCGCGTTGTTGAGGTTGATCAGCAGCTTGCCCCACTGAACGGCTTTCATGTCGGGATGGGTTTCCACGCCAAGCCCTTCGACATCGAGAAGGCCGGCAAGGCCGGTCACGCCATCTTCGATCATGACCTTGCCGTCGCTGGCGCGATGCAGGTGAAGCGGCAAATTGCCTATGGCCGACTGGACGACATTGAACGGCACCATGCCGGCGAGCACAGTCCGTCCACCGAGCCCGGCGCGTAACCGGTCGGCATTGCCGACGCCGTTCTGCAGGCTGACCACCACGACATCGCCGCGCGCATGTCCGGCAACAAGCGACGCCATCTCCTCGGTAGCGCCGTTCTTGACCGTCACCAGCACCACGTCGGCACTGGCGAGGGCAGCGGCGGGATCGGTGGTGACGGACTCCGGCCGGATGGATCGGTCGCGACCATCGAGATCGGTGATGCGCAGGCCACCGTCCAGCAAGGCCGTCGCGATGCCTGGCCGCGCCAAAAACACCACCTTGCGTCCGGCCAGCGCCAGGCAACCGCCGACATAGCAGCCGATGCTGCCGGCGCCGGCAATGACGATGGTCTTTTCGGCGTTGGCCATGCGATTATCTCGTGTTGGCCTGCACTATACGACATGAAAACCATAATGTCGGCGGCAGGACCGGTCATCATCTCTGGCCGTGACAGGCCTTTCGCTTTCGATTATCGCTTTGCCCATGAAACTGCCGACCGATCCCGCCGCCAACCTCGCGACCCTCATACGCTGCGCCTCCGTAACGCCCGCCGAGGGCGGCGCGCTGGCTGCCCTGGAAGGCATGCTGAAGCCGCTCGGCTTTTCCGTCGAACGCCCGGTGTTTTCCGAAGACGGCACCCCCGACATCGAGAACCTCTACGCGCGCCGCTCCGGCAATGGGCCGCATCTGATGTTTGCCGGCCATACCGACGTGGTGCCGGCGGGCGACGAGGCGTCGTGGACGCATCCGCCCTTTGCCGCTGAGATCGCCAAGGGCGAGATGTACGGCCGCGGCGCCGTCGACATGAAGGGTGGCATTGCCTGTTTCATCGCTGCCGTGGCGCGCCATGTCGAGAACAAGGGTGGTCCGAAAGGCTCGGTCTCGCTGCTGATTACCGGCGACGAGGAGGGGCCGGCCATCAACGGGACGACAAAACTGCTCGACTGGGCGGCGGCCAGGGGCGAGAAATGGGACGCCGCGATCGTCGGCGAGCCCACCAATCCGGACACGCTCGGCGACATGATCAAGATCGGCCGGCGTGGCTCGATGTCGGGCAGTGTCACGGTCAACGGCCGCCAAGGCCATGTCGCCTATCCATTGCTCGCCGACAATCCGGTGCGCGGCCTGATCAGCCTGGTCGACGCCTTGCTGTCGCCCGTCTTCGACAAGGGCACGAAGGATTTTCAGCCGACCAATCTGGAAGTGACCTCGATCGATGTCGGCAACCCGGCGACCAATGTTATTCCGGCCAAGGCGACAGCCACCTTCAACATCCGCTTCAACGACACATGGACTGCCGAGACGGTGCAGGCCGAGATCCATAACCGCCTCGACCAGGCGGCGAAGCGCAAGAAATACCGGACCGGCAAGACGCCGGTCGACTACGAGCTGATCTGGCGCGACCGGCCGAGCCATGTCTTCCTGACGCGCGACGACAAGCTGATCGGGACGCTGCGCGGGTCGATCAAGGCGACGGTCGGCAAGGAGCCGGCGCTGTCCACCTCGGGCGGAACCTCGGATGCGCGTTTCATCAAGGACTATTGCCCGGTGGTCGAGTTCGGCCTCGTCGGCAAGACCATGCACATGGTCGACGAGCGCGTCGCACTGGCCGACCTCGAGACGCTGACCCAAATCTACCAGCGCTTCATCGATGACTGGTTCGAGCAGGGCTGATCATGCTTTCGGTTGACGAGACCTCTTCATCGCTTAACGGCGCCTGGCGGCTGATGCTCGGAAAGGCCGACGGCTTGCGGCTGCTCGACCTTTCGGCGGACGGCTTCTGGAATTCCTTCTTCGCCATCGTCGTCGCCGCGCCGGCGATGATCGTCGGCTGGGTCGGCACGGCCAACGAGATCGGCGACCCCAATGCGTTCGCCGGGCGGCTGGGCATGTTGATTCGCCTGGCGACCGTCGACATCGGCTCGTGGCTGCTGCCCCTGGTTGTGCTTGCCCTGGTCGCATCGCGCGCCGGCATCGGCGACCGCTTCGTCCACTATGTCGTCGCCAGCAACTGGGCGTCCGCGATCACCGCCTGGATGCTGCTGCCTTCAGCGTTGATCAGGCTTTTCCTGCCGTCCGACAACCCGGTTGCCGAATTGGTGTGGCTGGTTCTGGTGGTGCTGTCGCTGGTACTCACCTGGCGGATGACCAACGCCGCGATCGGCAAGGGCGCGGCTGTCGGCAGTGCCGTGTTCGCAGGCATGTTGGTGGTGTCTCTGGCCGTCTTGTTCGGCCTGGTGGCGCTGCTCGGCATCACTGTGCCGACCGCCGCTCCGGCTTAGAACTTTTCCGGATAGTCTACACCGACGAGAAAAAGCCCGTCGGGCGGCGCCACCTGGCCGCAGGCGGCGCGGTCTTGCGCCGCGAGCGCGGCCTTGAGGTCGGCGGCGGTCCAGCCGCCGTCGCCGACGCGTTTCAGCGAACCGACCATGGAGCGCACCTGGTTGTGCAGGAAAGAGCGCGCCGAGGCCCTGACTTCGATCAGGTCGCCCTGGCGGCTTACATCGAGCAGCTCCAGCGTCCGCACCGGACTGTTGGCCTGGCATTGCGTCGAGCGGAAGGTGGTAAAGTCATGTCGGCCGAGCAGGACTTTCGCCGCTTCGTGCATGGCGTCCGCATCGAGCCGCTTCGGCACCCACCAGACCTTGCCCTTTTCCATCGCTGCAGGCGCGCGCCGGTTGAGGATGCGGTAGAGATAGTGCCGTCCGGTGGCCGAGAAACGGGCGTCGAACTCATTGGGGACAACCGTCGCCTGCAGGATGGCGATGCGCGCGCCTGCCGCCTGCAGGTGCGCGTTGACGGCGTCGCGCACCTTGTCGTTTGGCCATGCCTTGGCGAGGTCGACATGCGCCACCTGGGCGGTCGCATGCACCCCGGCGTCGGTGCGGCCGGCGGCGCGTATCCGCACCGCCTCACCGCAGAATTTCTCGATCGCCTGCTCTATCGCCTGCTGCACCGAAGGCTGATCCGCCTGGTGTTGCCAGCCGGCGAAGAGGCTGCCGTCATATTCGATATCGAGACGAAAACGCGGCATACACCCTTCGTTCAGGCGGCGAGTGCGGTAAAGGCCTGGGCGTAGACCAGTTTGCCTTTTTCGGGTGCGTCACCCCAGGCCAGCGCCTGCAGCGCTTCGCCCTGATATTCGCTCTCGAACTTTTCGGCGCGCGCATGATTGTAGCCGAAGCGGCCGTAATAGGCCGGATCGCCCAACACAACGGCGAGCGTCTCGCCGGCATCCCTGAGGCGGATATGCGCCTCGCGGATCAGCGCACCGCCAATGCCCGAGCCGTGGAACGAAGGTTCCACCGCCAACGGCGCCAGCGCCACGGCTGCAAACTGCTTGCCGCCGTTCTGGACGAACAGCCTGGAAAGCAGGATGTGGCCGACCACCTGGCCGTCTTCTTCCGCCACCAGTTCGACAACGGCGTCGCCGCCGGTGACCAGAGCGTCGACCAGCCCGGCCTCCGCCTGCTGGCCGAATGCGTGTTCCTCGACCAGGCGTATGGCCTCGCGGTCCCGCGGCGTCGCGCCGCGTATCGACATCATGCTCATGAGAACTTCATTCCTTTTTCGATCTTGGCCCCGCGCAGAAACTCCTGCGCGGCAGCGGGCTTTCCGCCCGCCCGTTGAACTTCGACCAGCCTGACCGCGCCCGACCCGCAGGCGACCGTCAGCCGGTCATCGAGAATTCCTCCCGACTCGCCCATGCTTTCAGAAAGCGTGCCTTCCAAAAGCGTCGAGCGAAGCAGTTTCAGCCGTTCCGTGCGGCCGCCGATGTCGGCCTCGCACCAGGCGCCGGGAAATGGCGACAGGCCGCGAATGTGATTGTGGACCTCCGCAGCCGGGCGCGTCCAGTCCACACGTGTCTCCGACTTATCGATTTTCCTGGCGTAGGTCACCCCGTCAGCCGCCTGCAAAGTCGATGCCAGGGTATTTGTCTCCAATCGGGACAGCGCTTCCACCATCAGCGTGGCAGCAATATTCATCAAGCGGTCGTGCAGATCGCCGGCCGTCATGTCGGGCTCTATGGCGCATTTTTCAACCAGTGCCACCGGACCGGTGTCCAGGCCCTCTTCCATGCGCATCACCATCATGCCGGTTTCGACGTCGCCGGCCATAATGGCTCGCTGGATGGGAGCTGCACCACGCCAACGCGGCAAAAGCGAGGCGTGGCCATTGAGGCAGCCGAGGCGCGGAGCCTCCAGAATAGCCTTAGGCAACAGCAAACCATACGCGACGACGACTGCGACATCGGCACGCAACGCATGGAAAGCAGCTTGCTCGCCCTCGCCCTTCAGCGACAGCGGCGTGCGCACTTCGATGCCCAGCCGCTCAGCCTCGCGCTGCACCGGCGACGGTGTCAGCTCCAGACCGCGGCGGCCGGCGGCGCGCGGCGGCTGGGTGTAGACGGCTGCTATCTCGTGCTCGGCCTCGGCAATCGCGCGCAGCACCGGCACCGAAAACTCCGGCGTGCCCATGAAGATGACGCGAAGCGGCATTTTTCGTCCAGTATCCTGTTCTGCGCGCGGCAGTCCGCTCAAGCGTCTGCTTCAAACGGGTTTACGATCTTGAGGTCAAGCTCTTCGAAGTCCTTAATATTGCGCGTCGCCAGCATAGCGTCGTGCGACAGGCAGATGGCAGCGATCATGGCATCGGAAAGGCTGATCGGCCGGCCGATAGTTTCCCGCATTGCCCGGAGCTTGCCCGCCAGACGGGGAATGGGACCGGCAAATTCGACGACACGTCCCGAAAACTGCTTCGAAACCAGGTGGTCAAGTGCACGGACGTGGCGGTCCGAGCCGGTCTTGTTCAGAAACCTTTCGGCTCCAAAGGACTGCTCCATGACAACAGGACCGCAGAGATAGAGGTCGAGCAGGTCCTGTCTGCGAAACCACTTAGCGACGTTTGGATCGGGCGCGGGCCGGCTCGCTTCCGAGACGACATTGGTATCGAGGATTATCACTCGAAATTCTCAATGGTGCGGCCAAAGTCGCGTTTCCGTTCCGCTTCGATCTCATCCATCATCTGCGCAAATTCGTCGCTGATTGCATTTTCCGAGGCGAAGGCAGCGCGAATCGCATCCCAAGCCGTGAGTCCAGGCTCGGCCTTGCCTTCTTTTTCCGCAACCATGCCTTTTCGCAATAAATCGATCGCCTTGATCGAGAGGCTTTGGCCGCCCTTGCGTGCCGCATGCTCGATTTCACGCTTCAACGGCTCGGGAATATCTCTGATCAACATATCGCCCATCGGAGTCTCCAGTCTGATATCAATGATATCACGCAAGGAAGCGTCTCTCAATAGGGGCGGGTCGAGAGGGATGTTGTGCGAGCCGCCGAAAGCAGGGCTATCCCACCAGCTTGCCCGGCGCCTTGTCCTTGGCGAGCTTCTTGAACTTCTTGACCACCATGTCGCGCTTCAGCTTCGAGATGTGGTCGATGAACAGCACACCGTTGAGATGGTCGATCTCGTGCTGCAGGCAGGTCGCCATCAGGCCTTCGGCCTCGATCTCCTGCAGCTTGCCGTCGCGGTCGAGATATTTCACGCGCACCGAGGCGGGACGCTCGACCTCGGCGTAATAGTCCGGGATCGACAGGCAGCCTTCCTCGTAGACGGAGCGAGCGTCGGCGCTTTCGAGGATTTCGGGATTGATGAAGACATGCGGCGCCGGCGGCTCGTCTTCCTTGGCGAGGTCGATGACCAGCATGCGCAGCGGCTCGCCAATCTGGATTGCGGCCAAGCCGATGCCCGGCGCATCATACATCGTCGCCAGCATGTCGTCGGTCAGTTTGCGCAAAGGCGCGTCGACGCGTTCGACCGGTTTGGAAACCTGGCGCAGGATAGGATCGGGAAGGATGATGAGCGGCTTGATCGACATGGCGCCTCACCTAAAACGTCGCAGGAGAAGCGTCAACCGGTGCGAATCGGTCTCGTTCACGTTTTGATCTGTGCCAGGTCTGCGAATCGGCTATGCTGGCGGGATGAACGACCTGAGCACCATCCTTTCCGAACCCGTTGCCCGGCTTGGCGCGACGACGATCACGATCGGCCATGCACTGGCCATCGGCGCGCTGGTGTTTCTCGGCCTGTTCCTGGCGCTTGTCGTGGCGCTGTGGCGATCGGCCAAGGCGCGCACCATCGCCGCGGCGGAAGCCGCCGACCACGCCCGCGACGCCGGGGCGCGGATGGCCGGCATTTTGCAAAGCCAGGCCGAGATGCAGGGCCGCATGGGCGCCATCGCCGACGTGTTCGGCGCAAGGCAGGCCGAACTCAACCAGTCGATCGGCCAGCGCCTCGACGCCATGACCGGCCGACTCGGCCAAACCATGACCGAACAGACCAAATCGACGCATGAGAGCCTCGCCAAACTGCAGGAACGGCTGGCGGTCATCGACACCGCGCAAGGCAACATTCAGTCGCTGGCCGGCCAGGTCGTGCAATTGCAGGCGATCCTGTCCAACAAGCAGACGCGCGGCGCCTTCGGCCAGTCGCGCATGGAGGCGATCGTCGCCGACGGCCTTCCGATGGGCGCCTACGAGTTCCAGGCAACGCTGTCAAACGGCAGCCGTCCCGACTGCCTGGTCAGGATGCCGAACGGTGCGCCGCAGCTTGCCATCGACGCCAAGTTTCCGCTGGAAGCCTGGAACGCCATCCGCGCCGCCGATGGCGCCGAACAACAGAAGATCGCGGCCCAGGCTTTCCGCCGCGACATCGAAATTCACGTCCGCGATATCTCGGAAAAATACCTGATCCAGGGCGAGACGCAGGACACCGCTTTCATGTTCGTGCCGTCGGAATCGGTGTTCGCCGAAATCCACGAGAATTTCGACGCCGTGGTCCAGAAGGCGCACCGGGCGCGTGTCATCATCGTCTCACCGTCGCTTTTGATGCTGTCGATCCAGGTCATCCAGGCCATCCTCAAGGACGCCCGCATGCGCGAACAGGCGCATCTGATCCAGGGCGAGGTGATCCGGCTGATGGAGGACGTCGCGCGTGTCGACGAACGCGTGCGCCGGCTGCAGACGCATTTTGGCCAGTCGGCCAAGGATATCGACGAGATACTGGTGTCGACCTCGAAGGTGACCAAGCGCGGCCAAAAGATCGAAGCGCTGGAGTTTGGCGAAAGCGAAGCCGAAGTGCGCGGTGGCGGACCCGCCAAGGCCGAAGCCGGGGTGCGGGTGGCGGATTCCAAGACGGGGCAGCTCAGGCTACGTGTCGTCGAAGGCGACGATTAAAGTCTTTGTTTTGATGCATGTCGTTGTCCCAGAACCGCGGCACACTTCTGGGCGCCATGCATTAGACCGTAGCCACGATCACGTGCGCCTGGATCTTGGCCGCAACCTCGCGGCTGCCGTGTCTGGCTGCAATTACGGACGCGGCGTGATCGGTTGCGGCTTCCAATTTTCCTCGGGCCTCGATTTCATTGCGAAGCGGAGTTCCCTGGCAATAGGCAACCGCCGGAAGGCGCGGCGAGGGGGCACGGCTTTGTTCGGCCCTCGTGTCGATCACCACACGGGAGAAACCTGCGGCTTCCAACTCGCCGCGGATCAATGCAATGTCATTGTAGCCGTGCGGCGTGCGGGCGAGAAAGCGGGGCGGATCGTTCGGAAAAATCTCCGCAAGAGCATTCGTCACATCATTGGCGAATACATTCTCTTCGATGCGATCCCACACGTTGAACAGGAAATGGCCGCCGGTCTTCAGGACCCGCTTTGCTTCGCGATAGCCGGCGGCTCGGTCGGGAAAGAACATCGCACCGAACTGACAGCAAACGAGATCGAAAGCTGCATCTTCGAACGGCAGCGCCAGAGCATCCGCCTGACGCCATTGTATACGACTGTCGGGAGCTTGTCGCGAGGCCGCGTAGTCGAGCATAGGCTGGTTGAGGTCGGTCACGACATAGCTTGCGTCGGGAGACAGTTTTGGAGCCAATGCGCGGGTGACAACGCCGGTGCCGGCGGCGACTTCCAGGACGGCGCCGGGCGACAAGGACGCTGCCCGTCGTGCCAAATCCGCGGCGAACGGCTCGAAGATCAGCGGCACCATGTAGCGGTCGTAGTTTTCCGGAATCGAGCCGGCAAACACTTTGTCCGTTTCCGACATTGCTATCCCCCGCCATCCGTTTGATGGCTAGCCTAGCACATTATTGGCTGGTTTGGGCCGCGTTTAACCGGGAGGCAGGTGCTACTGCGCCTCTACGATGCTTACGCCCTCGAATTCCGGAAGCCAGTGCAGGGCCGATCGGTGCCATTTCTGTTGGGTCGGAACGAGATCCTCGCGTTGCCGCGCGGTCCCCGCCCTGATCCCATAGACCTTCGGCCCGTCGCCAACCGACGTTGCGTAAAGATGCGAACCGCAGTCGCCGCAGAACGCCTGGGCACGCTTGGCGCCGCTCGATCCCGTCTTGATATAAACCTTCGGTGTTCCCTTGGTGATCCTATAATGATCCTCAGGCGCTGGAACAGTGACACGAAAGGCGGTGCCGGTCAGTTGCTGGCAGTCGGTGCAATGACAGATAGAGGTCTTTTCCGGGTCGACCTCTGCTTCATAAGTTATGGCGCCGCAATGACACCCACCATCGATTTTCATGGTTGATTCTCCGAATTCCGTCGAGTGATCTTAGCGGGACCAGGCGATGGGGCCAACGGTGGACTGCTGGTCCAGAACTAGTCCGACGCCGCCTCGACCTGCTTGCGCCGGTGCTCCCAAGTTCCGGTCGTCTGCGGCTTGACGAACAGCCTGGTGATCTCCGGCATTTCTTTTTTCAAGAGCGCCTCGATGCGCTCGACACAGGCTTCGATCTCAGGCGCCGTCAGATGGTCCTCGAATTCGATGCTCAGCCCAGCGACGATCTGTCGAGGGCCGAGATGGACGGTGAGAACGCCGTTGGCCCGCTGCACTGCCGGATCCTGCTGGGCGATGGTCAGCACCTTGGCCTGCACTTCCGGCGAGGCCGGCTCACCGATGAGCAATCCCTTGCTTTCGCGCGCCAGAAAGATGGCGGTGGCGCCGAGGATCATCGCGATGCCGATCGAGGCGACGCCGTCGAGTTCGGGCATGTCGAGGAGTTCGGCCGCCAATATGCCGGCGAAGGCGACGAACAGACCGAGCAGGGCGGCGCTGTCCTCGAACAGGATCGTGTAGACGCTCGGATCCTTGCTCGATTGCACGGCCTGCAGCCAGCCTTGCTTGCCCTTCTGCTGGCGGAACTCCTTCAGCGCCACGTACCAGGAGCTGCCCTCGAACAGCATTGAGAGGCCCAGCACGATGTAGTTGATTTTGGGATTGGCGACCGGCTCAGGCGCCATGATGTGGACGACGCCTTCATAGAAGGACACGCCGGCGCCGAGCGCGAATACGAGCAGGGCGACAATGAAGCTCCAGAAATACAGCTCGCGGCCATGGCCGAGCGGATGCGTGCGGTCCGGCGGGCGGGCGGCGCGGTGCATGCCGTAGAGCAGCAGCCCGCCATTGCCGGTATCCACCAGCGAGTGCACGCCTTCCGACAGCATCGCCGAGCTGCCGGTGAAGAAGGCGGCGACGAATTTGGTCACAGCAATAGCGAGATTACCGGCGAGCGCCGCGTAGATGACCGTCTTCGACCCGCCATGTGCTGCCATGCTGTCCCTCCAAGGAACCTGATGTAACGCCCCTGAGCTCCACAGGCATCACAACGCACGAATCGCCCGGTCGTTCAGGGTCTTGTAGGCCAGCTTGCGGAAAGACGCCCCTATTCGATGATCTCGTCCGTCCACACCTTGAAACCAGCCAGCGTGCCCGGTCCGAAGATGTGGGTCAGCGGCACGTCGGCGGCGTCGCGACCCGACGCGATCAGGATGCGGCCGATGCGTGGCGAATTGTTGCGCGGGTCAAAGACATGCCAGCGGCCACCGAGATAGACCTCCATCCAGGCTGCGAAATCCATGCTCGCCCAAGGTTTGGGCAGGCCGATGTCGCTGATGTAGCCGGTGCAGTAGCGGGTCGGGATGTTGAGCGCACGGCAGAAGGTGACCGCGAGGTGGGCAAAGTCACGGCAGACGCCGCTTTGCTCGCGATAGGCTTCCGCCGCGGTGCGGGTCGGCCGCGCATTGCCGTAGCTGAAGACGATGTGGTTGTGGACGAAGTCGCAGACCTCCTGGACGCGCGCAATGCCAAGCGGCGTATGCCCGAACAGCCGCCAGGCTTCGCTGGCCAGCAGATCGCTCTCGCAAAAGCGGCTCGGCAACAGGAAGAGCAATGTGTCCGACGGCAGATCGCGCACCTCGTGCTGCCAGGCCATCAGGTCGCCCATCTCGAACGTGCCGGGGTCGCGGATTACCGAATCGGTGCCGAAGGTGAAGCGCCCGGGCGGGGCGACGAAACGGTTGCACCAATTGCCGAAACTGTCGCGGTAGCTCTGGATCGGCACCGGCGGGTTGGAGGTCAGGAAATCCGGGCGCTCGAGATCGGAGGCCCTGGAGTAGTGGACATTGAGCATCGCGATCAGCGGCGTTTCCTGCGGAAAATCGAAACTCATCTCGCTGCCGATGCGGATTCGCATTGTCGTCCTGACCGCACCGCCTGATCATCGCCGGGCGAAGGCATGGCCGATGCTGCAGTGCGAAGACAACCATGGCACGGACCGCAATGGTTTGCGAGCAAATTAGAAACCGGTTGAAAGCGGCCCGCCGGCGCCGGCGACAGACGCCAGCCCTCTTGCAGTCCGGCGTTTCTCTTGTTTCACTTGGCCTCCCAGCAACTGGAGGAACGAATCATGGCTAAAGGTGCGATGAAGGCGGGCAAGGAAGCTCGGAAGCCGAAAAAAGACGCCAAGAAGCCTGCCGCGGCTCCGGCGCTGAAGGCGCCGCCCGTGAAGGCGATGAGGCTCAAGGAAAAGTAAGCCCGCCTTAGGTCGTCAATATCTAGGGACGGTTGAGATCCGGGCAAACCGTTTCGGCGCAGATTTTGACACCGGCGGCATGAACGATGCTGCCGGTGTTTTGTTGATCCGACCGGCGCAGCCGCTTATACCGAAGCGGCGAGGACGACCTCGCGCCTTTCTCAAAAGTCCGGCCGGGACGCCCCGCCATCCTCATGGAAGGAGTGCATCCCGATGTCGTGGATTTTTCTGTTCTTCGCTGGTCTGTTCGAAATTGGCTGGGCGATCGGCCTCAAATACACCGACGGCTTCTCGAAGCCGCTGCCGACGGTGCTCACCGTCGCCTCGATGATCATCAGCCTGGGGTTGCTCGGCCTGGCGCTCAAGACGCTGCCTGTCGGGACGGCCTATGCGGTGTGGACCGGCATCGGCACGGTCGGCACGGCGCTGCTTGGCATCTGGCTGCTGGGCGAGCCGGCGACGGCCATCCGGCTCGCCTGCATCGCGCTCATCGTCTGCGGCATTATGGGGCTGAAGCTCGCCGCCTGAGCTCCGAGGCATCAAATCCTTAAATTAGGCAAACGCCTTCAGGGCCGCTGCAAGGCGACCCTGATGTCGATCGTTTCGATCGAAGCGTTAGCGGGCGGAGAAGCCCGGAGGCGTCCTGCCGGTACGCTGCTTGCGGGCCGCATAGCGTGCGTCGCGCTTGGCCTTGCGTTCGGCTTCGTCGGCCAGCAAACGGGCAATGCGCTCGTTTTCTTCGGCTTCCTTGATCTTCGCTTCAGCCTGCGCTGCCTCTTCGGCCGCAATTCGCGCCGCTTCGGCTGCTGCCTCGCGCTCGGCCTTCTCGACCGCCTCGCGTGCCAGCTTTTCCTGCTTCAGCCTGGCCTTTTCGGCCTCGCGTATTTCGCGAGCCTCAAGAATCGCCTTGCGTTCGGCCTGTTTGGCCAGAACCGCAGGATCATCAGCCGCCGGCTTTGACTTGAAGCGCTCCAGAAGCGCCTTCTTTGCCTCGTTCGCGGCATTGCGCCGCTCGAAAATGTCTTTTTCCCTGTAGATAGCCAAGTCCACTTCCCTGAAGTCAATTCGCGACGCTTACATACGCGCGAAAACCGAGAGTTCAAGCGCCAAAACGGTATGCCAGCCATGAAAGTTTATGCTGTTGCAGCCGGGAGACGCGTTTTCCCTGAAACAAAGCCGGCCGAAACCGACATGCACTGTTCACTATCCGCCCCTCTGGCGGCCGGGGCGGCTCGCCGCTACCTCTAGCGGCAAATCAGAACATTTGGATGACATGCCATGGAACTCGGTCTCTACACTTTCGCCGACGTCAGCCCGGAGCCCGGCCCCGGCGCGATCGGCCCGCATCAGCGGCTGCGCAATCTGATCGAGGAGGTCGAGCTGGCCGACCAGGTCGGCCTCGACGTCTTTGGTCTGGGCGAACATCACCGCCCCGACTATGCCGCGTCCGCGCCGGTGGTGACGCTGGCCGCTGCCGCCGAACGCACCAAGCGCATCAAGCTGACCAGCGCGGTCACCGTGCTGTCCTCCGACGATCCGGTGCGCGTCTTCCAGCAGTTCGCAACGCTCGACCTTTTGTCGGGCGGCCGGGCCGAGATCATGGCCGGGCGCGGCTCGTTCATCGAATCCTTCCCGCTGTTCGGCTACAATCTCGAGGACTATGACGAGTTGTTCGCCGAAAAGCTCGATTTGCTGCTGGCCATACGCGACAGCGTCAAAGTCACCTGGTCCGGCAATCTGCGCGCGTCGATCAATGACCGCGGCGTCTATCCGCGGCCGCTGCAGGACAAATTGCCGATCTGGATCGCAATAGGTGGAACGCCGCAATCTGCGGCGCGCGCGGGCGTGCTCGGCCTGCCGCTGGCGCTGGCCATCATCGGCGGTGAGCCGGCGCGGTTTGCACCGCTGTTCGACATTTATCGCGATGCCGCCAGGCGGGCCGGTACCGACCCCTCGTGCCTTGCCACCAGCATCAATGTGCACGGCTTCATCGCCGGCACCACTGAACAGGCGGCCGACGATTTCTATGGCCCGCAGGCCGAAGTGATGAACCGCATCGGCCGCGAGCGCGGCTGGGGCCCGACCTCGCGGGCGCATTTCGATCAGTCGCGTGGTCCGAACGGCGCGCTGTTCGTCGGCGATCCGGAGCAGGTGGCGGAAAAGATCGTCGCCCAGCACAAGATCTTCAACAATGACCGCTTTCTGCTGCAGATGGCGATCGGCGCCATGCCGCACACCAAGATCATGAAGGCGATCGAACTCTACGGCACCAAGGTGGCGCCGATCGTGCGCAAGGAGACCGCCAAGCCCGGCGTCGCCGTCGCAGCGCCAGCCGCCTGAGCGACGGGCGGCCCGGATTGAGGGCCTTGCCGGCTAACGGAACCTTGGGCTTGCAGAGGCGTTTCCGTCGTCGGAATGCACCAATTGCGGTGCGCCGCTGAGGGAAAATCATGAAAGCCGAACCCGCCGCTTTGGGTGCTGGCCTTGCCGAAACCGAAGAGGCGAGAGTTGTGGCGCGTGCCGACACGCATCTGATGCGTTCGCTGCTCATCGGGATCTTCCTGTTCATGGCCATCTACGCGCTGTATTTCGCGCGTGCTTTCTTCATGCCGGTCATCCTCGCCTTCCTGCTGACGCTGACGCTGACACCAATCGTGCGCTTCCTGCGCAAGCGCGGCATTCCGGAAGTGGTTTCGGCGACAATGTTGGTCGTGCTGTCGATCTGCGTCTTCGGCGTTGCCGGCTATCTGCTCAGCGGCCCGGTCATCGACCTTCTCAACAACACCTCGTCGATCGGCCAACAACTTACCGAACGGCTGGCGCAATTGCGGCGTCCGCTCGAGAGGATCATGCAGATCTCGCATCAGATCGAGCAGATGACGGAGACCTCGCAGGAGCCGGGCATCCAGAAGGTGGCGATGGCGCAGTCCGGTGTCCTGTCGGCCGCCGCCAGCAACGTCCTGTCGGCGGGGACAAGCCTGACCATCATCTTCGTGCTGTCGCTGTTCCTGCTGGCGTCGGGCACGATGTTCTATGAGAAGATCATCCAGTCCTTCGCCAGCCTCAGCGAGAAGAAGCGGGCCTTGCGCGTCGTCTATGACGTCGAGCGCGAAATCTCGCATTATCTGCTCACCGTCACCGTCATCAATGCCGGTCTCGGCGCGGTTATCGGCCTTGGCCTGTGGGCGCTCGGCATGCCCAACCCGCTGGTCTGGGGAACGATGGCGGCGCTGCTCAACTTCCTGCCATATGTCGGCGCGCTGATCACCATCGTGCTGGTCAGCGTCATTGCGATGATCAGCTTCGACTCGATCTCCTACGCCCTTTTGGCGCCGGGCTTCGTGCTTTTGTGCGACATCGTCGAAGGCCAGTTCGTTACGCCGATGGTTGTCGGCCGACGCCTCGAGATCAACGCCGTGGCGATCTTCATCGCCATCGCTTTCTGGTCCTGGCTTTGGGGCTTTGTCGGCGCGCTGATGGCGGTGCCGCTGCTGGTCGTCGTCAAAGTATTCTGCGATCATTTCGATGGCCTCAGCCATGTCGGCAATTTTCTCGCCGCACAGCAGACGGCCGTGGTGGAGGAAGAAGCGGCCGAAGAGAACGGAAAGGCAGCGGCATAAGCTTGCCGCGCCTGTCCGTCATCGCGCATTTGTTGTCTTCAGGCGGAGTGCCTATATCGAGCCGGTCAAGCCGGACCCTGCGATGAACGATGCCTCCTTCGACCTCGATTCCTATTTCGACCGCATCGGCTATCGCGGCCCGATCGATGCTCCGCTCGGCACGCTGAGCGCGCCGCATCGCCAGCGTCCGGAGGCGATCCCGTTCGAGAATATGGACCCGTTGCTTGGCACCAGCTCGACATCGTCATTCCCGACCGCGCCTTCGAAACCAGGGTCAGGCAGTTGAACATCGTAAAGGCTTGAGGCCCATGACCGCACTTTCCGTTCTCGACCTGTCGCCGATCGTCGAAGGCAGCGACGCCTCGCAATCGCTGGCAAATTCGCTCGACCTGGCCCGCCATGCCGAGCGGCTCGGCTACAAGCGCTACTGGCTGGCCGAGCACCACAACATGCCGGGCATCGCCAGCGCGGCGACCGCCGTCGTCATCGCCCATGTCGCCGACGGCACCAAGACCATCCGCGTCGGCGCCGGCGGCATCATGCTGCCCAACCATGCGCCGCTGGTGATTGCCGAGCAGTTCGGCACGCTGGCGGCACTGCACCCCGGCCGCATTGACCTCGGCCTCGGCCGGGCGCCCGGCACCGACATGGGAACGGCGCGTGCGCTGCGCCGCAATCTCGAGGCGTCAGACAATTTCCCCCAGGATGTCGTCGAGCTGATGGGCTATTTCCAGCCGGCCGCGGAAGGCCAGCGTATCCACGCCGTGCCCGGCGAAGGCCAGAAGGTGCCGGTCTGGATCCTCGGTTCCAGCCTCTATGGCGCGCAGCTCGCCGCCATGCTCGGCCTGCCCTATGCATTCGCCTCGCATTTCGCGCCGGCCGAACTGGACCATGCGCTGGAGATCTACCGTTCGCGCTTCCAGCCTTCGGAACAGCTGGACAAGCCCTATGTCATGCTCGGCCTCAATGTTTTCGCCGCACCAACCGACTCTGAGGCCAAACTGCTGTTCACCTCGCTGCAGCAGGCCTTCGTCAATCTGCGCACCGGGCGGGCCGGCCGCCTGCCGCCGCCGGTCGAGGGCTATGACCAGACGCTCGAGCCGATGGCAAAAACCATGATTTCGCAGGCGCTGTCCTGCGCCGTCGTCGGCTCTCCCGAAACCGTCCGGCAAGGCATAGACGCGTTCGTGCGCCGCACCGGCGCAGACGAGCTGATGGTGACCGCGCAGATCTTCGACCATGCGGCACGCGTGCGCTCGTTCGAAATCCTGGCCGAGGCGCATAAATCGCTGTCGCAGGCCCCGTGACGCTTTTGCCTGTGTCTGCTGTGGGCAGGCGCCTTCCTCAGCCAGGAGCCGCCTCTCTCACGCATAGGTGACGTTTTCTTGTGGTTTCGAAGCCCTGACTGGGCGCTTCGCCGGGGGATCGCGCAGATCCTGGGGTTTTGAGCGCGGTTTGAGCACATCCGGGCCGCCGGGCGGCTGTTCAAAGGCGCCAAGCGCGGCGCGGTGGATGCCATGCGCAGAATGCTTGCGCCCGATGCCGCCTGTTCTTATATACGCGCCAAGCCGCCCAGTGCCGGAATGCCGGTTGCCGGAGCGGAATTTCTTGTGAACAGGGGCTTTCGTCGGAACGCCTTACGGGTCCTGAGAGCCTGCTTAGCGGAGAGACTAGAAAAATGGCAAAAGTAATCGGTATCGATCTCGGCACCACCAACTCCTGCATCGCCATCATGGATGGCAAGGAGCCCAAGGTCATTGAAAATGCGGAAGGCGCGCGCACGACGCCTTCCATCGTCGCCATCTCGGGCGACGGCGAACGTCTCGTCGGCCAGCCGGCCAAGCGCCAGGCGGTCACCAATCCTGAAAACACCATCTTCGCGGTCAAGCGCCTGATCGGCCGCCGCTATGACGACCCGGTGACGGAGAAGGACAAGAAGCTTGTCCCCTACAAGATCGTCAAGGGCGACAATGGCGATGCCTGGGTCGAGGCCGGCGGCAAGAAGCAGTCGCCCAGCCAGATCTCGGCCATGATCCTGCAGAAGATGAAGGAAACGGCGGAGGCCTATCTCGGCGAGAAGGTCGAGAAGGCGGTCATCACCGTTCCGGCCTATTTCAATGACGCCCAGCGCCAGGCCACCAAGGACGCCGGCAAGATCGCCGGCCTTGAGGTGCTGCGCATCATCAACGAGCCGACGGCTGCAGCACTTGCCTACGGCCTCGACAAGAAGGATGGCAAGACCATTGCCGTCTATGACCTTGGCGGCGGCACGTTCGACATTTCGGTGCTCGAAATCGGCGACGGCGTGTTCGAAGTGAAGTCGACCAATGGCGACACCTTCCTCGGCGGCGAGGATTTCGACATGCGTCTCGTCGAATACCTGGCGGCCGAGTTCAAGAAGGAACAGGGCATCGACCTGAAGAACGACAAGCTTGCGCTGCAGCGCCTCAAGGAGGCGGCTGAAAAGGCCAAGATCGAGCTGTCGTCGACGACGCAGACGGAAATCAACCTGCCCTTCATCACCGCCGACGCGACCGGCCCCAAGCACCTGACGCTGAAGCTGACCCGTGCCAAGTTCGAGCAGCTGGTCGACGATCTCGTCCAGCGCACCATCGAGCCCTGCAAGGCGGCGCTCAAGGATGCCGGGCTGAAGGCTGGCGAGATCGACGAAGTGGTCCTGGTCGGCGGCATGACCCGCATGCCCAAGATCCAGGAGATCGTGAAGCAGTTCTTCGGCAAGGAGCCGCACAAGGGCGTCAACCCGGATGAAGTCGTCGCTTTGGGCGCCGCCATCCAGGCCGGCGTGCTGCAGGGCGACGTGAAGGACGTGCTGCTGCTCGACGTGACGCCGCTGTCGCTCGGCATCGAGACGCTGGGTGGCGTGTTCACCCGCCTGATCGAACGCAACACGACCATCCCGACCAAGAAGAGCCAGGTGTTCTCGACCGCTGAAGACAGTCAGTCGGCCGTGACCATCCGCGTCTTCCAGGGCGAGCGTGAAATGGCTGCCGACAACAAGGCGCTCGGCCAGTTCGACCTGGTCGGCATTCCGCCGGCGCCGCGCGGCGTGCCGCAGATCGAGGTCACTTTCGACATCGACGCCAACGGCATCGTCAACGTTTCGGCCAAGGACAAGGGCACCGGCAAGGAGCACCAGATCCGCATCCAGGCCTCTGGTGGCCTTTCGGACGCCGACATCGAGAAGATGGTCAAGGACGCCGAAGCCAATGCCGAGACCGACAAGCAGCGGCGTGCTTTGGTCGAGGCCCGCAACCAGGCCGAGGCGCTGGTGCACTCCTCCGAGAAGTCGCTGAAGGAATATGGCGACAAGGTTTCGGAAACCGAGCGCACGGCGATATCGGAGGCTATCACGGCGCTGAAGGCTGCTGCCGAAGGCGACGATGCCGCCGACATCGAGGCCAAGTCGCAGACGCTTGCCGAAGCATCCATGAAGCTCGGCCAGGCCATGTACGAAGCTTCGCAGAAGGAAGCGGCGGAAGCCGACGCCAAGGCGGACGCGGCCAAGGATAGCGATGTGGTCGACGCCGATTTCGAGGAAATCGACGAAAACGACGAGAAGAAGAAGTCGGCCTGACCGGTTGACGGCAAATAAAGCGGAAAGCCCGGCGCAAAGCCGGGCTTTTTTGCAACCCTCGCTGAAAAAGTGCGGGCCTTGCCGAAAATGTCACTGAAAAACACAGGCACAAGCGCGCCGGCCCTAGCATCCGGGCAGCACCGCTCCTAAATCGAGACAACGTGCCGGCAAACGACGCAACATGCATCAAGACGTTGAGCATCCGGACTGCGGGAAAAGATGAAAGCTGATTTCTACGAGACGCTGGGCGTGCAGAAGGGCGCCGACGAGAAGGAGCTCAAGAGCGCTTTCCGCAAGCTGGCCATGCAGTTCCATCCCGACCGCAATCCCGGCGATCACTCATGCGAGCACAAGTTCAAGGAAATCAACGAAGCCTACGAAACGCTGAAGGACCCGCAGAAGCGCGCGGCCTATGACCGTTTCGGTCACGCCGCCTTCGAGCAGGGCGGCATGAATGGCGGCGCGCAAGGTTTTGGCGCCGGCGGCTTCGCCGACATTTTCGAGGATATTTTCGGCGACATGATGGGCGGGCGCCAGCGCCGCTCGTCGGGCGGCCGCGAACGCGGCGCCGATTTGCGCTACAATATGGAAATCACGCTGGAAGAAGCGTTTGCCGGCAAGACCGCGCAAATCCGCGTGCCGGCCTCGATCTCATGCACGGAATGCTCCGGGACCGGCGCCAAGCCCGGCACCCAGCCGGTGACCTGCTCGATGTGCCATGGCCACGGCAAGGTACGAGCGACGCAAGGCTTCTTCTCGATCGAGCGTACCTGCCCGCAATGCCAAGGCCGCGGCCAGACGATCAAGGACCCGTGCCCGAAATGCGCCGGCCAAGGCCGCGTCACCGAGGAACGCTCGCTGTCGGTCAATATCCCGGCCGGCATTGAGGACGGCACCCGCATCCGGCTTGCCAATGAGGGCGAGGCGGGCCTGCGCGGCGGCCCATCGGGCGACCTCTATATTTTTCTGGCGGTGAAGCCGCATGAATTCTTCCAGCGCGACGGCGCCGATCTCTACTGCAAGGTGCCGATATCGATGACGACGGCCGCCCTTGGCGGCTCGTTCGAGGTGACGACGCTGGACGGCAGTCAGACCAAGGTGAAAGTGACCGAAGGCACGCAGAACGGCCGCCAGTTCCGCCTCAAGGGCAAGGGCATGCCGGTGCTGCGCCAGCCCAATGTCGGCGACCTCTATATCCAGACCGCGGTCGAAACGCCGCAGAACCTGTCGCGCCGCCAGCGCGAGCTGCTGGAAGAATTCGAGCAGCTGTCGTCGAAGGACAATTCGCCCCAGTCGAGCGGCTTTTTCGCCCGCATGAAGGACTTTTTCGAATCCTTCGGCGAGCACTGAACCCAAACTAAGGCCGCCACGCTTCCCGAACGTCATCAACATCTTATGCCAGATCGCGCCTTGCCTTGGACCTGTTAGCTGCTAAGTAGCGTTCGGGGAGTGTTGAGGAGAACTTGCATGGCACGTGGTCCGGGATTGCGGAAGGCGCTGGCGGAAAAGTTCGACGACGAACTCAAATTCTTCAAAGGCTGGATCGACAAGCCGAAGTCGGTCGGTTCGATCGTGCCGACAAGCTCCATCACCGCCCGCAAGATGGCTTCCATCGTCAATCCGAAGTCCGGCCTGCCGGTGCTTGAAGTCGGACCCGGCACAGGCGTCATCACCCGTGCAATCCTCGCCCAGGGCGTTAAGCCCGAAGACCTGTACGCGGTCGAATATTCCACCGATTTCGTGCGCCATCTGCGCCAGCTCTACCCCGGCGTCAACGTCATCGAGGGCGATGCCTTCAATCTCAACGCCACGCTTGGCGAGAAGAGCGGGATGGTTTTCGATTCCGTCGTCTCCGGCGTGCCGCTGCTCAATTTTCCGGTCGCACAGCGGATCGCCTATATTGAAAGCCTGCTAGACCGCATCCCGGTTGGACGGCCGATCGTGCAGCTGACCTATGGGCCGTTGTCGCCGATCCCGCCCGGCCGCGGCAATTACACGGTCAAGCATTTCGACTTCATCTTCCGCAACATCCCGCCGACGCAGCTGTGGATCTACCGGCGCGAAGCGCATTAGCTGGTATTGGGGGCGGGAGAAGTCTCTGGCGCCTTGTAGAGGATCGACGTCTCCCGAAGGAAGCTCGATTGAGGGTCGATCCACATCCTTGACTGTTATCCGCCTCGCAAACTCGTGGCGACCTCTCTGATCGCCGCGCACATGGCCCGCACGGCCGTTGCTTCGGCGCTGCTGGAGAACAGAAGCAGCAGAGGCCGACGCGCACGCGGCTCCAGAGGACGCCTCGCGACGGTTCGCTGCCAATCGGCCGGAAACGCCAGGCCTGGCGCAATCGACAAACCGCGCCCGGCCCCAACCAGAGCAAGCAGCGCCGCCATATCGCTCGCCGACAGGATGACAACTGGCGCAACGCCAAAATCCTGGAACAATTCGGCAAGCATTGGTCCGCAGCCGCCGCTCGACATGATGAATGGCTGGCCGTCGAGAGCGCGGATCGGAAATGACCCGCCATGGACTGAGTTCTTTTGCGATGACGCCACAAAGAGTTCGTCGTCGACAAGTTCCTCGGCTTGGCAATTGCCGGCGATGTAGGACAGTCCAATATCGGCGGCACCGCGATCGACCCACTCCGCCACCTCGGTATCCGTGCCCAAGAGCAGTTCGACAGCAAGCTCCGGGTGCCGGACGGAAGTAATGTTCAACGCATATGGAGCAATCTTTACCGAGGCGCTGCTGACCAGCGCGAGCCGTACTCTGCCTTTGATGGAGTGTTCCCGTAGGCCGACAAGACGGCCTAAAGCATGCAAAGCGGCGCGCGCCGCGTCCAAAGCCGCCTCGCCGGTCGCGGTGAAAGCGACACCGCGCCGATCACGTATGACGAGGGGCGCGCCAACGATCTCCTCCAGCGCCTTCATTGCATGGCTTATGGCCGATTGAGAAAGACAGAGCCGATCGGCGGTTTTGGTGAAGCTGCGCGTCTCGCTGAGCGATGTCAGGACGCGCAGCATCGTGATGTTGATATTAGCTTTGTTCATGGCTGCCGAAATATCTTTCATTTCGCTCATATTAACGAGCGCTGTAGGTTTTGTGAAGGTGAGGGAAACGACCCTCGAAATCGGCGAGCGGCTTTCCTGGCTCTCCGGCATGCAGGCGTGCGGTACGACGAGACTGAAACTGGAGTATCGCATGAGCTACCTTCCGCAATTCCTGACCCTTGCTTCGGTCTTCCTGCTCGGCGCCATGAGCCCAGGACCCGATTTTGTAGCCGTGACTTCCCATGCGCTGATCAGCCGTCGCGCGGGGTTCCATGTGGCGCTTGGCATTGCCGCAGCGATCATGGTGTGGGCGGCTCTCGCGATTTGTGGCCTGGGCCTCGTACTGACGCAGATTGCATGGGCTCACCTTGCCGTCCGGATCGCCGGTGCCGTGTATCTCGGTTACCTGGGCAGCAAGATCCTTTTGTCGGCTTGGCAGGCGCGGCCACCGCTGGTCGTCGGTGGCGCAGAGACTACGGCTCCTTGGCGAAGCGGATTCGTTGTCGGAATTACAAATCCGAAGACGGCCGCGTTCTTCGCGAGCCTGTTCATATCGGTATTGCCGATGCAGGCTCCGATCTGGGTCCAGGCAGTGTCGCTGGCCATAATCGGGCTGGTCGCGATGGCGTGGTTTGGGCTTGTCGCGCTAATGTTCTCCACAAGAAGGGTTCGGTCGGTATATGGCAGCGTCCGCAGGCCGATAGATGCCTTGCTCGGAGTTGCACTCATCGCGCTGAGTGCAAGAATTGCGGTCACCCACTAGCAATAGCCCAGCTGCTCGGCACACCTTCGCGCGCTTGCCCCCCCGATCGTTTCCGTTTTTTGAGCCAGTGCGTTGATTTGCGCAGCCTCTGGCTGTACCTGTCCGGGAACAAGAGTGGCCAATGGCTGTGATCGCGAAAATCCTCGTCTTTGCCGGCTCGGTGCGCAGCGGCGCCTTCAGCGGCAGGACCGCCGATGTGGCGCAGAAGGAGCTGGCCATGCAAGGCGCCGAGGTGACGCGCATTTCGCTGGCCGACTATCCGCTGCCGATCATCGACGAGGACCTCGAAAAGGAAAAAGGCGTTCCCGACAACGCCGTGAAGCTTGGCCGGCTGATCGCCGCCAATGACGGGCTGCTGATCGCGACGCCCGAATATAATGGCTCGATCCCGACATTGCTCAAGAACACGATCGACTGGGTGAGCCGGGTGCGCCTGGATGGCGGCCGGCCGGTGAGGCCGCTTGTCGGCAAGGTCGCCGGCCTGTGCTCGTCTTCCAACGGACATTTCGCCGGGATCCGCTGCATCAACCATCTGCGCGCCGTGCTGGTGCGCTGCCAGCTGGAGATGGTGACGCCGGAATGCTCGGTATCCGATGGCGGCAATGCCTTCGACGGCGACGGCAATTTCAGGGATGATAGACTGACCAAATCGATGGAGCACCTATGCCGCACGCTGATCGAAACCTCGCGCATGCTGTCGACCCGGACCGGGGCATGATTTCCACAGCCATGCAGGCCCATACGATGAGAGACAGGCTGATCGTCGGCCTCGACGTGCCGACGGTGAAAGAGGCCGAACAGGCGGTGCGCGAACTCGACGGCGTCGTCTCCTTCTACAAGATCGGCTATCAGTTGGCCTTCGCCGGCGGGCTCGACTTCGCCAGGGAGTTGGCCAGCGGCGGCACGAAGATCTTCCTCGACATGAAGCTGCTCGACATAGACCACACCGTGGCGAAGGGTGTCGAGAACATCGTGCGCATGGGCATGACGATGCTGACCATCCATGCCTATCCCAAGGCGATGAAGGCAGCTGTGGAAGCGTCGCGCGGCAGCGACCTGTGCCTGCTGGCGGTCAGCGTGCTGACCTCGATGGACGAGCAGGACGTGATCGACGCCGGCTATGAATACGACCCGCACACGCTGGTGCTGAGGCGCGCCGAACAGGCGCTGCATGCAGGCATGGGCGGCGTCGTCTGCTCGGCCGAGGAGGCGGAAGCGGTGCGCCGCATCGTCGGACCCGACCTGGCGGTGGTGACGCCGGGGATACGGCCCAAGGGCAGCGACCATGGCGACCAGAAACGCGTGGTGACGCCCGGCCAGGCGATCCGCAACGGCTCCAGCCATCTTGTTGTGGGCCGGCCAATCGTGGCGGCAAGCGACAGGCGCGCGGCGGCGGAAGCCATACTGGAAGAGATGCGCGCCGCGTAGTGAGGAGAAGAAAATGCCCAAGGGATACTGGATAGCCCGCGTCGATGTGCGCGATGCTGAAGGCTACAAGGACTATGTCGCTGCCGCCAAGCTCGCTTTCGACCGTTTCGACGTGAAGTTCCTGGCCCGTGGCGGTGAGCATGAAAAGGCCGAGGGGCCTGGCCGCGCCCGCAATGTCATTATCGAGTTCGAATCGCTGGCGATGGCGCATGACTGCTACCACTCGCCGGAGTACCAGCGCGCCGTCGCCATCCGTCAGAAAGTGGCCGATGGCGAGATCGTGCTGGTCGAGGGTATCTGACGCGCGAAGCTGCTCTGCTCAGTGCGGCGCTTCCTCCTGCGCCAGCACCTCCAGTTGATGGCGGTGCCCCGACAGCTCATAGCCGACAACAGTGACGGCCGGCGCTAGCGTGAGTAAGATGAGGCAGACCGCCATGTCGACGCCGGCAATGGCGGCGATGATGGCAAGTGCGACGGCCGCAGCCGTTCCCGCCAGCAGCCAGACGTGGAGGGGATCGAAGCGCTGGACGAGATAATAATACAGCGCATAGATCGCCCCCAGGAACACGCCTAGCGGAATGGCGACTGACAGCAGGGTCGCTACCGGGCCGTTATGGGTCTTGTGCTCGATGAAATAGGCCGCGACATGCAGCCCGGCGCCGGTGGCGACGATGGCAGCGACGATCACCATCTGGCCATAGCCCCAGACGAAGGAACGGCTGCGGTGCTGGTGCAGCACCGTCCCCGAGGGCAGCATGTAATAGACCCACCACATGCCGAAGGTGAGACCCATTCCGGCAATGCCGATCAAGGCGGCATCGAGGTTCCAGCCCTGCTCCTCGACCACGGCCGACAGCGTCGTCAGCGTGCCGACCACCCCTTCGCCCAGCGCGATAATGGCGAACAGGCTGTAGCGCTCGGCGACGTGATGCGCGTGCCAGGGCGTGCCGCCATCCCGGCGTTCGGCGATGACCGGTCCGGCAAGCTCGATGAGAAGCAGGACCGCGCCGAAAGCCAGGCTCGTCGCCAGCGAGAAATCGACCAGGATCTGCACCACCCAGCCGATCTGGGCGATCGCGATGGCGATGGCATAGGTGAGACAGGCACGCCGCCGCCCAAGGTCCTGCCGCGCCGCGCGCAGCCATTGGAAGATCATGGCGACGCGCATGATGACGTAGCCCAGCACCATGACCGAATTGTTGAGGTGTTCGCCATGCTCGATCGAGGCGAACATGCGCGGCAGGCCGATGGCCAGCACCAGCACGCCGATCATCTGCACCATGGTGACGAGGCGGAAGATCCAATCGTCGGTGTCATAGGCGGAGGAAAACCAGGAGAAATTGATCCACGCCCAGCAGATGGCGAAGCTGGCAAAGCCGAAGCCGATCAGCGCCGCCGCGTAGTTGCCCTCGGCCAGGGCGTGCGCCAGTTGCGCGGCGGCAAGGCTGAAGGCGGTGACGAAGGTCAGATCGAACAGCAGCTCGAGCGGCGTGGCGACGCGATGCGCCTCGTGCGGATCGCGCCCGGCCATGCGCCTGATGTGATGGTGGAGGGAGCTTGCTGGTGTGCTCATCGCGCGGCCTTGCCTGAGGACTGTCCCGCGACACTAAAGGTGGAGCAAAAGCCGTCAAGGCGCGGTAGGTCGCGCTGGTCCCTCGACCGTTCAGATCGCCTGTCGGTTCAGTCGGTTCGCCGCCGTCTCGGCAACCGCATCGGCCAGCGTCATGCCCCATTGCATCAGGCAATAGGCGCGGAAATCGAAGCAGGGCAGGCCGGGACAGACCTCGAACTCGATGAGGTGGACATGGTCGTTAGCCTCGACCCTGAAATCGAGGGAAAACACGTCTCGCAGGCCGAGCCCGCTGACCAGCCGCTCGGCGATGCGGCGGATGGTTGCCGCGGCTGCCGGCTGGGTGTCGGCAACCGCCTCCAGCACCGGCTCGCTGTATAGTCCAGCCGCCTTGGCGGCCTCGCCGGTGTCGCCGTAAAGCGCCATCGAGTCCGCCATGGTCTGGAAATCGCCGCCGGAGTCGACGAATGCAACGCCGAGCGCTTCCGCCCCGGCATCCGTTCGCAGCCCAAGGAAGCTGGCGCGGACATTGCGACCGCCGACATAGGGCTGGACGACGACATCGTCGCGATAAGCGGCATAGACCCGCCGGCTAAGCTCCAGCGCATGGGCCAGGTCGTTGCAGCGTGAATCCGGCCAGATGCCTACCTTGGAGCCGAGCCGGTTCGGCTTGACGAACCAGCCGGCTTCCGAAGCTGGCGCGTCGGCCAGCCAGCGGCCGTCGCGGGCCAGGCCTGCCTGCGGCGCCGGCAGGCCGAGCGCGCAAAGCACGGCGCCGGAACGGAACTTGTCCTGGCAAAGCGCGAACAGCGCATCGTCGGCTCCGATGGTTCTAAGCCCATTCAGCCTGGCAAGTGCGGGCGCTGCAGCACCGCGGAAATAGGCAATGCCGTCGGTCAGCGTCCAGACCAGCGTGGTTGCGGGATCGGCCTTCGCCAGCGCGCTTGCCGCATCGTCGAGTGCAACCGGCATAAAGGCGAGGCCGCGCCGCCCGCAAGCGGCGGTGATTTCATCGAATTCGGGCGCGAGATCGGTCGATTGCGCCAGATAGGACGAGATTTCCAGGGCGCGCTCGGCGGGAAAGCCGTCGGCGACCAGCCGGTCGAGACAGGCCTTTTCCGGCTCATGGACGAGGATCAGGGTCGGGCGCGGCATGGATCAGGACCTTCGGTGGTGTTGCCCCACCATGGCATGGCCCCTGCTTCAGACTTGCGCGAAACCGACCGAGGCGGACGCCTGCGCGACAGCGCTCAGGCGATGACCACGCGCGGCTCGAAGCGGCCGTTGACGGGGATGTCGAGCAGGAAGGTCATGCCGGCCTGTGGGTCAAGCTTGCGCTGCTTGTCGTCCTTGCCTTTCCAGGCCGAGGTCACCGCCAGCCGATCGGCCTTGGCGCCGACAAAGGCCGGGCACGAGGACTGCCCCGCCGGCACGGCAATTTCGCGCAACAATGTGCCGTCCGGCGCATAAGCCTTCACTGCCTTGCCGCCCCAGACCGCGTTCCACAGCACGCCGTCACGGTCGACAACCGAGCCGTCGACATAGCCCCGCGACGAGCGATGGTCGACGAACACTTTGGACTCGCCGATCGGCAGACCCGTCGCCGGATCGCAGGCGACGCGCATCAACAGGCCGGTCGAGGTATCGGTGTAGTAGGCGATCGTTCCATCCTGCGAGAAACAGATCGAGTTCGACACGGTGATGCCGGTGTAAAGCGTGCGCAATTCTCCCTTGAAGAACCAGTAGATGGCGCCCGCGCCCTTCTCCTCACCCTTGCCCATCGTGCCGACCCAGAAGGCGCCACAAGGGTGGACGCGCGAATCGTTGGAGCGGGTCAGCGCATTGTCGGCCTCGATGGGCGTATGCAGCGTCAGCTTGCCGGTCGAGACGTCGCGGACATGCAGGCCGGTCTCGGTGGCGATGAGCTGGCGATTGTCGTCGATAATGGCGATGGCGCTGGCCATCTGGCCGAGCTCATGGACCTTCCGCGCGCCGGACGTGACACCCTGCTCCAGCAAAAGCCCGTTGACGATGTCGAACCAGAACAGCGTGTCGGTGGCGGGATCGTAGCTCGGCCCCTCGCCGAGTTCACAGACATGGTCCGAAAAAACCGAAACGTTTCCCATCATGCCGCTCCGCCGAACGCCGCATCCCAGGCCGTCACCGCCGCCTGCGCGCGCGAGGCCACCTCGTCGACGCTCATGCCGGGTTTGAACAGGCTGGAGCCAAGACCAAAAGCAGTCACCCCAGCGGCTTTGTAGCCGGCAAAGTCTTTGTCGGAAACGCCGCCGACGGCGCCGACCACGGTATCGGCCGGCAGCACGGCGCGCATCGCCGAAATGCCGCTGGGCCCGAGCACGCTTGCCGGGAAGAATTTTAGCGCCGAAGCCCCAAGCCTAATCGCCTGAAAAGCTTCGGTGGGGGTGAACACGCCTGGCATAGTCACCATGCCATGGTACATGGCGCGGGCCATGACTTCGGCATCAATGTTGGGGCTGACCAGCAGCCGCCCGCCGGCCTTGGCGAGGGCGTCGACATCGGCTGAAGTCAGCACCGTGCCGGCGCCGACCAGCGCTGTCTTGGGCAAAGCGGTGACAATGCTGGCGATCGATGAAAACGGTTCCGGCGAATTGAGCGGCACCTCGATGGCTTCGATGCCGGCGTCAAACAGCACCTGGCCGATGGCAACCGCCTCGCTGGGTTTGAGGCCGCGCAGAATGGCGACAAGACCACGCTTGAGCTTCGGGAAGGGTGCGGTTTGGGTCACGCTATCACTCCACTCTGGTGGTCATTTGGCGATCATGCCATTTTCTCGCGCCGCTTCGATAAGCCCGGCACGCACCGCCTCGTCGGCGTCGACCGTCCTGACGGCAAGCCCTGCAAGGCCGAGCGCCTGCCGGTAGAGGGCTGCTAGCGACCCCGAGGCGACCAGCACGATTGCAGTGGTGCTTTCGCCATAGCGGCGGCCCGCCGAGGCGATCTCGCCGCCGATCAGCAGGCCGGACAGGCAAGCGGCGGCATCGTCGGCCTTGAGGTCCTGCAGCAGGCCGGCGGCGCGGATCGAGAACAGCCGCGAGGTGACATCGCCGCCCTCGGCCAAAGCCTTGCGGCACCATTCCTGGAAGAAGGGATTGTCCGGAATGACCGGCTTCGGGCTCTCGCCCAGCGAATGGCGCAGGATCGAGTGAGTGGCCAGCACCGAAAACAGCTCGCCGGTCGGCCAGGTGCAGAAGCCGTCGACCGCGCCGTCTTCGACCAGAACCCATTTCGAATGGGTGCCGGGCATGCAGACGAGATGGCGACCTTTTGCCGGCAAACCGGCGCCGGCAAGCTGGGTTTCCTCGCCGCGCATTACGTCCGGCGCATCTTCCAGGCGCTGCGCCAAGCCAGGCACGATGCGGATGTCGCGGCTCTGGCCGGGAATGCGGGCGGCCCCCGCGAGGATGGCACTGAGCGGCGCCGGCACGATGACGTAAGGCGCTTCCAGCCAACCCTGGCGCGAGCCGGCCATGCCGCAGATGATGACCGGCAGTGTGTCAGGTGCGCCGAGCGCCGCCAGATGGCCCTCGAGGATGATCGAAAAGCCTTTTTGCTGCGCGGTGATCAACCCATCATCGCCGCGACGCTCGGCAAGCACCCCGCCCGCCTCGTCGACCAGCCAGACCCGCATGCGGGTCGTGCCCCAGTCGACGGCGGCGACTGCTGGCGTGCCTTTTGCCGGATTTTGATTCACCGGGCTCACAGGAAACCCCCGTCGACGATCAACATCTGCGCCGTCAGCATACGCGAGGCGTCGGAGGCCAGGAACAGCACCGTGCCGACGATGTCGTCGGGCTGCATGACCTGCTTGATGCATTGCTTGGCGACATGGGCGGCGAGCCTCTCCTCGGTGACCCAGAGTTCCCTTTGCCGGTCGGTGATCACCCAGCCCGGCGCAACGGCGTTGACGCGAATGCCGTCGACGCCGAGCTTGCCGGCCAGCCCCTTGGTGAGGCCCAGAATGCCGGCCTTGGCGGCGGTGTAGGCCGGCATATCAGGATGGTTGATCAGATAGGAGGTCGAGGTGAAGTTGATGATCGACCCGCCGCCGGCCCGCTTCATGCCCGGCGCCACCGCCTGTGCGGTGAAGAAATGCGGGCGCAGATTGACGGCGAGATTGTTGTCCCAGAACTCGACGGTAACGTCGGCGACGTCGTGGCGTTCGTCCCATGCGGCATTGTTGACCAGCACGGTGACGTCGCCATGCGCCTCAGCCGCTTTGGCGGCCGAAGCGCGCAACGCCTCGACGTCACGCAAATCGGTCTTGAGGTAGAGCGGTCGCCGGCCAAGTTCTTTTTCGACGCGGTCGGCAAGCAGCGTGCTTGGGCCATCGGCGATGTCGATGAAGGCGACATGGGCGCCTTGGCGAACGAAGCCCTCGGTCAGTGCCGCACCAATTCCGGAACCGCCGCCGGTGATCAGCACCGAGGCTCCCCTGAGGTCGGCAAAATCGGCCGATGGCATCATATCTTCATCTCCCGGTCCGGTCGGCGCGCATCCTATCCAGCCAAGTCCGGGGAGCAAGGGCGAAAACGGCGATTTGATTGGCTTATGTCAGACAAAAGGCCGCAAGATGGCGGCCACAGTCGATCTTGGCTCGCGCCGCTGACTTGCTCGACGCAGGCCAGACCGCCGGTCAGACTGCCTTGGCGTAGAGGGCGCCGCGATAGGAATCGCGGAGGTAGCCGAGCGTGGCGTCGGCGTCGACCGGTTTGCCGAAGAGATAGCCCTGGCCGCCGGCGCAGCCGAACTGGACGAGGCGGTCGGCCTGCGCCTCCTCCTCGATGCCTTCGGCGACGACATCCATGCCGAGCCCTTCACACATGGCCAGAATGGCGCGGATGATGTGTTCCGACGGTCGGTCGTCGAGGATCGAGGAGACGAAGGCGCGGTCGATCTTGAGCTTGTCGAAATGGAATTCGCGCAAGCGGCCGAGCGAGGACTGGCCGGTGCCGAAATCGTCGAGCGAGACGCGGATGCCGACGCGACGCAGGTCCTCGACGATCTTCTCGGCCGAGGCCGGATCGTTCATCAGGCCGGTTTCGGTGATCTCGATCTCCAGCCGTCGCGGATCGAAGCCGGTGCGGTCGAGGATCGACAATATGTGCAGGCCAGTGTTCTGGTCGACGAGCTGCGAGGGCGACAGGTTGAAGGACAGGAACAGGTCCTTCGGCCAGCTGCGCGCCGCTTCCGTCGCCTTGCGCAGCACCAGCTGCGATAGCGGGCCGATGATGCCGCGCTCTTCGGCGATCGGGATGAACACGGTCGGCGGCACCACGCCGAGGTCGCGATCGGTCCAGCGCGCCAGCGTCTCGAAGCCGATGGTGCGGCGGGTGGTCAAATCGACGATGGGCTGGAAATGCGGTTCGACCTCACCGGCCGAGACGGCACGGCGCAGCGCCTGTTCGATGCGGGTGACGCGCTTGGCCGCCTCTTCCATTTCGCGGGTGTAGACGACGACGCGGCCACGGCCCGAACGCTTGGCGTGGTAGAGCGCCGTTTCGGCCTTGTTGACGAGGATTTCCGTGGTTTCGTCGCCGGAATAAAAGAGCGAGCAGCCGACCGAGGCCGAAAGCCTGGCGGTGCGTTCGCCGACATCGTAGGGCGCCGACAGGATTTCGATCATCATGCGCGACTTCTCGGCCGCCGCCTCCTCCGAGAACACCATCGGGTAGAGGAAGGCGAATTCGTCGGCGCCGATGCGGCAGACCGTAGAGTGGCTGTCCATCGAGGCGCGCAGCCGCATCGCCACCTGGATCAATATGTCGTCGCCGGCCTTGTGGCCGAACAGATCGTTGATCGGCTTGAAGCCGTCGAGGTCGAGAATGCCGACCGTGAACGGCGCGGGATCGTCTGCACGGTCGCTGATCAGGCGATCGACCTTGTCGAAGAAGCGGCGATGGTTGCCAAGCCCGGTCAGCGCATCGGTGAACGCCAGATCCGAGTTTTCCCTGCTTGCCTGCCCGGTGCCAAACGTCGTTTGCATCGGTATCCCTGTTTGTGACGCCCGAAATTTAGGCTGAGACTGGCAGCAAAGCGTTTAGGAAGCGTATCGCGAAATCGATTTTTCGCTGGCGAATGATGCTTTAGCGGACGCGGTAGAGTTCGACCGGGGTTCCGCGCGTTTCGGCCACCGGTTCGAGCCAATCGGGGACGCTTCCCTGCATCAGCCTGGCCAGGAAGCCTTGCGGCGCCTTGGCGGCAAGCATCTTGCTTTCGGCGCTGCCGCGGCAGAGCGCCATCAGGCCGACGTGATGAGCCGCCGCGATCGTCCTCGCCTGGTCCGCCGATCCGAGGAAGGCATCGAGCGCAAGCAGGTCGCCGGCGATGTTGCGATGATAGGGGCCGGCAAAGACGCGGTGCCCGGAATAGGCCAGGATGGGCGAGCCGAGATTGGAAATGGCAAGCACCGTGGTGTCCGGCAGCCGGGCCAACGCCGCGAAGGAGGCCTTGCGCTCGCAGGACGGATCGCTGTCGGTGTCCTGTGCCTCGACCGAGACCTTGTCGGCCTCGAATACGCTCGACGTCGCGGCGGCAGCACCGGCCCAGACGGCATTCACCGACACCACCCAGACCACCGCCATGCGCAGCGACACGCTGCCCGCAGGGCTGATCCTAGCCCGTTCGCGCCAGCTTGCGATCCAGGCCGACAGCGGGATGACGGCAAAGGCGATCGAGAATGTCGAACCGCGGACCTGCCAGGCGCTGACGATGAAGGCGCCGACCAGCAAGGCGCCGACGAGGCTGTCCTGGCGGCGCCATGGCCCACGCAGGCGAAGCGCCATCAGCGCGATCGCCACCAGCGGCGTGACATAGCGCGCCGCCAGCGACGCCGGCTCGCTGACGGCAATACTGAACAGCGACTGCGCCTCGTCAATGTGATCGAGCCACAATTCCTTGAGGCGCGGATCGAGGTTTGCGTAGGGAGCCGCAAGGCATTGCGGAAACAGCGCCACGATGACGGCGCCCAGCACAAGCGCGAGCAGGCTAAGCGAGATCAGGCGGCGGCTGGCCGTGCCATTGGACGCCGTGAGCGACGTCACGGCGGCAAGCCCCAGTCCGGCGATTGCCGCCACCACGAACTGCACAGCCGAGAAGGCATCGCACTGCGGCTGGCCCATGGCCGATGGCGGGATGGTGGTGACGAAGACGAGGGCTGAAACCCCGGCAAAGCCGAGACCGAAATCCCTGGCGATCCGGCGTTCGCCGCCGGGATCGACGACGAACAGCAAAGCGATGCAGGCGCCGATGGTGGCGACATAGGGCGCGGTTTCCATGCCGACGGCCAGCGTCAGGGCCGCACACAGCCCGGAAATCAGCGCCGCCCAGCGACGCGCCGGCGCCTCGAGCAGCAGGCTGAGGCTGGCCATGGTCAGCGTCAGCTGGACATTGTGATGATCGAGCGCACCCGGCAAGAAAATGCCGATGAAATGCAGCGCTGCAGCGCCGATGACGATAGCGGGCAGCACGGCGCCGACGCCAGCGAAGCTGCGTGCCGCACGGGCCGTAAAAAACACCGCCAGGCAAAACAGCAGCGACGGCCACAGCACCTGTGCGATCGCTTCGGCCATGGCCATGCTGCCGGTCAGCGCCGAGGCGGCGAGGATGATGGCGGCGAGCGGTGCGTCGACCAGCCGCGACCAGTGCATGACGAAACCGCCTTCCGGCCCCATCCTGTACTGATGCAGGTCGAACCAGCCCTGGCCGGCCAGCATGTCGCGAACCTCGACCAGCCGCAGCAGGCTGTCATTGTCGCCGCCGGCATTGCTCAATTCGCGAAAGCCCGTGGCGGCATTGACGGCCAGCACCACCAGCATGGCAAGCAGCGCCAGCGTCATGTCGGACTTCCAGGAGGAAGCACCCGCCTTGGCTGCGTTCATCATCATGACCTTCGTCGGAAAGACTGCGGCCTTAAACCTAGCCTTAACAGCTTCAATAAATAGTAAAGTCGCCTGAGCGAGGCCGCATATGAGCGCGGCCGGAGGCTCCGCCGGGCGTCGGGAGACGGAAATGCCGCACGAAGTCCGCCATGAGCCGGCCATTGCCGTGCTCCTGCCTTGCTACAATGAGGAACTGACCATCGCCGAGGTGGTGCGGCGCTTTCGCGAGACGCTGCCATCGGCCGAGATCTATGTCTATGACAACAATTCGCGCGACCTGACGGCATTAAAGGCCCGCGCGGCCGGCGCCATCGTCATCCGCGAGCCGCGCCAGGGCAAGGGCAATGTCGTGCGGCGCATGTTCGCCGACATCGATGCGGACATCTATCTGATGGCCGATGGCGACGGCACCTATGCGCCGGAAGATGCCTCGCTGCTGATCAACATCCTGCAGACCGAGCGCTGCGACATGGTGGTTGGCACCAGGCGCGGCGTCACCGACGATGCCGGCCGTTCCGGCCATGCCTTCGGCAACCGCATCTTCAATAGCCTCTACAAGCGGCTGTTCGGCGCCGACTTCACCGACATCTTCTCCGGCTACCGCGTCTTCTCGAGGCGCTTCGTCAAGAGCTTTCCCGCCGTTTCCGGCGGCTTCGAGATCGAGACCGAAATGTCGGTGCATGCCTCGCAGCTGAAACTGCCGGTGAGCGAGATCGCGCTCGATTATGGCCGCCGGCCTGAGGGATCGTCGTCGAAGCTGTCGACCTATCGCGACGGCGCCAGGATCCTGTGGATGTTCGCCATGCTGATGAAGGAGACGCAGCCGCTGCGCTTCTTCGGCGCCTTCGCCATTTTCTTCCTGGCATCGAGCCTTACCCTGATGACGCCGGTGCTGATCGAATTCGCCCAGACCGGCCTCGTGCCGCGCATGCCGACCTGGGTGCTGTCGGTCGGCCTGCTGCTCTTGTCGATGCTTGCGATGGTGACCGGATTGATCCTCGATTCGGTATCGCGCGGACGCGCCGAGCAGAAGCGCATTTTCTATCTCTCCGTCCCGTCGGGCCGGGTCGAACGGCGCGAACGCACGAGCGAAACAGCGAAGGCCGAACCGGGCAAGACGCCCCGGGCCGCCTGAGGCCGTGAGCCGGCTCGCCCGCTTCGTCCTGGCCGGCGGCGTTGGTTTCGTCGCCGATGCCGCGGTGCTCTGGCTGCTCTTGGCGGTGACGCCGCTCGGTCCCTTCGTCGCCCGTGTCCTGTCGATCGGCTTTGCGCTGTGCGTCACCTGGCAGATCAACCGGCACCTGACCTTTTCGCCGTCGAGCCGCGGCGTGGCGCAGGAGGGCGCGCGCTATGGCGGCGTCGGCATCGCCACCAGCATTGTCAACTATCTCGTCTACTGCGCCATCCTGTTCGCGCTGCCGGCAATGCCGCCGCTGGCGGCACTTGCCGTCGCCTCGCTGGTCGCCATGGCGCTGTCCTTCCTCGGTTACTCCCGGCTGGTCTTCGACCGGTAAAGGTCTGGGCCAAGCAAGCGCGATTGGCAGAAGCCGCCAAGTTCCGTATATCGGCGACAGAGCCCGCTGGAGACCAGAAGATGCCCCTGAAGATCGCCGTCCAGATGGACCATGTCTCCACCGTCTCGATCGCCGGCGACACGTCCTTTGCGCTGTCGCTGGAGGCGCAGCGGCGCGGCCACCAATTGTTCCACTACACGCCCGACCGGCTGTCGATGCTGGGCGGCAAGGTGTTTGCCCGCATCGAAGAGATGAAGCTCCGTGACGAGAAGGGCAATCATTATACGCTGGGCGACAAGGTGCGCACCGACCTGTCGGAGATGGATGTGATCCTGCTGCGCCAGGATCCGCCCTTCGACATGAATTACATCACCACCACGCATATTCTGGAGCGCATTCACCCGAAGACATTGGTCGTCAACGACCCGGCCTGGGTGCGCAACAGCCCGGAAAAGATCTTCGTCACCGAATTCCCCGATCTGATGCCCGAAACGCTGATCACCAAGGATCCCCAGGAGGTCGCGGCCTTCCGCAAGGAATTCGGCGACATCATCGTCAAGCCGCTCTATGGCAATGGCGGCGCCGGCATCTTCCATCTCAAGGAAGACGATCGCAACCTCGCCTCACTGCTCGAAATGTTCGCCCAGCTGTCACGCGAGCCGTATATCGTCCAGCGCTATCTGAAGGATGTGCGTAAGGGCGACAAGCGCATCATCCTGATCGACGGCGAGGCGGTCGGCGCCATCAACCGCGTGCCGGCCGACCACGATTCTCGCTCCAACATGCATGTCGGCGGCCGCGCCGAAAAGACCGAGCTGACGGAACGCGAACGCGAAATCTGCGCCCGCATCGGCCCATCGCTGAAAGAACGCGGCTTCATCCTGGTCGGCATCGACGTGATCGGCGACTACATGACCGAGATCAACGTGACCTCGCCAACCGGCGTGCGCGAAGTGCAGCGTTTTGGCGGCGCCGATATCGCCAGCCTGTTCTGGGACGCGGTGGAGGAAAAGCGGCGGAATTCGACCGCGTAGTGTGCGTTGCTACGGAGGACTTTGGTGGGTCCAGAGAAGCATCGAAAGATGCTCTTTATCGGGTAAGACTGCCGAGCAAGCGGCTCATCAGATCAAACTATGTCCCGGAAGCGCCGAGGCCTCAGTTTCGGAGGAAGGAGACCGATAAGTCTGGTCTGCAATTTTCGCTGTGGTGTTGCCCAGTCTTTCAGCAGAAAACCCGCATCGGAGTTCTTTTCCAGCAATGCAAAAGCCGCAGACAGTCCGATCAGGTCGACCAAGGTCCTGCGCATTGAGTGGCGGGAGATTAAATGCGCCAGTCCCGGCGCCACTTCGCACCAACGATTGGCCAGTGCCCGCCGTATCGCTATTTCAGTATCAGGCGACATCCTGCCGAGGCCAACTCCGGTACCCAGGATGCGCCCGTCCGCCCAGCCATTGCCGCCGTGAAGCCGATAACTGCCAAGAGCCCGCCCAATCCTCACGGTTCCGCCGATCATATGGGCGGCACGAGCCATATAACCATCGGCACATATCTTTATTTCGTCCGGATCGGATGGACGCATGATTTCAAGCGGAGCTCGACGAAACATCATCCCCGATGTGGTTGACCAAAACCAACCCACGGTACCCCGATCAATAAATAATAATGTCGGGTCAGCTTCGGTGTCGACATGCAGGTAGCCGCTCATTTTCGGCATCGATCGCGGGTCGTTCAGGTGGAATACGGGATGACCGCCCGCAAGCAGGTTGCCGGCCGTATCTATCACCACCTCATCGGAGCTCGACATTGCCGCGATACGGTTTGGCTGAGATGCGCTCTCACATGGCATTCTATGAAGTCAGGATGCCAAGCATCGTCACCGTCAAGAAAGGAGATCAGGGGCCCGGCTGTCGCGTCAAGCCCGGTCATCATTACTGTCAACTGCCCGCCATTTTGCAGTCGGGGCAGAAAGCGGAAACGACTGTCGCCAAGCTGGGACAGACACTCTTCAATCCTTCGGCGGGAACCGTCGGTCGAAAAATCATCGACCACCACGCATTCGAACGCAGTGTATGTCTGCGCCGCTACGGATCGGATCGCAGTGTCGATGAATGCCTCTTGATTGAAACAGCCTACGCAAACGGATACGGTTGGTAGCGCGATGTGAGAACCAGCTCCGCTTGGGACGATGTTTTCTTTCAAGAGGCGCTTCTCCGTACACCAGTTTTGATCGCCTGAGATATTCCGTCGATCAAATGGCGGTGTTTCTTTGCCAAATTTCTCTCTATCGAAGCGAGTTTTTCTCCGCACTCAAGATCGCAATTGCCGCATGTTGACCCTACAGCACGGGTATCGCCCTCCTACCAAATTCGAGATTGTCAGAGCCATGCTGCGTCATGGCCACAACCTCAGAAAAGGGCACCCTTCCGCGAAGTCGCAACCTGCTCTTCAGGCCAGTTTGCTGTCGGACGATCCGTTCATATCCTATTCGGGAATGTCCGGTACGCCGCTCGGATTAGCAAGTCATATGCCTTTCCGTCCACGCAGCCACCGCGCCTGGTTTCTCATCTCGCCAACCTGGTCCATCGAAAACAGTGCTAGCGTCAAAACCATCCGGACCTATGCCGTTCTGCATAGACTCAAGAACCCCCGTCACTCGCTAATCTTCCTATCCAACACTCAGGCAGAGGCTGATCTGTTGAACCAGTCCGGCGAGGCCGCCGTCCTGCACAACAAGACGTCAACAACCTCCGAACACATATTCAGGCCTCTCGATGACGTCCCTGTAGAATTTGATGCAATCTACAATGCGCAACTGGCTCCGTGGAAGCGCCATGACTTGTCGCTTGGCATCCAGCGTTGCGCATTTGTCTTCTATCGAGATTCAAGCGGATCCTCCACGACGGAGTCGGAAAGAGCGCGAATAAATCGGCATAGGGAGCTCGCGCCGCATCACGTCTTTATCAACGAGTTTGACGGCACCGGCAAGCCTGTCCGATTGGCACCGGCTCAGGTGAACACGCATCTAAATCGTGCAGCCGTGGGAATCTGTCTCTCTCACCTTGAAGGACCAATGTTCGCAAGCACGGAATATCTTCTCGCGGGGCTTCCAGTGGTCACGACGCCGAACCATGGCGGCCGAGACCTTTATCTGGATGATGACTATTCGCTTACAATTCCACCCGATCCTCGATCCATCGCGGAGGCTGTCTTAGCGCTGAAGGAGCGACGAATTCCCCGGGATTACATTCGTTCGCAAACTTTGAAACGAATCGAACGAGACCGCGGGCGGTTCATAGACCTTGTAAACGAGATTTTTCTGGAGAGCGGCTCTTCGCGCCGGATCGCCCTGCCTTGGCCTTTCAGATATCCTGTCATGGAGTGGCTTCCACCGCAGGTCGCGATCGATCGATCGCTTTCAGGTTCGGTCGATGCCTTCATCACCGCTTAGAAGCAACACCCTCAGATTGCCGAAGGGCCTAGTCGCCTTGTTAACGCGGTCGAGGAGGCGGAGCAGCCGTTCCATTTTGCTCAACCATCTTCCGTTTTTGCAACCGGCACAGCGCGCTGCAACCACAACGAATGCATGTTCCTGTAATGTTCTTGCCTTGGCCTGAAATCTATGGTTGTCTTGTCCTGACGTCGCTCGCGGTCTGAACCACAAGGCCGAGGCGAGCTGATATCCGGGGGCAGAGCAAGATGGTGGCGCGGGTTCGCACGGTTGCTTTCCAGGGCATCGAGGCCGTACCGGTCGATGTCCAGGTGATGATCGCGCCGGGCAAGGTCGGCATGCAGATTGTCGGCCTGGCCGACAAGGCGGTGGCCGAAAGCCGCGAGCGGGTGCAGGCGGCGCTGCACGCTTCGGGCCTGTCAATGCCGTCGAAGAAGGTGACGGTCAACCTGGCGCCTGCCGACCTGCCCAAGGAAGGGAGCCATTACGACCTGCCGATCGCGCTCGGCCTGATGGCGGCACTCGGCGCCATTCCGGGCGATATGCTGGCGTCTTATGTCGTGCTGGGTGAATTGTCGCTCGACGGCACCATTGCCGCGGTGGCCGGCGCGCTGCCGGCGGCGATCGGCGCCAATGCCGAGGGAAAAGGCCTGATCTGCCCGTTCGGCTGCGGGCCGGAAGCGGCCTGGGCGGGCAAGGATTTCGACATATTGGCGCCGCGCAGCCTGATTGCCATCGCCAATCATTTTCGCGGCACGCAGGTGCTGTCGCGGCCCGAGCCCGGCATCCATGTCTCGGCGCGCGACCTGCCCGACCTCTGCGACATCAAGGGCCAGGAAAGCGCCAAGCGGGCGCTGGAAGTGGCGGCGGCCGGCGGCCACAATCTGTTGATGGTCGGGCCTCCCGGCTCGGGAAAATCGATGCTGGCGCAGAGGCTGCCTTCAATTCTGCCGCCACTGGCACCGAAGGAACTTCTTGAAGTCTCGATGATCGCCTCGGTGGCCGGCGAGCTCGGCGAAGGCAAGCTCACCGACCGGCGGCCGTTCCGCGCCCCGCACCATTCGGCTTCGATGGCGGCAATGGTCGGCGGCGGCATCAGGGCGCGGCCGGGCGAAGTATCGCTTGCCCATAACGGCGTCCTGTTCCTCGACGAGTTTCCCGAATTCACGCCGCAGACCTTGGATGCGTTGCGCCAGCCGCTGGAGACCGGCGACTGCATGATCGCGCGCGCCAACCACCGCGTCACCTATCCAGCGCGCATCCAGCTGGTAGCGGCGATGAACCCGTGCCGTTGCGGCATGGCCGGCGAGCCCGGCTATCGCTGCCTGCGCGGTGAACGCTGCCGCACCGACTACCAGGCGCGCATCTCAGGCCCGCTGCTCGACCGCATCGACCTCAGGATCGAGGTACCGGCTGTCTCGGCCGCCGACCTGATCCGGCCCGACCGGGCGGAGAAGAGCGCGGCGGTCGCCCAGCGCGTGGCGCGCGCCCGCACCATCCAGCGCGAGCGGTTCGAGCGGCTGGGCGTCACAAGCGCCACCACCAACGCCCATTGCTCGCCTTCTGTTATCGAGGACATCGCCGCGCCGGATGCAGCCGGCCTGTCGCTGCTTAAAGATGCCAGCGAGAAACTCGGCTTTTCTGCGCGCGCCTATCACCGCGTGCTTAAAGTGGCGCGCACACTGGCCGACCTCGACGCCAGCGAAACCGTCGGCCGCATTCACCTGGCCGAGGCGATTTCCTACCGCATGATGTCGGAGCGGGTGGCGCAGGCGGCGTAACCCTCCCCCCTTGAGGGGAAGGTGACCGCGAAGCGGCCGGGTGGGGTCGCCGAAGAATGCTCGATCTTTTTTTTGAAGCCGAGCCGAGAAAGGGCCTCTGCGATGACATTGCTTGTAGTGCCGTCCGAAGGGAGTCGCCGCACTTCACGCAGGACCCCACCCGGCCCTTCGGGCCACCCTCCCCTCAAGGGGGAGGGAAACGCAGGCGCTAATTCGCCCGCTCTTTCGCCTTCAGCTCCAGCCTCCGCGCGTGAAGCACCGGCTCCGTATAGCCGTTCGGCTGCTCGCGACCCTTGAACACCAGGTCGCAGGCGGCGTGGAAGGCGATGGAATTGTCGAAATCGGTGGCCATCGGGCGGTAGAGCGGGTCGCCGACATTTTGGAGGTCGACGATCGCTGCCATGCGCCGCAGCGAATCCATCACCTGAATTTCGGAGCAAACCTTGTGGTGCAGCCAGTTGGCGATGTGCTGCGAGGAGATGCGCAGCGTGGCGCGGTCTTCCATCAGGCCGACATCGTTGATGTCGGGCACTTTCGAGCAGCCGACGCCCTGGTCGATCCAGCGCACGACATAGCCCAGAATGCCTTGCGCATTGTTGTCGAGCTCGCGCTGGATCTCGTCGGGGGTCCAGTTCGGCCGCACCGCCACCGGCACCGACAATATATCATCGAGCTTCGCCTTCGGCCGGCTCTTCAGCGCCGCCTGGACGGCGTGGACATCGACCTTGTGATAGTGCGTGGCGTGCAGCGTCGCCGCTGTCGGCGACGGCACCCAGGCGGTGTTGGCGCCGGCCTTGGGATGGGCGATCTTCTGTTCCAGCATCGCCGCCATCAGATCCGGCATCGCCCACATGCCCTTGCCGATCTGGGCATGACCGGCGAGCCCGCATTCGAGCCCGATGTCGACATTCCACGCCTCATAGGCGGAGATCCAGGCGGCCTGCTTCATGTCGCCCTTGCGGATCATCGGCCCGGCTTCCATCGAGGTGTGGATCTCGTCGCCGGTGCGGTCGAGGAAGCCGGTGTTGATGAACACGACGCGCTCCTTGGCGGCGCGGATCGCCTCCTTCAGGTTGACGGTGGTGCGCCGCTCCTCGTCCATGATGCCCATCTTGATGGTGTTTGCCGCCATACCGAGCAGCGCTTCGACGCGGTCGAAAATCTCGACTGCGAAGGCGACTTCCTCCGGCCCATGCATCTTCGGCTTCACCACATACATCGAGCCCGTGCGGGAATTCATCCGACGCCCGTTGGCGCCGACATCGTGCAGCGCGATCAGCGCCGTCATCGCCGCATCCAAGATGCCTTCCGGCACCTCGTTGCCATCGCGGTCGAGGATGGCCGGATTGGTCATGAGGTGACCGACGTTTCGCACCAGCATCAGCGAGCGGCCAGGCAAGCTCAGCGCGCCACCACTGGGCGCGGTCCAGGCGCGGTCCGGATTGAGCTTGCGCGTGAAGGTTTTGCCGCCCTTGCTGATTTCCTCCGCCAGATCGCCCTTCATCAGGCCGAGCCAGTTGCGGTAGACGATGACCTTGTCCTCGGCATCCACCGCCGCGACCGAATCCTCGCAGTCCTGGATGGTGGTCAGCGCCGATTCCAGGATCACGTCGGCAATGCCGGCCGGGTCGGTGCGGCCGATCTGGTTGGTGCGGTCGATGAGGATCTCGATGTGCAGGCCGTTCTGGACCAGCAGGATGGCTTCCGGGTTGGCACCGTCGCCGCGATAGCCGGCAAATTGTTTCGGGTTGGCCAGCGTGGTGCCGCCGGCGCCGGCGCCGAGCCGCAAGGTGCCACCCGAAACCGTCAGCCCGTTCACGCCGGCCCATTTGCCCGAGGTGAGCGGCACGGACTCGTCCAGAAAACTCCTCGCCCAGGCAACCACCTTGGCGCCGCGCACGGGGTTGAAGCTTTTACCCTTCTCGGCGCCACCGGTCTCGGCAATGGCGTCGGTGCCGTAGAGCGCATCGTAGAGCGAGCCCCAGCGGGCATTGGCGGCGTTGATCGCATAACGCGCATTCATCACCGGCACCACCAGCTGCGGCCCGGCAACGCTGGCGATCTCGGGGTCGACATTGTCGGTCGACACGGAGAAGGCCAGCCCTTCGGGCACGAGATAGCCGATCTCACGCAAGAAGGTTTTGTAGGCCTCCATGTCGATGGCCGCGCCATTGGCGCGGTACCAGGCGTCGATCTGTTCCTGCATGGCGTCGCGTTTGGCCAACAGCGCCCGGTTCTTCGGCGCGAGATCATGGACGATGGACGAAAAGCCGTTCCAGAAGGCGTCGGCGGCAATACCGGTCCCCGGCAGCGCTTCGCCGACAAAGTCATGCAGTTCGCGGGCAATCCGCAATCCGGCGATCTCGACGCGATCGGTCATCAGGGCTTCTCCAGATGAAAGGCTTTGCGGCCTTTGGCATGTCAGGGGTGAAGGGTCAATTCAGCTTAGGGTGAAGGCGGGGATTTTGAAGCTGCTGATCTCCCCCCAAGGGGACCCCAAGGGGGAGATTACCTAAACCGCAATCCTCGGCCGACCCGATGCAACCGCCACCACATGCGCTTCGATAAACATCCGTTGGGCCTCAACGGTAGACACCTTGAACTCGGTCGAAACGTCGATCTCGGCATTATCCGTGCCGGCATCCTTCGCCCGCTCGGCTACGATCGCCCGCACATCAGCCTCCGCTGCCGCGATCGCCTTGGCCTCGTCCGTGAAGTCGCGCACCGTTTGCCCCGACGCCAAACGAAACAAACCTTCCTTAGGCTGGCTGACGCGGGCTTCGGCCGAGACGCGGACCTGGCCGACGACGGCGCCGAGTGCGTTGGCGACGTCGGTATCCTCCGGCACCACGCACTCATTACCGACCAGCTCGGCCAAGCCGGCATAGTGCAGCGGCGCCGAGGCGCCGAGGCCGATGACCGGACGATCGAGCGCGACGCTGAGCCTTGCGATGCCGGGATGGGAATCGACGGCGCGCTGCACCAGCGCATGCGCGACGGTGGCGGCGCCATCCAGCCCGTCTTCGGCAAAGGCGGTCTCCAGAATGTATTCGGCCGACCAGCGCGTCAGCGTCAGCAGCACCCGTTCGGAAATCACCTCTGGAGACGGCGCGATGTACTGGCCGCGGCCGTCGCGCTTGCGGGCAAACAGTTCGGCGCCGAGCCGGGCCGCAAGCGGGTCCCAGTTGGCCTGCTTGCCGAGCACATGGGCGGCGTCCGAAGGGGTGAAGCCCGAGATATGCACAAGACCGCGCGAGACCAGCCGGTTCAGCGTGGCGTTCTGGGCGTTCGAGGTGAGCAGCCTGTCGATGGCGAGCGGCACGGCACCAATGAGTTCATACAGTTTCGCCTCGGGCGCGGTCAGGCCGGCGGCGAGCCTGTCCGGCACGCCCGTGCGCAGCGCAAAGCGGCCGTCCATGCGGCCGGGGTTGGGCGCCCTGAGCTGGCGCTCGAGCTCCGATGTCACGGAAACACCATGCATCATGCCGGCCAGCGCCAGCGGCACCAGGCGGCGCGGCCCGAGCAGGATTTTCGGGTTGAGCGCGCCATCTTCCAGTGCCACTTCGGAATCGCCGCCGAGGCCGAAAGTGCGCATGGCGACCGCCTCGACCATGGTGCGGAAGCCGCCGACGGTGGCGCCTTCGGGATCGAGCCGAGGACGGCCGCCGTCGAGCACGGCGACATCGGTGGTGGTGCCGCCAATGTCCGACACCATGGCGTTGTCCAGGCCCGTCATGTGGCGGGCGCCGACCAGGCTGGCGGCCGGGCCGGAGAGGATGGTCTCGATCGGCCGCTGGCGGGCAAACGCCGCCGAAACCAGCGCGCCATCGCCGCGCACCACCATCAAGGGCGCTGCGATGTTGCGGGCTTCCAAAAATCCTTCGGTTGCCGCCACCAGCCGGTCGATCATCGAGATCAGCCTGGCGTTGAGCAAGGTGGTGAGCGCGCGACGCGGACCGCCGAGCTTGGCCGACAATTCATGGCTGGCGGTCACCGGCAGGCCGGTCTTTTCGCGGATGAGGTCGCGCGCGGCGAGTTCATGCGCCGGGTTGCGGGTGGCGAAATAGGCGCACACGGCAAAGCCCGACACCGAGGCGCCGAGTTCAGGGAGTGCTGCTTCCAGCCCCGACAGATCGAGCTTGGCCGCATTGCCGTGCACGTCATGGCCGCCCGGACAAAACACCACCGGATCGGTGCCGAGCGCCGTCTTCAGCCCGTCGCGCGCAAGGTCGGCCCCGGTAAAGCCGATCATGATGAGCGCCACACGCCCACCCTGGCCCTCGACCAGCGCATTGGTGGCGAGCGTCGTCGACATCGACACGAGTTTGATCGCGGCCGGATCGGTGGCCGATTTTCCCAGCACCGCATCGACCGCGCCGGAAATGCCGACGGCAAGATCGTGCCGCGTGGTCAGCGCCTTGGCCTTGGCCAGCACCTTGCCTTTTGGCCCGCCTTGTTCCGACCACAGCACGGCATCGGTATAGGTGCCACCGGTGTCGATACCGAGGAACAGGGGTTTTGGCTTGGCGGTCATGTCTGGCGGTCCGGGATTCTGCTCCCCCGCCCTTAGCCGATACGGCCCGGCGGATAAAGGCGGGAGAGGTGGGCCAGTTTGACCCTCGTCGCCGCTCATGCCCGCCAAACTTTGTAACGGTCACATTTTTTCATTGGTGCGTGGCCTGCCTTTGCGTGCACCATGCGCCGATCTCATCCCTTTCAGGACTTCGCCATGACCACGCTTCCCGGCATCGCCGACATCCATGCCGCCGCCGCGCGGCTCTCCGGCCTGATCGCCGAAACGACCTTGATCGAATCGCTGGAACTCAACAAACGCTTCGGCGGCCGCATCCTGTTCAAGCCGGAGACGCTGCAGCGCACCGGCTCGTTCAAATTCCGCGGCGCCTACAACAAACTGTCTTCGCTGAGCGAAGAAGAGCGCAGCCGCGGCGTCGTCGCCTTCTCCTCAGGCAACCATGCTCAGGGCGTCGCCGCGGCGGCTGCCATGTTCGGCGTCAAGGCGGTCATTGCCATGCCGGCCGACGCGCCGGCGATGAAGATCGCCAATGTTCGCAAGATGGGCGCAGAAGTGGTGCCGTTCGACCGCTTTCGCGACGACCGCATGACGGTGGTGCGACCCTACATGGACAAGGGCATGGTGCTGGTGCCTCCTTTCGACGATCCGGCCATCATCGCCGGCCAGGGCACGATCGGTCTCGAACTGATGCGCCAGGCAAAAGCGCTCGGCGTCAGCCTCGATGCGGTCGTCATTCCCTGTGGAGGCGGCGGCCTGACGAGCGGCATTTCGATCGCCGTCAAGGATGCCTCGCCGGCCACAGCAGTCTGGGCCGTTGAGCCCGAGCATTTCGACGACACCCGCCGCTCGCTGATCGAAGGAAAAAGGGTTTCCAACGAGCCCGGCCACAGTTCGATCTGCGATGCCATCCTCACCGCAGAGCCCGGTGCCATCACCTTCGAGATCAACCGCAAGAACCTCGCCGGCGCCATCGCCGTCTCCGACAAGGCGGCCGCACAGGCGGTGCGCGACGCCATGGCCCATCTCAAGCTGGTGGTCGAACCCGGCGGCTGCGTGGCGCTGGCGGCGCTCTCGTCAGGCGAGATCGAACTGTCGGGCAAATGCGTCGCCGTCGTGCTGTCAGGCGGCAATGTCGATTTCACCACCTATGCCGAGATCATGGCCGCGGCCTGAGAACCGATATGGCAGACGCTGAGATAAGGGCGGCTCTCGAGCGCCATTGGGCTGCCTCCGATGCCAATGATCTCGAGACGGAGCATCAGATCTATCGCGAGGACGCGGTGCTCGATTATCCGCAATCAGGCGAGCGCATCAGCGGACGGCACAACATCCAGTCGTCGCGCGCCACGCAGCCCAACCGGAAGCGCTTTGCCGTGCGGCGGATCACCGGGTCAGGCGACCTCTGGATCACCGAATATGTCCTGACCTATGACGGGATTCCGTCCTATACGGTGAGCATCATGGAGTTCGTCGATGGCAAGGTGGTTCGCGAGACCCAGTATTTCGGCGATCCGTTCGAGCCGGGGCAGTCGCGCGCGCAATGGGTCGAACGGATACCTTGAAACACGGCGGCGGTAGCATGACCGGCCACCATCCGCTCGATCGTGCCGAACTGCCTGATGATACGGCCGATCTCGCCCGCTATCTCATCGGCAAGCTCGTGGTGCGGGAGCTGCCGGAAGGCATCGTCAGCGGCCGTATCGTCGAGACCGAGGCCTATGTCACCGGCGACGCCGCCGGGCACGGCTATCGCGGCATGACGCCGCGCAACCGTTCGCTGTTCCTCGGGCCCGGACACGCCTACGTCTACCTCGCCTATGGGGTCTCCTGGATGCTCAATGTCTCGAGCGAGGGGCCGGGCACCGGCACCGGCGTGCTGATCCGGGCGCTGGAGCCGCTCGAAGGCATCGCCATCATGCGGCTGAACCGGGGCGTGGAGCGCCTGCGCGACCTGGCGCGCGGGCCGGGGCGGCTCGCCCAGGCATTGCGGATCGACCGTTCGCTGGACGGCCTCGATCTGTGCCGCCAAGGCCCGCTATGGCTGGCAGCCGACGAGCATCAGGCCAGCGACATCGGCCAAGGCATCCGCATCGGCATCACGAAGGATGCGGACCGCCCGCTGCGGTTCTATGTCAGGGGCAGCCCGTTCGTCAGCGGTCCGCGATCGGTCAATTCCTGAACGCTCAGTCGAGCGTGCGCCTGAACCGCACCAATGCGACGCCGGCAAACAAGGCCACGAACCCGACCAGCCAGGCGATCTCGCCCGCAACCGCCGGCAGTTCAGCGCCCTTCAGCATCACCGCGCGGGTGATGCGCAGAAAATGCGTCAGCGGGAAAATCTCGCCGAAGGTCTGCGCCCAGCCCGGCATGCCGCGATAGGGGAACATGAAGCCGGACAGCAGGATCGACGGCAGGAAGAAGAAGAAGGTCAGCTGCAGCGCCTGCATCTGCGTGCGGGCGATGGTCGAGATGGTGTAGCCAAGCAGCACCAGCGCCAGCACGAACACCAATACGGCGGTAAGCAGCAGCGACATCGAGCCGGTGAAAGGAATGGCGAACAGAAGCTTCGACGCCGCCAGCACCACCACCACCTGGACGCCGCCGACCACCAGATAGGGCAGCACCTTGCCCAGCATGATCTCGAACGGGCTGGACGGCATGGCGAGCAGGTTTTCCATAGTGCCGCGCTCGGTCTCCCGGGTCAGCGCGATCGAGGTCATCATCACCAGGGTCATCTGCAGGATGACGCCGAGCAGGCCGGGCACGATGTTGTATTGCGAGATGCCTTCCGGATTGTAGCGCTGGTGCACCACCACATCGAGCTGGCCCCTGGCGGCCTCACTCGCCGCCTCCTGCATGCCTTGCGCCCGAAGCAGCGCCTGGCTGGCCACTTTGCTTAGCGTCGAGATGGCGCCGCTGGCGGCGGCCGGGTCGGTTGCGTCGGCCTCGATCAGGATCTGCGGATTGTCGCCGCGCTCCACCCGGCGGCCGAAATCGGCCGGGATGGTGACGACGAAGGCGACATCGCCGCGCGCCATCAGGAATTCAGCATCCTCGGCACTTTGCGCGACATGGTCGAAGCGGTAGTAGCCGGTCGTCTGCAGGGCCGCGACAATGGCGCGGGTGTAGGGGTCGTTGCTGGTCGCCACCAGTGCGGCAGGCAGGCTTTTGGGATCGTTGTTGATGGCGTAGCCGAACAGCACCAGCTGCAAAAGCGGCACGCCCAGCATCATGGCGAAGGTGATGCGGTCGCGCCGCATCTGGATGAATTCCTTGATCAGCAGCGCACCTAGCCTTGCGAAGGAGAAGACGCTGTTCATGCCATATTGTCCTTCGAGCCGGACATGAACTGGATGAAGACGTCCTCAAGGCTGGTCTCGCCGGGTTTTACGCTGACACCCTTGTGCTCCTTCTCGACATCGGCGAGCGCCTTTTCGAGCTTTGCCTTGTCGGAGCCGACGACATGCAGCGTCGCGCCGAACGGCGCCACCTGGTCGACGCCGGGCCGGTCCCTGAGTGCATCGGCGACCTGGTCGAGGCGCGGTCCCTGCAGCACGAAGGTGGTCAGACCGGCATTCGTCACCACCTCGTCCACCGTGCCGGTGGCCAGCATCTTGCCGTAGGAGATGTAGCTGATGCGGTGGCAGCGCTCGGCCTCGTCCATGTAATGGGTGGAGACCAGCACGGTCAGACCGCCGCTCGCCAGCCGGTGGATCTCGTCCCAGAATTCGCGCCGCGCCTTCGGATCGACGCCGGCGGTCGGCTCGTCGAGCAGCAGCAGCTTCGGCTTGTGCATGATGCAGGCGGCCAGTGCCAGCCGCTGCTTCCAGCCGCCCGACAGCGTGCCGGCGAGCTGGTTGCGGCGGCTCGTCAGGCCAAGCTCTTCCAGCGTTTTCGACACATGCTCCTCGACCGGCTTCAGCCGGTAGAGCCGCGCCACGAATTCGAGATTCTCGCCGATCGTCAAATCCTCGTAGAACGAGAATTTCTGCGTCATGTAGCCGACTTCGCGCTTGATGCGGAGCGACTCGGTGCGGATGTTGAAACCCAGCACCGTACCTTCGCCCTCGTCGGGCGTCAGCAGGCCGCACATGATGCGGATGGTCGTCGTCTTGCCGGACCCGTTGGGCCCGAGAAAGCCGACGATCTCGCCCTCGGCCACCGTCATCGTCACATGGTCGACGACAGTCTTGTCGCCGAAACGCTTGACCAAGCCATGAACGTCGATGGCGTTCATTTTGCGGAGGCCGCCAGCTCGACATCGACGATCTGTCCCGGCTGCAGCGCTTGCGCCTTGCCCTCAGGCCGCGCCTCGACGAGGTAGACCAGCTTCTGCCGGTTCTCGAGCGAGTAGATCACCGGCGGGGTGAATTCCGGGTCGGGCGAGACATAGCTGACGCGCGCCTTCACCTCCGGCCCGCAGCCGTCGCAATGGACGACAAGCAGCGTGCCGACCTTGATCGACGAGAACGCACTTTCCGGGACATAGACGCTGAGCTTTACCGCACCGTCCGGCAACATCGAAATGACAGGCGCGGTCGGACCGGCGGTGTCGCCGGGATTGCGGATGACGTCATTGATGCGGCCGGGCGAGGGTGCCGCCAGCACGCGCTTCGATAGCCGCCACTCAGCCTGCTTCAACGCCGACTGTGCCTGTTTGACCTGATTGTCTGCCGCCTTGATCGTTTCGGGACGCGCAGGCAGACCACCGACGGCGAGGTTGGCCTGCGCCTGGCCGACCTGCGCATTGGCGGTCTCCAGCGTCGCGGCGGCGGTGTCGTAGTCGGCCTGCGTGCCGGCACCGCGCTTGAACAGGTCGGCGGCGCGGTCGTATTTGCGCTTGGCATCCGTGGCCTGGGCCTTGGCCATGTCGACCTCGGCCTTCAGCACCGCGATCTCCTCCGGCCGCTTGCCGATCTGCAGGTCGGCCAGCTGCGCCTGCGCCTGGGCGAGCGCGGCCTCTGCCTGGGCGACGGCGATTTTTGCGTCGGCGCTTTCGAGAGTCACCACCGGCGTGCCTGATACAACACGGTCGCCGCGCTTGACCGCGACGGTCTCGACCTGCGCCACTTCGATCGGCGCCAGCAAGACATAGTCGCCCTCGACATAGCCGACGGCAAGCGGCGCTGCCGGCGCGCAGGCGCCGAACAGCTGGGCTGCGAGCGGCAGGGAACAGAGAAAACTCATCGCTTGCCCTCCTTGCGGGCGACCGGATTTCGGGCCGCCAGTATGGCGCCAAGATTGCTTGTGACCGCCGCCACCACCTTGGCGGCTTCGGTGTTACCGATCTCGCGCCAGCCCATACGACGCATCACTGCTTCGCGGCCGATGCGGAAATAGATGACCTGGCCGATCAGCGTGAAGACCACGAGCTTGGTGGCCTCGCTCTCGGCCGGCTCGCCCGTCGCCTGTTCCCAGATCTGGCAGAGGCGGCGATGCGTCGGTTCGAACACCCCGTCATAGATGCGGTCGAGGGCGGCCGTCGGATGCGACAACTCTCTAAGTACGAATTGTACGATCTCGCCCGCCTCCGGCCTGGCGACGACAAATCCTACCATCCGCTCCAATGCGGTCGAGAGCTGCGCCCGCGCCGTCTCTGAACTGGCTTGACCTTGCAGCTGCATGCCGCCGAGCGCCTGGCCGGCAACCGCCTGGATGGTCTCAACGATGTGGTCGGCGGCGGCCCCGCGCAGCCCTTCCTTGCCGCCGAAATGATAGGCGATGGAGCCGATGTTGGCCTTCGCCTCCGCCGCGATCTCGCGCGTCGAGGTGCCGTCGAAGCCCTGCCGCCCAAACAGTTTGAGCGCGGCCAGCACCAGTGCGGCGCGCGTCTGCTCGGCGGGCGATGTCTCCTGGCGAGGCATTTTGTTGGGCGCGGATTTGATCATGTGGCCTGTTTAATCAAACGATTGATTAAAGTCAAATTGATTGTCTACGGCCGCTTGCCATGTCGCGCCGCAGACGCTTTAGTGCGCGGCCATGGGCAAGGAAGTCGAACGCAAGTTCCTGGTCTCCAGCGCCGAATGGCTAGAAATGGCCGAGGCGAATATACGCATTCGCCAGTTCTATCTTGCCGCAGCACCTGGCCGCACCGTGCGCGTGCGCATCAGCGACGGCAGTTCGGCGAAGCTGACGCTCAAATTCGGCAGCAAGATCCGCGAGCGCGACGAATACGAATATGAAATTCCTCTGACTGATGCCGAGGAGATGCTGGCCTTCGCCATCGGACATGTCATCGAGAAGACACGCCACCATGTTAGGCATCGCGGCTATCTCTACGAAGTCGATGTTTTCGGCGGGATCCTAGCCGGCCTTGTGGTGGCCGAACTGGAGACGCCGGAGGATGTACCTGACGAAATGCTGCCTGATTGGCTCGGCCGCGAAGTGACCGGCGAGCAGAGATTTTACAACGCGTCGCTCGCCCTAGAGCCGGATGATTTTAGGTCGGGTCGACCTAAAATCGGAATCCGGCTCTAAATCAAAAGAGATGGAGCATGATGTCGTCCGAAAACCGCTTCACACTTTTCGGCATCATGCTCTAGGGGGATTCCGGAGATCGCCGCATGAGCTTTCGCATCGATCCGCGCCTGCCGCTGACCGGCGAGGTCAGGCGTATCCTTGGCGAGGAGATCGGCAAGGCGCTTGCCCATCTGGCCGTCGCGCGCGACCAGCCGGAGCAGGCATTGCACAAATGCCGCAAGCGGCTGAAGAGCGCGCGCGCCTTGCTGCGGCTGGTCCGTTCCGGAAATGAAACATTCTGTCGGACTGAGAACCAATGCTACCGTCAGGTGGCGGCGCTGCTTGCCGGGCCGCGCGAGGCGACCGCGCTGGTCGAGACCGTCGACCGGCTGGCAGCCGCCTTTCCCGAGCAGGTTGCCGGCGGCGGCCTCGACAGCGTGCGCGACCGGCTTATCGCCCGCCAGCATGAAATCCATGCCGGGGCTGGTCTCGACGCCGCCATAGGCGCGGCCACCGCCGCCTGCGAGGAAGGCCTGATCCGGATCGAGCGGCTGCTGCTCCCCGATCTGCCTGAGCATGCAGCCGATGTGCTTGCGGAAGGCGCTCGCAAGACCTTGCGCCGGGCCAGGAAGGCGCTGGACCGGGCGGGATCGCGCGGCGAAGCAGAGGATTTCCACGATCTGCGCAAGGCTGCCAAGACCCACTCGATGCATTTGTCGCTGCTCGGCCGGCTGTGGCCGACGCCGATCAAGGTGCGGCGCAAGGCGGTCGACGAACTGGGCGAAAGGCTCGGCGAACTGCACGACGTCTTCGTCATGCGCGTGTTGCTCGAGGCCGACGGTGAGCCGCTCGGCGATGCGCAGGACACAAGGCTTCTTGGCAAGCTTTTGAAGCGCTCGGAAAAAAGCCTGAAGAAGAGCTGCCTCGCCGGAGCGGCCGAGCTGTTCGGCGACAGCCCCAAGCGCTCGACAAAGAAACTCGCGCGCAATGCGCGCGACGACCTCGCCGGCCCGGTATTGTCGAAAGAGGTCCCGGTCGGTTGATCATGGCCGAGGACGTCACCTCGTGCTAGTCACACTTTACCATGACCGCGCCGCGCGACACGCTTCTCGACCGACTTGGCCGCTGGCTTGCCGGCCGGCTGCAGGACGAATCCTCGGGCTATGAGCCCTACACGCCGTCCGACGCCGAGACGTTGCGGCGCACGCTCGAGCCCGGCGACATCCTGCTCATCGAAGGCAACCAGAAGATCTCGGCGGCGATCAAATACCTGACCCAGTCGACCTGGTCGCATGCGGCCTTCTATATCGGCGATGCCTTGTCCGAGCCGGAGGACGGATCGGAACGGCGTCGGCTGATCGAAGTGACGCTCGGCGAAGGCTGTGTCGCCGTGCCGCTGTCGCGCTACCGCACCTACAACACCCGTATCTGCCGGGCGAGCGGGCTGACCCCGGAAGACCGCGACCATGTCGTCGCCTTCATGATCGGCAAGCTCGGCCTGAAATACGATCTCAAGAACATTTTCGACATGCTGCGCTTTTTCCTGCCGACGCCGCCGGTGCCGGTGCGCTGGCGCCGCCGCATGCTGGCTTTCGGTTCCGGCGATCCGACGCGCGCCATTTGCTCGACGCTGATCGCCGAAGCCTATGGCGAGATCCGCTACCCGATCCTGCCCGAGATCACCCGCGCGCCCGGCCGCGCCTCGGCGCAGTCGAACTATTCGCGCCGCGAAATCCTGCACATCCGCCACCACTCGCTTTACACGCCGCGCGACTTCGACCTGTCGCCCTTCTTCCGCATCGTGAAACCGACGCTGGAATTTGGTTTCGACTACCGCGCGGTGACCTGGGAGGACAAGGCAGGCACCGACGCCGCAGCCGCGAAGGCTGGCGCAATCGCCTCAGACACGTGATGGCTTCGGCCTGAGTCATGAGGTGCAGGCGTCTCACATGGCGGCCTGCATCACGCCGAAACCGCGATGGCGCCCTGGTTTTCGGCCCTGTGTTCGACCCAGACATGGACCGGTTCGTCCCGGCCGCGGATGCTAACCGGTCCATGATCGCGCGCATTCAGCTGTGTCCCGAGCGATTCCGCCTTCGCGGCCTCGATCAGTCGTGACCCAAAGCAAATATTCGCCTGAAGCTCCCGGCAGAGCGCCTGCAAACGGCTGGCGACGTTGACGGTGTCGCCCACCACCGCGAAGGACAGGTTGCGCTCGCTGCCGACCGCGCCGAGGACGACGGCGCCATATTGTGCACCGATCCGAACGTCCAGCGGCGGATATCCCCTGGACACACGCTGGACATTCCAGTCTTCGATAGCGGCGATCATCGCTTCAGCGCACCGGATGGCCCGGGTTGCGTCGTCATGGCTGGCCTGCGGAACCCCGAAGGTCGCCATGATGCAATCGCCGATATAGTTGTCGACGGTGCCATGGTGGTCGAAAACGACCTGCTCCATGCGACGGTGGAACTGACGCAGTAGTTCGAACACTGCTTCGGCCGGATGATCCTCGGAATAGTGTGTGAAGCCGACGATGTCGGCGAACAGCACCGCGATATCCTGCCGGCGGACCGGACCGAAGGGCTCGTCATCCGAGGCGAGCTGGTCGACGACATTGGGCGAAAAATGCCGGGCGAGATTGGCGCGGGCGCGCTCTGCCTTGACATAGTCTTCCGACAGATGCCGGGAACGAGAGACGACCAGCGCCATGATCGCGCCGATAATCAGCACAACCAACACATTGGTCGCCTGCGCGAACGTATCGACGAAATTGGGGTTGAGATAGAGATTCAGTCGCTCTGTCATCGGCAGCGAATAGAGGTTCGTTGCCGGAATGACGGTTCCCGCATGAAAAACCACCCATCCCACCCCGATCGTCCACGTCAAGGCCGCGAGCGCGCCGAGATAGAGCGCCAATCGTGTCGAAAGGGTCAGCGCGCCAAGGCATACGAAAATCAGCAGGAATTTGAAGCTGCCCTCGCGCAGTTGCATCGCGGCCGGCGCGACCTCGAGGGAAAACGGGTTGGGCGTTACCAGCAGAACGGTCAACAGAATGATGTCCAGCGTACCGACGAGGTAACCGATCCACCATGGCGCGTTGCGACGGCGCGCAAAGCGAAACTGGATCAGGCCGACGAGCTGGAACAGCGCTAGGCCCGCCAGCACGAAGAGCAGCGAGGCATCCCAGCGGCTGATCAATGAAAAGAAGCAGGAGATCACGGCGAGCGATGCCGTGCGCGCCCAGAACTGCAATGCAGCACCCTGGCGTTCTGCGCGCTCCCGCAAATTTTTCAGGCGCGAATAGCGGCGAAGTTCAAGTGTTGGCGCGGTCGGCATAGGATCACTTCGATTTTGCGGGGACGGTCACGCATTCGGCAAACCCGCCCCGTGCAGTCTGGCAAATCAGCGCGCGAACTCTATCATGAATGTGGCTTCATTTTTGAAGCACCTCCGGACTGGAGCGCGACAAGCTCAGCCGCCAGATGCAATCCTGCTCGGATGATGGCCCAGTCAGGCCGGCAACGGGCGGCGTCCCTTTGCCGGAGCGGTGGGCCGGTCGGACGCACCGGCATCCCTGGGGTGCGGGCCGATCGGCATGATCGCCGGAAACGGGGTTGCGCCAAAAGCAAATGTCCATTTGTAGCCGGTCAGCCCGTCTTCCGGCGTCGTGTGCTGGTCGTGATGGGCGAGCAGTTTGGCGCGCTCGGCCAGTTCCTCCGCCTCGCGCTTCACCATCTCCGCCGTCTCCGGCCGCATCCGCCTGGAGAAAGAGACGAAGGTCGCTTCCCGCTCCAGATCGGTGATCGCCCAGCCGATGAAATTCTTGTTTGTCATCTCGAACAGCGGCCTGAGCGGCCCTTCGAAATTCCACTGGATCGGTGTGTCGACCAGCAGCCGTGCCGACAGCCCGCTGCCCAGCGCAATGAGGCCGAGCGCTTCGAGATCGCGCAGGTAGAGGAACATCGACGCTTCGCTCAAGCCCTGCGAGCGCATGACGCCCTCGGGCGTGAATTTCTCCGACAGCATGACGAAGATGAACAGCAACGCCGGCCGTCCGGCAAGCTTGCGCTCGACCTCCGGCGCGATGCGGTTGACCGGTCCCGGCCCCCGGTTCATCGACCCCAGCACGTTTTCCAGCTCGACGCCGGCGGCAGCGCAGATCCCGACGAGACGGTCGAGCTTGCAGTTGCGCTCGTGGAAGATGCGCTTGACCGTCGGCTCGGAAACGCCCATCCGCCCGGCAAGCTCACGATAGGTGACGCCCTTGGCCTTCAGCGTCCGCTTCAGCGCCTCGAAAATCAGGCCGTTCATGGAATGCACCTCTTTTGCGCCATTTCGTATCGGTTTCCGATACTAGCTCGAATCGTCCTTCCGGAAAAGTATCGAAACTCCTAGCTCTCCGCCATCCATCACAGGAGACCTGGCCATGAAAACCCTCATCACCTCGATTTGCGTCGCCGCCTTCGGTATCGCGCTCGCATCTGCGGCCGAGGCCGCCGAACTCTGGCGCGCCTCGGGCTTCGAGCAACCGGAATCGGCGCTGTTCGACGCCGCCAACAATCGCATCATCGTCTCCAACATCGTCGGCAATCCCGGGGAGGCCGACGGCAACGGCTATCTCTCGGTGCTGTCGCTGGACGGCAAGGTCGTTAGCCGGCACTGGACCGACGGCATGGATGCACCAAAAGGCTCGGCGATCTCCGGCGGCAAGCTCTACGTCGCCGATATCACCAAGGTGCGCATCGTCGATCTCGCCAGCGGCAAGCTCATCTCGACCATCAATGTGCCCGGCGCCGTTTTCCTCAATGACGTGACATCGGACGGTTCGGGCAAGGTTTATGTCACCGACATGCTGGCCGATGCGATCTACCGCATTGACGGCGACAAGCCGGAACTGTTCGTGAAGGATGCGAAGCTCGCCGCACCCAACGGCATCTTTGCCGATCGCGATCGGCTGATCGTGGCGTCCTGGGGCAAGGGCATCAAGCCGGACTTCAGCACTGCCGCGCCCGGGGGCCTGCTGTCGGTCGATCTCGCGACGAAAGCCGTGACGCCGCTGCCTGGCGCACAAAACTTTGCCGACCTCGACGGCGTCGTCGCCATCGGCGACAGCATCTACGCCACCGCCTTCATGACCGGCACGCTCTATCGGTACAAAGTCGGCGAGGCGCCGGAGGCTGTAGAGCAGTTCAAGCCGGGCAGCGCCGATATCGGCACAGACGGCACGCGGATTTTCGTGCCGCTGATGAACGAGGGCGAGATCGCGGTGCTGAGCCTGGACTGACGGCGCACACTTGCCGGCTCAGCCAGCGGGCGCGGCTTTGAGTTGCGCCCGCGAATCCTTGATCGAGGCGGCAAAGGTCACCAGCGGCCGCTTGACGCCGTGGTTGATCAGCATGCGCCGTGTCTGCGGCGAGGCACCGGCGATGATGAAACGCACCCCTGCGCGCTTCGCCTTGTGCGCCGCGCCCTCGATGACATTGGCCGCGGTGGAATCGAAGAACGGCACCGCCGAGCAATCGAGGATGAAGTTCTTGCGCTGGTCGGCGATGCGGTCGAGCACCGTGCCGACAGTCGAGGCGGCGCCGAAGAAGAAGGCGCCGGAGATGCGATAGACGACGGTGTCGGCGTCGCTTGCCTCGCTTGCATCGTAGGCGCGGCCGCTGCTGTCGGCGACATCGTCCTGCACCAGCGGCAAATCCGCCTCCACGGCGATCGACTTGGCCATGCGGTCGATGAACAGGATCGAGCCTAGCGCGAAGCCGACGACGATGCCTTCGGTGAGATCGCGGAAGACGACGATCAGGAAGGTTGCCATCAGCACCAGGGCGTCGCCGCGCGAAGCGCGCAGCAACGTGGCGAAGGCCTGCTTCTCGAACATGTTCCAGCAGACAACCGCCAGCACCCCGGCAAGGGCGGCAAGCGGGATGTAGCTCGCCATTGGTGCGGCCACCAGCATGAAGACCAGCAGAAAAAGCGAATGCAGCATGCCGGAAACCGGCCCATGCGCGCCGGCCCGCACATTGGTGGCGGTGCGGGCGATGGTGCCGGTGGTGCAGATGCCACCGAACAGGGCAGACGCGATGTTGGCAAAGCCTTGCGCGACAAGCTCGCAATTGGAACGGTGCCGCCGCCCGGTCATGCCGTCGGCGACCACGGCCGACAGCAGCGATTCGATGGCGCCGAGCAGCGCAAAGGCCACCGCATCCGGCAGCACCGCAAGCGCCTTGTCGAGGCTGAGCGCCGGCAGCGCCGGAAATTGCAGGCTGCGCGGAATGCCGCCATAGCGGGTGCCGATCGTTTCCGCCGGCAGCGAAAGCAGCGCCACGACAAGGGAGGCCAGTCCGACGGCGATCAGCATGCCCGGCCAGCCGGGCCGCCAGCGCTTCACCCCGACGATGGTGGCGATGGTCAGCGCCGCCACCAGCGTTGCCGAGATATTGAGCGTGCCGGCCGCGTGGCCGATCGCCATTAGTTTCGGCAGCAGCGGCCCGGGCTCCGGCCCGGCAAGCCTCAGCCCGAACAGTTCGACGATCTGGCCGGAGAAGATGATGATCGAGATGCCGGCGGTGAAGCCGACTGTCACCGGGTAAGGGATGAATTTGATATAGGTTCCGAGCCGGAGATAGCCGATGGCGAGCAGGAAGATGCCGGCCATCATCGTCGCCAGCAGCAGCCCATCGACGCCTTCGCGCTGCACCGTCGCCGCCACCAGCACGATGAAGGCGCCGGCCGGGCCGCCGATCTGGAAGCGGCTGCCGCCGAGCGCCGAGACGATGAAGCCGCCGACAATAGCCGTGAACAGGCCGCGCTCCGGCGTCACGCCCGAAGCAATCGCAATCGCCATCGACAGCGGCAACGCGACAATAGCGACGGTCAGCCCGGCCATGAAGTCGGCCTTGAACTGCGGCAGGCGGTAACCTTCGCGCCAGACCGTCACCAGCTTGGGCGTGAACAGCTCTGAAAATGTCGGCTTTGCCGACTTCTGGGCCGGTTGATGCACTGCCCGCCGGATCTGATCCATGGAATGCCTTCCGCTTGCGTGAAGGCGGCGGGATCGTCGGCAGGACTGTCGGCGGTCGCCGTCGCGACTATATGCCGGCTCAGCCTTGCGGGTCCGGCGGCGCGACCGGCTTGAGGCGCACGCCCCGGCCGCCGCGCTCGCTGGTCTGGTTCTCGCCGATGAGCTCCACCCCGGCCTCGTCGAGAGCCTGGATAACCTTCATCAGCGTATCGACCACACCCCTGACCACGCCGTCACTCGCTTCCATGCGCTGGATTGTCGGAAGCGAAACGCCGGCACGCTCGGCGAGCGTCTTCTGATCGATGCCGGCCAGCGCCCTCGCGGCGCGCATCTGGGCGGCAGTGATCATCGGTCGGAACCCCCGTCTGAGTCTGCGGAGACGACGTGTAATACAATCATAGTGATGTTTCAACCATCATAAAGCATACATGAAACATGATCTCTCCACAAAGCCGGATGGCGGGATACGGGATGAGCATGCTACGTTAACCGCCTTGGCTCTTATTGGCGGGGAAATATCAGTTGAAGATTTTCAGGACCTTGACGACGTCGGCAGCCTTGCTGTCGGCGGTTTTTCTGCTGGCAGGCTGCGGACACGGGCTGATCAACCGGCTGATTTGAATGTCGCTCCGGATCGTCAGTCTTCGGGCTCGTTGCCATCGGCCACCGCCTTGTTCCGCTGCAGCATTCGCGCCGCCAGCCAGCACAGCGTCGCCCAGGTGAAGCCGGCGCACCATCCGGCCAGCACGTCGGAAGGCCAGTGGACGCCGAGATAGACGCGGCTGACGCCGACCAGCAGCGTTACCAGCACCGCCAGGCTGAGGACATAGATTTTCGTCGTTCGTCCCGGCAGGAAGCGCGCTGCCAGCGAGCCCAGCGTGAGATAGGTCACCGCCGACAGCATGGCGTGGCCGCTGGGAAACGACAGCGACGTCTCGTTGGCCAGGTGCGAGACAAGATCGGGGCGCGGCCGGTCGATGCCGGCCTTGAGCAAGGTCGACAGCAGCTGCCCGCCAGCCATCGCGACAAAGATCAGCAGCGCCGTCCTCGGCCTACGGATCAGCAGGAGGTAGACGATCACCGCCGTTACGATCAGCACCAGCACGCTGGAGCTGCCGAGGCTGGTGATGTCGCGCATCGCGCCTTCCAGCCATGCCGGGCCGACGGGAACATCCGGCTGACCCACTTTTCGGAAAGCGAGCAGGATCTCAGTATCGAAAGCGTGCGGCGTGGTGGCCCGCGCCACCTCCATCAGTTCCTCGAAGCCCCACAGCCCGGCGGCTATCACCAGCCCGGCCAGCAGCACCGGAAATTCAAGCCAGTTGGTGAACGCACGCGGGGTCTTCATCGGATTACAGTCGCCCCTGCAGGTAAGGCCCGAGCGAGATCAGCACCACCGCCGCGATGGCCAGCACGATGCCGGTCGCCTGCAAGGCATTGACGCGTTCGCCGAAGAACACCAGCGCCACCACATTGACCGCCACCAGCTGGATCACCGCCGACAGGCTGAACGACACCGACATGCCGAACTCACGAACCAGCCGCAGCATCATCAGATTGCCCGCCGTATAGAGCGCCAGTGTCAGCACGATCTTGCCAAGGCTTGGCGCCAGCCCCCATTGCTTGGCCGCGATGGCCGCCAGCAGGAAGATCACCGTCGAAATGACGAGCTGCGCCAGTCCCCAGAAACTCACTTTTGTGCCTCGCTGTCCTTTGTGGCAGCTCTTGTTTCGCAAGCGTGGCGGCACGTCAAGCAGACTGCGGCGGAACAGGCCACGGCCGAGGTGCTGAATGAATGGCAGCGCGATCGCGGTCTGACTGCCACGCTCGGTCGGATTCGTGCAAACCCAGGCAGCTGCGCTCAAGCATTAGAAAAGAATGGACTTTTAAACATGGCGTCCTACGTCTTCTGGAGGAGACTGCGATGCCAAAGTCCGTCTATGACCGTGGCCTGCTGAAACCCGACGACATCGCCAGGCTGCAACGCGTGTTCGACGAAGCCTGCCGCAGGCGCGACGTGCATCCCGATTCCGCGGATGCGCGGGAGATCGCGCTGAACCTGCTTGCGCTGCACAATGCCGGCATGGTCGAGGAAGATATGCTTATGGAAACCGTGGGTTTCCGCCGGTTGGAGCCGAAATCAGCCTGAGGCCTGCAAGGCGGCCTGGAGCAATTCCAGAAAAGTGTGAAGCGGTTTCCGTCCGGAATTGGGTAAAAAACAAAGGCCTCTAGCTGGCGCGCTGCACGACGGCCACATTCATCTCTGCCCTCAGCCTGAAGCCGATGGACTCGTACAACCGGACCGCGCCGGCATTGCTGGCATAGGCATGCAGGTAGGGAATTTCGCCGCGCGCAAAAATTCGGTTGGCCACGAACACCGACAGCAGCCGGCCGAGGCCGCTGCCGCGAAATTCGGGATGCGAGCAGACGCCGCTGAGTTCGCTGTAGCCGGGCTGCTTCATGCGCTCGCCGGCCATCGCCGCCAGCCGGCCGCCGATCTTCACGCCCCAGAACTCGCCGAGGCTCAGCGCCTTGAGCGTGAACGGGCCGGGCTTGGTCAGTGACGCCAAAGCAAGCATCTCGGCCGCGTCGTCCTGCGTCAGCTGCTGCACACGCTCGTCCGACACGGAAGGCAATGGCGCCTCGGCAACCATCTGAACGCCGAAGGCGGTCACGGTCGCGGTCAGTTCCGGCGGCAAGGCAATGGGGTCCGCCTGGAGCATGAACACGCTCTCACCTGCAGGAATGAGGCTTGCGAGCGCCTGCAGGCTCTCAGCGCCGTCTGCCCCGGAAGCCGCGAAGGGGACGATCGAGGAGGGATAGCGCCTGGCGAGCCTGTCGCCATACGCAAAGATCCGATGCCGCGTGTCGAGCGCGCTCCAGACCGGACGATCGAGGACATGGCTCATGGCGCAGCATCCTGCTTCACACGACGATCGAGCGGGGCCGCCGCCAGGCCGTCCTCCATTGCCGAGAGTTGTTCGAGAAGCGGCCCTGCAAGGCCTTTGCACAAGTCGGCAACGGCGTTCTCGATGCGCGGCCAAACGTTCCGCTTCGCCTTGTCGACCAGGCGCTGGCCGTTCGCGGTCAGCGAGATCATCCTGCGGCGCTGGTCGTCGTCCGATGGCGCGGCCTCGACCAGCCCCAACTCGGCCAGCAGCGCCACGCTGCGCGTCACCCCCGGCTGGGTGATCCCCAGTGACTGCGCCAGTTCGCCGACAGGCAGCGGCCCAAGCCGGTCGAGCGCGGCCAGCAGAGGATACTGGCTGGACTGCACCGGCACCTCCAGCCCATCGAGCATGCGCTGCGTATCGGCCTGCAACTGCTCGCCGATGCGCTTCAGCCTGCTGCCGAGGGTGAGATAGCCAAGGGATCGAATGATGTCTTCCATGGGTGGTCCGTCTCCTGGATAAGTATAACATGTTATATAATAATGCAATGAACGAGTTCAAGCGCCTGCTTTGGAAGTTGGCCGCAAGCATCTCAACTTCGTCGTCCTTGGGCGAAGCAGGAGCGAAGCTCCGTCGCGGAGACCCAGGGATCATGCCTTGGCCGTGGAAGCAGCGGAGCAGAACCTGCAACGCAGCGTAGCTCAGAAGTCACGGCATGGATCCTCGGGCCTGCGCCGCGTCGCTACGCTCCTTGCTTCGCCCGTGGATGACGACGGGATGGCGTTTCGCCCAATCGCCAGGATATTCGATCCCGTCTTGCAGATGCGTTGAACCACCAGTCCGCGCCACAGCAGCAGCCCGAAGTGCGGTGGTTCTCCGTCCAGAAGCGCTCGTCTACAACCCCTTGGCGATCTGACGGGCAATCGCTTCGGCTTGCAGGCCGGCGCTGTGAAAATAGCTGGTCAGGCTTGGCCGCATGCCAATGAACCGCAGGCCGGGCTGGCCGCTCGGGGTGCCGCCATTGGCCTTCGGCACGCCCTTGGCGTCGAGCACGCCGAGATCGCCCAGCATGGCCTCCAGGCCGGTGCGATAGCCGGTTGCCGCAATCACCACATCCGGCTCGAGCACCGTGCCGTCGTTCAGCCGCACGCCAGCGCCTTCGAAAGCCGCCACCGGCGCCACCACCGAAATCCGTCCGGCCTTCAGCGCGGCGACGGCGCCGTCATCAACGGCAATCGCGATCTGCTCGACACCGAGCCGGCTGGCGCCGCCCTTCGGCGCGGGCGGCAGGCCGAAGCGGGTGAGGTCGCCGAACACCAGCCGCTGCGTCGCGGCAATCGCGGCATCGGCAATCCAAGTCGGCAGCATCGCCATGAAACCGCCGAAGCGCGCCACCGCGACCTTGCCGATCCGCTTCGGCATCAGTGACGGACCCTGCCTGGCTGACAACCAGATGGCCTTGGTGTCGGCACGGGCGAGGTGGTTGAGCACGTCGAAGCCGGAATTTCCGGCCCCGACCACCAGCACGCTTTTGCCCACATAGTCCTGCGCTGTGCCGAAATCGGCGGCGTGGACAAGTTTGCCAGTGAAAGTCGCCTTGCCTTGCCAGTCCGGCGTCCATGGCAAGCGGTCGCGGCCGGTGGCGACGATGACATTGCGGGCGCTCAGCGTTTCCTGGCCCGTATGGACGAGCCAGCCATTGCCTCTGCGTTCGATCCGCTCGACGGCGGTGCCGAATTCGACCCTTATGCCGCGGGTGCGGGCAAAGTCCTGGAGATAGCCGACGATGGCATCCTTGTTCGGAAAGGCGGCGGTGCGTGGCGGATAGGCAAGGCCGGGCAGGGCCGATAGCGCGCGATGCGTGTTGAGGGTCAGCTTCTCGTGCCGCCGTCGCCACGGTTCGGCGATCCGCGGCTCCTTTTCAAGCACGACGACCCACACGCCGCGCCGGCCAAGCGCGTCGGCGGCCGCCAGCCCCGCCGATCCGGCGCCGATGACGATAACCGTATAGTCGGGTCCTTTCGGCCCCAGGACGATAGGCATCGTTTCGCTTGTCGTAGCCGCCATTCGGTCGAGATTTCCTTTTAGGTGCGCCATGGGGACCCGTCCTATATGGCACGTCCCATATGGCACAGGGGCGATATGATCGATAATGAGGTCGCGTCAATGCGACTGATTCGAGGCCTTGGGGGCAAGCCTCTGTTTATCATCGGCACGCGGAAGCTCGACCATGCCCTCCTTGCGTATCTTTCTCGACAGACTGCTTGAGGGCGCCGCAGCCAAGGTGCCGCGCCAGGATTTTTCGCATGTCGAGCGGCTGGCGCTTGTCCGCCAGCACGGCGACTTCTCGCTGGCCTATTCGACCGCCGTGCAGCAAAAGCTGTCCTATTTCGGCGACGCCGACGGCTACATCGCCTTCGGCACCAAGATGAAGCACCATTTCGCGCTCGGTGACCCGGTGGCCCATCCGGCCGATCGGCCCGACTATATCAGGCGCTTTGTCGAAGCCGCCGACAGCCCGTGGTTCGTGCAGATCGGCGAACCGACGGCGCGCGTTCTGGCCGGGCTCGGCTACCAGGTCAACCGCCTCGGTGTCGACACGCGGCTGGAGCTGCCGGCTCACGATTTTTCCGGCAAGCGCAACGAAACCGTGCGCTATTCCGAACGCTGGCTCTTGAAGAAGGGGTTTTCCTTTGGCGAAGGAGCGGTCTATCTCGACGAGGTCCAGCGCCTGTCGCAGAACTGGCGGGCCGACCGCATCGTCAAGCGCTGGGAGATGGCGTTCCTCAACCGGCCCTTTGCCGATCATCTCGGCATCGATATGCGCCGTTTCGTGCTCTACAGCCCGGAAGGCGAGCTCGTCGCCCTGCTCGATTTCGATCCGATGTTCAGTGGCGGCAAGGTGATCGGCTACACCACCTCGTTCAAGCGCAAGCACATCGATGCCTCGCCGCATGCCGAGATCGGGCTGACCAAATTCGCCGTCGACCGGTTTCGCAATGAGGGCATTTCGGTCGTCACGCTCGGCCTGTCGCCGATGCTCGATGTCGGAGCCAACGGCTTTGCCGAATCAAGCTTCTGGCGCAACGCCTTCGAGCGGGCCTATGAGTCGCCCTGGGTCAACCGCAGCAAGTTCAACCTCAAGGGCCAGGCGGCGTTCAAGCGCCGCTTCCACGGCGTCGAGGAACCGACCTACATCGCCTTCCGCCAAGGCAGGCTGATCGAGATGCTGGGGTTGCTGCGCCTCATCAAGGCGATCTAGCGATATCCGTGGCGGCCAACGTGGCCAAATTGCCCCCAGCAAAACTGTTGATTTGACCGGCGCACGGGCGATCGCCTATTTGCATGTCGCTCAAAAGTGGTCCCGATTTGAGCAAACGACATGCATAAAAACAAAGACCTAATGCGCGTCGCCTGAATCCGTTCAAACGCGACGCGCTTTAGAGCGGCAGGGTCAGTTGCGCAGCCGGTAGCCGGTGCGGAAGATCCAGGCGACGATGGCGATGCAGATGGCGAGGAACACCATCGTCATGCCCAGGCTGACGGCGACCGAGACATCGGACGTGCCGTAAAAGCTCCAGCGGAAACCGCTGATCAGGTAGACGACCGGGTTGAACAGCGTCACCGTGCGCCAGGTCTCGGGCAGCATGTTGATCGAATAGAAGCTGCCGCCGAGGAAGGTCAGCGGCGTGATGATCAACAGCGGCACCAGCTGCAATTGCTCGAAGCTTTTCGCCCAGATGCCGATGATGAAGCCGAACAGGCTGAAGGTCACCGCCGTCAAGACAAGGAAGGCCAGCATCCAGAACGGATGCTGGATGGTGAGCGGCACGAACAGCGAGGCCGTCGCCAGGATGATCAAGCCGAGGATGATCGACTTGGTCGCGGCGCCGCCGACATAGGCGATGACGATCTCCAGATACGACACCGGCGCCGACAAGAGCTCGTAGATGGAGCCGACGAATTTCGGGAAATAGATGGCAAAGGAGGCGTTGGAGATCGACTGCGTCAACAGCGACAGCATGATCAGGCCGGGCACGATGAAGGCGCCGTAGCTGATGCCGTCAATCTCGGTGATGCGCGAGCCGATGGCCGAGCCGAAGACGACGAAATAAAGCGATGTCGAGATCACCGGCGAGACGATGCTCTGCAGCACGGTGCGGAACGCACGCGCCATCTCGACCCGGTAGATCGCCCATACTGCTCGCCAATTCATGGCTCTTGCCTCAACAGATTGACGAAGATCTCCTCGAGCGAGCTGTTTTGCGTGTCCATGTCGCGAAACTGGATGCCGGCCGTCTCGAGTTCGCGCAGCAGCGATGCGACGCCGGGGCGTTCGCTCTGGTTGTCATAGGTGTAGGTCAGCTGTGTGCCATCGCCCGACAGCTCCAAGGCGTAGTGCGAGAATGCATCGGGAATGGCGGTGAGCGGGTTGCGCAATTCCACGATCAGGCGCTTGCGGCCGAGCTTGCGCATCAGTTCGGCCTTGCCCTCGACCAGGATGATCTCGCCGCGGTTGATGACACCGACACGGTCGGCCATCGCCTCGGCCTCTTCGATATAGTGCGTTGTGAGGATGATGGTGACGCCATCGTCGCGCAGCCGCCGCACCATCGCCCACATGTCCTGGCGCAGTTCGACGTCGACGCCGGCCGTGGGTTCGTCGAGGAACAGGATGCGCGGCTCATGTGACAGCGCCTTTGCAATCATCAGCCGCCGCTTCATGCCGCCCGACAGCGTGATCGCCTTGGCGTCCTTCTTGTCCCACAACGACAGGTCGCGCAGCACCTTTTCGACGAAGCCCGGATTGGGCGCCTTGCCAAACAGGCCGCGGCTGTAGGTGACGGTTGCCCAGACGCTCTCGAACGCATCGATGGTCAACTCCTGCGGCACCAGCCCGATCAGGCTGCGCGCGGCGCGGTAGTCTCGGTTGATGTCGTGGCCGTCGACGGTCACCGTTCCCGACGAACGGTTGACGATGCCGCAGACGATCGAGATCAGCGTCGTCTTGCCGGCGCCGTTCGGCCCCAGCAGCGCGAAAATCTCGCCGCGTTCGATGTCGAGGTTGATTTCCTTCAGCGCCTTGAAGCCGGTGGCGTAGGTCTTGGTGACCCCGGCAATCGAAATGATGGAAGGCAAATTCGTGGAAGACATGAGGCCGAAAACGACTGTTTGAAAGAGGCGGGGATTATTATTGCGCTGAATGTCGGTGTGCAGGCTCGGAAGTCAATGCCGCTGCTGACAATTGTGGACAAACGTTCCCCTTTTGCCGTTTCGTCATGGGGTGTCGGGGCGCTGACGGTTTGATACGATCTGCTGCGACAACGCGCCCCGCGTGACGCCAAGCCGCTTTGACCGGACCGCATCCGCCGCCTATTCTGCGCCAACAAACAGCAGCCGGAGCCCGCATGGACCCGCTCATCCTGTCGCGAATGCAGTTCGGGGCGAATATCTCGTTCCACATCCTGTTTCCGACCATCACGATTGCGCTTGGCTGGGTGCTGCTGTTCTTCAAGCTCCGCTACAACGCCACCAATGATTCCGCCTGGATGCGCGCCTATTTCACCTGGGTAAAGGTGTTCGCGCTGTCCTTCGCCATGGGCGTGGTCTCGGGCGTCACCATGAGCTTCCAGTTCGGCACCAACTGGCCGGGCTATATGGAGCATGTAGGCAACATCGCCGGGCCGCTGCTTGCCTACGAGATCCTCACCGCCTTCTTCCTCGAAGCGGCCTTCCTCGGCATCATGCTGTTCGGCTTCCGCCGCGTCTCCAACCGCGTCCACACGCTGGCGACGGTATTGGTCGCCGGCGGCACCACGCTGTCGGCCTTCTGGATCATTGCGCTCAATTCCTGGATGCAGACGCCGGCCGGCTTCGAGATGATCGACGGCAAGGCGCATCCCGTCGACTGGTGGGCGATCGTCTTCAACCCGTCCATGCCCTACCGTCTGACGCATATGCTGCTTGCCTCCGGCCTGACGGTGTCGTTCCTGATCGCCGGCCTGTCGGCGCTGCGCTACCTCACCGGCGACCGGTCGGAATCGATGTGGAAGGCGCTGCGCACCGGCGTCTTCACCGCCGCCATCCTGATCCCGATCCAGATCTTCGCCGGCGACCAGCACGGGCTGAATACGCTGGAGCACCAGCCGCAGAAGATCGCCGCCATGGAGGCGAACTGGAACACCGGCCCCAACGTGCCGCTGGTGCTGTTTGCGCTGCCCGACGAGGCGGCGAAGGAAAACAAATTCGAGATCGCCATTCCCGACGGCGCCAGCCTGGTGCTGCGCCATTCCACCAGCGGTATCGTGCCGGGGCTCAACGACTATCCCGGCCTGCATCCGCCGGTCTTCCCGGTGTTCTGGGGCTTCCGCATCATGGTCGGCACCGGCATTTTGATGCTCATCGTCTCGTGGTCGGCGACCTTCTTCCTCAAGCGCCGCCACAGCCTGCCGAGGCCGCTGGCCATGCTGATGGTGCCGATGGCGCTCTCCGGCTGGCTGGCGACGCTGGCCGGCTGGTACACCACCGAAATCGGCCGCCAGCCCTGGCTGGTCACCGGCGTGCTGAAAACCGCCGACGCTATCGGCCCGGTCGCCGGCAGCCATGTCGCGCTGACGCTCTCCATCTATCTTATCCTCTATGTGCTTTTGCTGATCGCCTATCTCGGCGTGCTGGTGCACCTGGCGCTGAAGGCCGCCAAGGACGGCGATACCTCGCCGCTGCCGGGCGTGATGAAGACGGCGATGTCGCAACCGGCCGCAGCGGAGTGAGAATGGTCCGCGTGGCGGACGAAAAGCCAACGATTTGGCTTTTCGAATGACGAACGCCCGGAGCCATAGCGAAGGGCAGAACCGTTGATGAGAGGGATGACAGACCGATGAGCTTCGACTGGCCAACCGCGCTGCCCCTGATCTTCGCCGGCCTGATGGGCCTCGCCATCCTGATCTACGTCATTCTCGACGGTTTCGATCTCGGCATCGGCATCCTGTTCTCGGTCGCCGAAGATGCCGAGCAGGACACCATGATCGCGGCAATAGGCCCGTTCTGGGATGCCAACGAGACCTGGCTGGTGCTGGCCGTCGGCCTGCTCCTGGTCGCCTTCCCGCTGGCGCATGGCGTCATCCTCACCGCGCTCTACATTCCGGTCTTCGTGCTTTTGGTCGGCCTCATCCTGCGCGGCGTCGCCTTCGATTTCCGCGCCAAGGTGCCGGCCGGCAAGAAGCATCGCTGGAACCGCATTTTCTTCCTCGGTTCCGTCATCGCCTCGGTGGCGCAAGGCTATATGCTCGGCGTCTATGTGCTTGGCCTCGATGTCGGTTTTGGTGGCATCGCTTTCGGCGCGCTGGTGGCGCTCTGCCTGTCGGCGGCCTATGCAGCGATGGGCGCGGCCTGGGTCATCTACAAGACCGAGGGCGAATTGCAGAGGAAGGCGGTGGCCTGGCTGCGGACAGCCCTGGTGCTGACCGCGCTCGGCATGGCGGCGGTGTCGCTGGCGACCCCATTCGCCAGCCCGCGTATCTTCGCCAAATGGTTCGTCTGGCCCGAAATGCTCTATCTGTCGCCGCTGCCGATCCTGTCGGCGCTGCTGTTCATGTGGCTGTGGCGGCAGACCTTCCACCTGCCCAAGCCCGACGACCGCCATGCGCTGCGGCCGTTCCTGACGCTCGCCACCATCTTCGCGCTCGGCTTTGCCGGGCTTGCCTGGTCGTTCTATCCTTTCGTGGTGCCCGACAGGCTGACCATCTGGCAGGCGGCGTCGGCGACGGAAAGCCTGGCCATCATCCTCGCCGGCACGGTGGTCGTGCTGCCGGTGATCATCTTCTATTCGTTCTATGCGTATCGGGTGTTCGGGGGCAAGGCGACGGATCTGACGTATGATTGAGGGGAGCTGATCTCCCCCCTTGAGGGGGAGATGGCCGGCAGGCCAGAGGGGGTCGCCGCGCGTGGAGCGCTAACCTTCTTCTGCCGCAGGAGGTCGCGTCCGGTCGGACCGACCCCCTCTGTCGCCTCCGGCGACATCCCCCCTCGAGGGGGGAGATTAGGTGCTCAGCTCTTCCCCGCCAGCACGAGCACCGGCTTCTCGCTATACAACCCCGGGAACAGCGCCTTCAAATTCGCCACCTTGGGCAGGTCGTTGTAGACGATGTAGGGGTAGGTCGGGTTCAGCGTCAGAAAGTCCTGGTGATATTCCTCGGCCGGATAGAAGGTTTTGCCCGTCTCCAGCGTGGTGACGATCGGCTTGGCAAACACCTTGGCCTGGTCGAGCTGGGCGATGTAGCTCTGGGCGATCTTCTGCTGCTCGCCATTCTCGGCAAAGATGGTCGAGCGGTACTGGGTGCCCGAGTCCGGGCCCTGGAAGTTCAACTGCGTCGGGTTGTGGGCGACCGAGAAATAGACCTGCAGCAGCTGGCCATAGGTCACCTTGGACGGATCGTAGGTGATCTCGACCGATTCGGCGTGGCCGGTGCGGCCGCTGCCCACCGTTTCGTAGACGGCGTCATCCTTGGCGCCGCCGGTGTAGCCGGAGACGGCCTTGGTCACGCCCTTGACGTGCTGGAACACGCCCTGCACGCCCCAGAAGCAGCCGCCGGCGAAGATAGCCTTCTCGCTGCCGCTGGCGGCCTTCTCGTCCACTGCCGGCGGCGGGATCACCACCGCGTCCTCGGCCGAGCGCGCCGGGCTCTGCCAGAAGGCGGCCGCGGCGGCGGCGACGATGAGCGCGGCAAGCGCGCTCTTGAAGATCGGCGTTCTCGTCCTTGCAATGCCGGTCATGTCTGATCTCCTTGATGGTGGCGAAGACTATACGACAGAACGTCCCGCCTGGTTTCTCAAATTGCCGTGCGCCGGCCCGGCCACTGTGCGGCCGGGCCATGGGATCAAGTCTTATTGCGCGGGCGCCATGGCGTCCGCCGGCTTCATCGCATCCGTTGCGGGTTTCATGGCATCGGCCGGCTTCATGGCGTCGGTGGCGGGTTTCATCGCATTCGTCGCCATTGGGTCGGCTGGCTTCATGGCATCGGTCGCCGGCGCCATGGCATCGGTAGCGGGCTTCATCGCCTCGGTTGCCATCGCCGGCTTCATGGCGCTGGTCGCGTCTTCGGCGCGGGCGCCGGCGGCGAAGGCGGTCATCGAAAGCGCAAAGGCGAGTGCGGTCAGGATCTTGGTCATGATGGTATTTCCTCCTTGAAGAGGGCGCGCGGATGCGGGCCCGGTTATGCCGCGCTAGCGGCGTTGCGTAGAAAAAGAATCAGTCGGCGGCTGCAGCCAGGATCGGCCCACCACCCGGCGACTGCACCAGCACCGCGGTGCTCAGCCCGCCGCTTGCCGCCGGCAGCGGCAGTGTGGTGGCGTCGCCGCTCCAGCTGCCGAGTTTCTCCAGCGAGTGCACGACATTGGCATGCGGCAGCGTGCGCCCGGTATTCTCGCCGCGCGCCACCGGCACTTCGATGACGCCCTTGTTGTAGCGGACCAGCCAGACATCGGCGCGGCCGGCCGGCGCGGAACCGGCGCCGATGCTGATCTTGCCGCCGTCGAGCGACAGCGTCGGCCCGTTCGTGTGACCGCTCGCGGAAATCAGCTGCTCGATCTCGCCGGGCGCTGCACCCACCGCATCGGCACCGCCATTGACCACGACCTGCGGCGTGAACGGGCCGGAGCGGCCGAGCGACGGCTCATAGCGCACCTGGCGCTGGGTAAATTCCTCGCGGCCGAAAATGTCCTTCCAGCCGAGATAGTCCCAGTAGGTGACGTTGAACGACAGCGCCAGAACGCCCGGCTCGTCCTTGACCTTGATCAGATTGGCATTGGCCGGCGGGCAAGACGAACAGCCCTGGCTGGTGAACAATTCGACCACGGTGAGCGGCTGGGCGAAGGCGGTGCCGCCAAGCATCATCAGCGCGGCGCCTACGGCAGCCAGCATGCCGGCGCGTTTTGGGTTAAGTCCAGTCATCGGGGGTCTCCGTTGCGGCGGGTTCATCCCACACTTCGCCGCTGCCCGAGGCTTCGTTACATGGTTCACCGCTTCGTGATTGGGGGCGGACGCGTCGTTGCCTTCTCCCCTTGTGGGAGAAGGTGGATCGGCGCGAAGCGCCGAGACGGATGAGGGGTGTTCCAGCGGAGTGAGACGTTGGTTAATCTAACGTCATGCCACATCAGCCCGTTCGCTCCTGCCAAACGAAACTTTGCCCATTCGCTCCGACGTGAAATGACGGAGGCGGAAGACAAACTGTGGCACGAACTACGTGACCGCAGGCTCGATCGGATCAAATTTCGGCGCCAAGTTCCTGTTGGAAAATACGTCGCCGATTTCGCTTGTCTTGAATCACTCCTCATCATCGAGATCGATGGGAGTCAGCATGCGGACTCAGAGTCAGACCAGGCCCGTAGAACGGAACAGGAGGCGAGAGGCTTTCGTGTGTTGCGCTTTTGGAACGACGATGTCCTGAAAGACATGGACAGCGTCTGCACCACGAAAATCGCTTATGTAAGGGATGTCAGTTTGCAGCCATGGCGGTGAAAGAACGCCGGCGTCAAGCTGGAACACCCCTCATCCGTCTCGGCGCTGCGCGCCGATCCACCTTCTCCCACAAGGGGAGAAGGCAAGGGCACCGCCACCCCGCTTGCCCCTGCAACCCGCCCCTGCTAAAGCCGCCCCATCATGAGCACGCCTCTCGACCACATCCGCAATTTCTCCATCGTCGCCCATATCGACCATGGCAAATCCACGCTTGCCGACCGGCTGATCCAGTCGACCGGTGGGCTGGAGCTGCGCGACATGAAGGAGCAGGTGCTGGACTCGATGGACATCGAGCGCGAGCGCGGCATCACCATCAAGGCGCAGACCGTGCGGCTGAAATACCGCGCCAACAATGGCGAGGACTATATCCTCAACCTCATCGACACGCCCGGCCATGTCGACTTCGCCTATGAAGTGTCGCGGTCGCTCGCCGCCTGCGAAGGTTCGCTGCTGGTCGTCGACGCCTCGCAAGGCGTCGAGGCGCAGACGCTGGCCAATGTCTACCAGGCCATCGACAACAACCACGAGATCGTCGTGGTGCTGAACAAGGTCGACCTGCCGGCCGCCGAGCCCGAGCGCATCCGCGAGCAGGTCGAGGAGGTCATCGGCATCGACGCCTCCAACGCCGTGCTGATCTCGGCCAAGACCGGCCTTGGCATTCCCGATGTGCTGGAAGCCATCGTCCACCAATTGCCGCCGCCGCGCGAGGGCGATGCCTCAGCACCGCTCAAAGCCATGCTGGTCGACAGCTGGTACGACGCCTATCTCGGCGTCATCGTGCTGGTGCGCATCATCGATGGGGTGCTGAAAAAGGGCGCGACCATCCGCATGATGGGCACTGGCGCCAAGCATCTGGTCGAGCGCACCGGCGTGTTCACGCCGGCCCGCATCAATGTCGACGAGCTTGGCCCCGGCGAGTTCGGCTTCTTCACCGGCTCGATCAAGGAAGTGGCCGACACCCGCGTCGGCGACACCATCACCGAGGACAAGCGCCAGACGGCGCATGCGCTGCCCGGCTTCAAGCCGGCGCAGCCGGTGGTGTTCTGCGGCCTGTTCCCGGTCGACGCCGCCGATTTCGAGGATCTGCGCGCCGCCGTCGGCAAATTGCGCCTCAACGACGCCAGCTTCTCCTATGAAATGGAAACCAGTGCCGCGCTCGGTTTCGGCTACCGCTGCGGCTTCCTTGGCCTGCTGCATCTCGAAATCATCCAGGAGCGGCTGGAGCGCGAGTTCAACCTCGACCTGATTGCCACCGCGCCGAGCGTCGTCTACCGGCTGCTGCTCAATGACGGCTCGGTTAAGGAATTGCACAACCCCGCCGATATGCCCGACGTCGTGAAGATTTCGGCCATCGAGGAGCCGTGGATCCGCGCCACTATCCTGACCCCCGACGACTATCTCGGCGGCATTCTAAAACTCTGCCAGGACCGGCGCGGCATCCAGGCCGACCTGTCCTATGTCGGCAAGCGCGCCATGCTGATCTACGACCTGCCGCTCAACGAGGTCGTCTTCGACTTCTATGACCGGCTGAAGTCGATCTCCAAGGGCTACGCCTCCTTCGACTATCACCTGACCGACTACAAGGAAGGCGACCTGGTGAAAATGTCGATCCTGGTCAATGAGGAGCCGGTCGACGCGCTGTCCATGCTGGTCCACCGCACCGCGGCGGAAAAGCGCGGCCGGCAGATGTGCGAGAAGCTGAAAGAGCTGATCCCGAACCATCTGTTCAAGATCCCTATCCAGGCCGCGATCGGCGGCAAGGTCATTGCGCGGGAAACCATCTCGGCGCTGCGCAAGGACGTCACCGCGAAGTGCTACGGCGGCGACGTGTCCCGCAAGCGCAAGCTGCTGGACAAGCAGAAAGAGGGCAAGAAGCGGATGCGGCAGTTCGGCAAGGTGGATATTCCGCAGGAGGCGTTTATCCAGGCCTTGAAGATGGGGGATTGAGAAGCCGGTTGGCGCGCAAAGCCCGCCAAGTCATCGATCCAGTGAATCGATGACAGGCTTCGAAAGCGGGGGAGCTGCCGGAGGCAGCGGGCCCCCCGCCAGCGCGACACTGAAGCTGCGCGGTGAGATACTTTCCGGGCAGCGGCGCGGTATGGCTTCCGGCGCTGCGACGATTCTTCTTTCGAAATTGCAGTAATTTTCTCGATCCCATCGAAACGTGCGAATATCAGCCGATGGGACGAACAGAGCGCGCTGCGCAAGCAATTTGGGTTGCGCTCTAGTTAGAGCATGCAGCAAACGGCCACCAACTCTCTTCCCATTCGCTGTAAATACTGTAATAAGCGAGTCAAGCACGTGTCGTGCTAGTTGAGCCGCGAAGCTTCACCATGCAGTTGATGTCGCAAGCATCGTCGCCCCTCGCAAACGCCGTCTCCCTAGGGAGACCCTGACTTAGCGCGGCCCAACCCCGCAAGGGTTTAAAAGATGGAAGATGCAATAAGACGTGCAATCGAATTTCAATCCAAGAAATTGCTAAAGAAAGAAGAGCGAAGCCGCTTTGCGGATAGGAAGTATCAGCGAAAACATAAGCTAAGAACTGGCACTCCTGGACAAACAGGGGTATACCGCGAGCCGCGAATCTGGGGCGTGGCTCCGCATTTCAATCCTAAATATTGCTTAGCTCATTCAAAATTTCTGGCTCGTGTTATCTGGCTGAAGATTCGAGAGCGGACATATCAGCCGCAACCAGCCGTCAGATACAAGATCGCTAAGGATTCTGGTGGCTTCCGCGAGATAATGGTTTTCGCCATCCCAGACGCAGCCATCGCGAACCTCTTCTACAGGAAACTTCGGGATAAAAACAGAAATCTATTTCCCCGTTTAGCTATGCGTATATGAAAGACCGAGGTCTTTTCGATGCCGTTATTCAGCTGAACTCATATTTGACCGGGTCAACCAAATACATTATTCAATTCGACTTTGCAAAATATTTCGATAGTATAGATCATAAATATATTGAACACCTGTTCAGCGTTTTGAATTTTAACATTTCAGACACCGAAAAATACGTACTTAGAGCATTTTTGCAACATCCTATCCATGATGCGAAACACTACGCGGCTGGTCCGCCGGAGATTCGGCAGATAGGTGTCCCCCAAGGCTCCTCACTGTCTCTTTTTCTCGCGAATCTAGCAGGCCACGAGTTGGATCGGCGCCTTGAGGCGACCAACGGCCAATTTGTGAGATTTGCTGACGACATCGTTGCGGTTACTAACAACCACGATGACGCACTCAAAATTTTAAAGGCCTTTGAGGAACACTGTAGATATTCCGGCATCACAATTAATCACCAAAAGTCTCCAGGGATCTCGCTGATGTCGTCAGATATACGTTCGGAGCGCAGATCGTTTTTTGTGAACGACGGTGATGGCGATGACATTATGATCCTCAGCGATTTCGATTACATCGGGCACAAGTTTTCAAACAATAAGGTGGAAATCTCCACGAGAGGATTTAAAAGAACGAAAAGGCGGATAAGCAAGATTTTGTATATACATCTGTTGTACAGTTTGAAATCTCTCGGGACGATGGATGTATCGCGCGTCATAGGGAAACATTTCGACTGGGATTTGGTGACGTGTGTCAATGAAATACGCAAATTCATTTATGGGGGGATTACCCAAAGTGAGCTTGCCGGATTCCTTAGTGGCAATAGCAAATTGGGAAAGATGCGGGGGTTCATTGGCTTTTGTCCGCTTATGGATTCAATCGAGCGGTTCCAAGAACTTGATGGTTGGCTTGTTAATGTTATGAGAAGGGCTCTCGCTGAGAGATATCGGTTGGTTGACGCCTTACTGAAGAAGTCCGGTAAAAGTCCGCTTTCGAAGAAAGTCCCGAGTCAAGGGGCGTTGATCTCGGGCGATTGGTACGATGGCCCATCGAAGTTGGAGTTGGAACTCGGACTGCCTAGCTTTGTGATGGCTTGGAGGGCCGCGAGAAAGAAGTACAAGCAATATGGCTTGGATGATTTTGAAAGCCCGAGATACTACTCTCATGCATCGGACTTTCCTGCTGTCCTAGATCACTACGACGCCTGACGACAAAGGTCGTCGGCTGAGAGCGCGGTAGCCAACTGCACGCTCCGACACCACCCTCCGTTTGGGCTCACTTCGCCCTACGTCCGCATCAAGCATGACCTTCCAGATCGCCCGCGCTTTCGGCGACGCATTCGGCGTGTCGGCGATCTGACGCTTCTTGAGACAGGGCTTGGTAGTTCTACAGGCCCGATGATTGTCCGACGCTCTCCGCTTTGACGCTATCCTGCGCTCCTCGTTGGAGAAGCCACATTTTAAAACACCCCATCCCAGAGTATCTTTCTCGCCAGCTCGGGGGAAACATCACATGCGCACCACTCTCGACACCGTCGCCGCAATCGGTCTCGCCATCGGTGGCGCCTTCGGCCTCGCCGGCACCTTCGTCGCCAGCGCCCCACTGCGTGAAACACTATGGAGATCGACGGCGTGGCCGCTCGTAGTGGTGGCCGCGCTGCTGACCATGAATACCAAGGGCTGGGCAATGACTGCGTCGCGGCCGGATTCCTCCCCTTTCTTGCCGGCGAGAGCTTGCTCATGGCCGGCAATGCGGCGGGGCTGGAGGCCAGCGTGCCTTGCTATGTCGGCGGCATCTCGCTGTGAGCAGCGACGCTCGTCTTGATAGGCGCGTCGAACAACCTTTGCGCTGTGGATGCGGCTCACCGGCGCGCCATCCTGTTTGTCGTGACCGTGCCATGGTGCTGTGGGGCGCCGTTGCTGCCCACCTCGGCGCCGCTGCCCCGCCGCCGGCTATCCGTTCCTGGTTCTGACTTTTGCCGGCTGGATTTGGACGTTGCTGAAGACGCCGAGGTGATTGACGCGATCTGGCGGCTGGCGCCGCATGTGAAGTGGGGCAGTAGGGGGCGTAGGGTATCACGAGGCCGCCCCCTCATCCGGCCGCTTCGCGGCCACCTTCTCCCGGCTGGGGAGAAGAGGCGAGCACCAGCGCCGAGCGAGCTCCTCTCCCCTCGGGGAGAGGTCGGATTGCCCCGAATTGCCTTTCGCAATTCGGCTGGCAATCCGGGTGAGGGGGACTTGCCTAGCCGTGGCTCTAGGCCCGGCCCTCGCGGCGTGCGACCCTCGCATCTCCGATTCGGGACCGCCCATCATGCTCCGCCTCACCCTTGCCGCTCTCCTCCTCGCCACCCCGGCGCATGCCGCCGATATGGCGTTCTTCGTCAAGAACCTGCGCAGCCAGGCGGTGGCGGTGGAACTGTTCAGCCATGACCGCAAGATGTCGTGGCCGGGCGGCGACCAGGTGTTTCTGATCGAGCCGAGCTCGCAGAAATCGGTGCCGATCTCGTGCAACTCGGGCGAGAATATCTGCTATGGCGCCTGGGTGAACGGCAATGATGCGGTCTCCGCCGGGGTCGGGCCGGATAATGACCAGCCGTGCGATACATGCTGCTTCATCTGCGTGGAGAAGACGACCGAGACGATCGATCTGGTGGAGTGAGGGGCGGGGCGCCGAAGCTGCTGATCTCCCCCCTCGTGGGGGAGATGTCCGGCAGGACAGAGGGGGGCGCGAAGGATCGCCAGCGTATGGATCAGCAAGCCTAAAATTGAATGACGTGGCTGCAGGAATGAGAGGTCGGCGGGACAGCGCCCCCCTCTGCCTTGCCAGGCATCTCCCCCACGAGGGGGGAGATCAGCCGTTCCGCCCTCCACCAATCACCCCAAAATCAGTCAGCCGCTCCCCTTCAATGTCAGCCGCCATCATGCGATGCTGGCCCCCTCGGCCGGGGGGCCGATTTGCCTCGGGGGAACACCATGTCTTTCACTTGTCTGCGCCGCGTCGTCGTCGCACTGTCGCTTGCCGCGCTGTTTGCGCCGGCCGCTCATGCCGCCGACATCACCTTCGCCGTCAAGAACAGCCATCCCAACGCCATGCGCCTCGAGCTCTACAGCCAGGACCGCGACTATGTCTGGCCGGGCAACGACAAGGATTTTTATCTCGACGATGGCGAGACCAAACAGATCCCGGTCTCGTGCGACGAAGGCGAGTCCATCTGCTACGGCGCCTGGGTCGACGGCGACGAAGGGACCTACTGGGGCGTCGGCCCCAACAACAAGGAAAGATGCGAGGATTGCTGCTACACCTGCAATGGCGGCGAGACGGAGGAAATTGAACTGACGCCGTAGGAAGTACAGCCAATCTCCCCCCAAGTGGGGGAGATGTCCGGCAGGACAGGGGGGGGCGCCATAGAGCGCAAGCCTCGGCAACCACCCAGCATCGTAATGCCGCACACGCCTCTATCGCCTCGACATCGCGCAAACGCCAGATCGATGCGCAAAGTCCTGACGCCAGCCGAACTCAAGCTCTGGAACGAACTTCGTGCCCACCGGCTGATGGGGCTTGGCTTCCGGCGACAATTTCCGATTGCCGCCTACATCGTCGATTTCGCTTGCCCGGAGAAGAAGCTGGTCATCGAAGTCGATGGCTCCCAGCATGCGGACGCGGGCGCGGCTGCCGGTGATGAAACGCGGACATCGCACCTCGAACAAGATGGCTGGACCGTCCTGCGGTTCTGGAATGACGACGTCATCCGCGACGTCGATAATGTCTGCCAGCATATTGTGATTGCGGCTGGGCTTGGCGGCGCATCCTGAACGGTGCCGGTGCTGGGCTTTAGGCAGGGAAAGGTCGGCGGGACAACGCCCCCCTCTGGCCTGCCGGCCATCTCCCCCACGAGGGGGGAGATCGGGTTTCGCCTTGGCTTTCGCCAATTATCCCAGCAATGCCCTCTGCCGCTTCGGCCCGCCTGCCTTGCGCCAGGAGTTGAACCGGTGCGTGGCGGCGGCAAACGAGATCTTCATCTGCTGGGCGACCGAGTAGCGCGACTTGCCTTCGTCGAACAGGCGGTAGCAGCACTCGACGCCCTCCTCGGTCAGCTTGCCGTCGGGCGCCTTGTTGTGCGGATTGGCGGGGTCGAATTTCTCGACCTGCTGTTCGACCAGGCCTTTCAGCCGCTGCAAATCGGCCTCGATGCTGGCGATGAGATCGAGGACGGGTTTCGGATCGAAGTGGTCGTGCGGCTTTGCCGTCATCTTGCTCATGCCTTTCGCTTGCGTGTCGCGACCGATATAGGCGAACATTTGCCGATAATGAAGGGCGCGCTGCAATTCGGCGCTTCAACATTTCTTGACTGGTGATTGACCGGAGAGACCGCAGCGCCTAGTTTAGAATTGTTCTAAACTGGGGTGAATTTCTCATGCTTTCCCGTGTCTTCGGTTTCGGCCGCCGTCCTTTCGAAACGCTGTCGGAACAGGAGATCCTGGCCCTGGCAATTTCATCCGAAGAGGATGACGGGCGCATCTACCGCGCCTATGCCGACGGGCTGGCGGACAGTTTTCCGCAATCGGCGAAAGTGTTCGAGGCGATGGCGGAGGAGGAGGACGGCCATCGTGATTCCCTGATCGAGCTCTACCGCAAGCGTTTCGGCGAGCGCATTCCGCTGCTGCGCCGCGAGCACGTGAAAGGCTATTACGAGCGCAAGCCCGACTGGCTGGTGCGGCCGCTCGGCATCGAGCATGTGCGGCGTCAAGCCGAAGCGATGGAGCAGCAGGCCTATCGCTTCTATGTCGAGGCGGCCAAGCGCACCAGCGATGCCTCGACGCGGAAACTGCTCGGCGACCTGGCCGCGGCCGAGCAAAGCCATGAGAATTCGGCGCACCGGCTGGAGCAGAAACTTGTGCCTGGCGAGGTGAAGGACGAGGAAGCCAGCGCCGAGCAACGCCAGTTCATCCTGACCTATGTGCAGCCGGGACTGGCCGGGCTGATGGACGGCTCGGTTTCGACATTGGCGCCGATCTTTGCCGCGGCGTTTGCCACGCACGGCACCTGGCAGACGCTGCTGGTTGGCCTCGCCGCCTCGATCGGCGCCGGCATCTCGATGGGCTTTACCGAAGTCGCTTCGGACGACGGCAAGCTGTCGGGGCGTGGCTCGCCGATCAAGCGCGGACTGACCGTCGGCATCATGACGACGCTGGGTGGGCTGGGCCACGCGCTGCCTTACATGATCCCGCATTTCTGGACGGCGACGGCGGTGGCGGCCGTCGTGGTGTTCTTCGAATTGTGGGCGATCGCCTTCGTGCAGAACCGCTACATGCAAACCCCGTTCCTGCGCGCGGCGTTTCAGGTGGTGCTGGGTGGGGCGCTGGTGTTTGCGGCCGGGGTGCTGATCGGGAATGCGTGAGCGCCAAGCGCCCCCTCACCCAGCCTCCGCTTCGCTCGGCTGACCTCTCCCCGAGGGGAGAGGAGATTTTCGACGCCTGCGCCAGTCTCTTCTCGCCAGCGGGGAGAAGGTGGCCGCGAAGCGGCCGGATGAGGAGGCCTGGCGCGACGCCGATACCTAGTCACCCATTCACCGCCCTGCTGTCCGCCGGCGCTTCATCCCGCTCCGTCAGCCCATAGTCCCGCAGCACATGCGCAATGCGCAGCCGGTAGCCGGCAAAGATTCCGCCACGGCCGGCCTTTTGCGCCTGCCGGTGCTCTTCCGTGTTGCGCCATGCCTCGACCGCTTCCTCGTCGCGCCAGAAGGACAGCGACAGGACGCGGTTCGGGTGGACCAAGCTTTGGAAGCGCTCGATCGAGATGAAACCGTCTATGCCGTCGAGCAGCGGCCTGAGTTCCGCGGCGATGCCGAGATAGGCATCGCGCTTTCCCTGCGCCGGTTGCACCTCGAAGATGACAGCGATCATATCTCCTCCTTGACCGCGGTCTGGAACAGCTGCCGCGGTCCATGCGGCCCCGACACCAGCTTCAGGAAGATGCGGTCCTCTTTCAAGATGAACTTTTCGCGGCGGGCGAATTCGTAATTGGCCTTGCCCGCCGGATCCGCGGCGAGGCGGGCGCGATATGCTTCGTAGGCGGCGAGGCTGTCGATGTTATAGGCGGCGTAGGCGGTGGTGGCCGAGCCCTCATGCGGGGCGTAGTAGCCGATCAGGTCGGCGCCGCAGCGCGGGATCGCCTGGCCCCAGGCCTTGGCATATTGCTCGAAGGCCGGCTTGCCGAACGGGTCGATCTCATAGCGGATGAAGCAGGTGATGGTCATCGTGATCTCCTTGGGTTCGCGTGGATAGTTCGAGCGGCGTCGAAACGTTGTGCCGCAGGGTCTGCTAAGCGAAAGCACTGGCGGTCAGGCCTGCCAGAAGGATTTCGCGCATTCGCGGCGCACATCCTCACGGGTCAGGCCGAGATCGCGCAGCAGATGGTCGTCGACCTCCGCGAGGTCGAGCCGCTGCAGATGGCGGTCGTACCAGCGGGCGAGCAGCCGCCGTTGCAGCCAGGTGACGAATGGAAACCGCCGGCGGCTGGCGAGTGGGGCGGAAGCGGTTGGCATCGGCGTTCTCCTTGATCCCGCCCGACAATAATGCTTATCTGACGAGAATGCTTCGATGGAGACCTAACTATGCGTGAAGGACCCGACATTGCCCGCATCGCCAGCCTGGTCGGCGATCCGGCGCGGGCAAACATGCTGAACGCGCTGATGGGCGGCACGGCTTTGACGGCTAGCGAACTGGCGCTGGAGGCCGGCGTGTCGCTGCCGACGGCGTCCTCGCATCTGTCGAAACTGATGGAGGGCGGGCTTTTAACTTTGGCCAGCCAGGGCCGGCATCGCTATTACGGCCTCGCAGGGCCGCAGGTGGCAGGCATGATCGAGGCGATCACCGGGGTGGCCGAAGCGGTCGGCCCCAAGCGGGTGCGGCCCGGCCCGCGCGACGGCGCCATGCGCGTCGCCCGTGTCTGCTACGACCACCTCGCCGGCGAACATGCGGTGGCGATGCTCGACCGCCTCGTCGCGCGCGGCATCCTGTTGCGCGACGACAATGAGATCAGGCTCGGGGAGATCCGGCCGGGGCAGATCCGGCCGGGGGAGATCAGGCTCGGGCCGTCGGCAGCATCGCATTTTTCCGCCATCGGCATCGATGTCGGCGCCAAGCCGCGCCGGCCGGTCTGCCGAGCCTGTCTCGACTGGAGCGTGCGCCGCTCGCACCTCGCGGGAACGCTCGGCGCGGCTATTCTGGACAAGATCCTGTCGGAGAAATGGGCAAGGCGGGAGAAGGACAGCCGCGCGGTGGTGTTTTCACCGCCGGGGAAGCAGGCGTTCGAGCGGGTGTTTTTGGGTTAGTTTGCAGGCGCTAATTGGGCGACGCTGGTGGGACAGCACCCCCCTCTGGCCTTCCGGCCATCTCCCCCTCAAGGGGGGAGATTGTACGCCTGGTCGCTTTCGCCAACCATCAACGCTGTAAGGCAGGAACGGCGAAACTGCTAATCTCCCCCCTTGAGGACAGAGGGGGGTGTGACGGAACGCTTGCGTAGCAGGTGAGGCGCGCGACGCTCACCCCCGCTTCAGCACCTTCGCCTGCTCGAAGAAATCCGCCCACGGATCGGCCTTCTCCAACTCCTTCAGCGTCGTCTTGTCGCCGATCGGGAAGGAATTCGGCGCCAGCCCCTTTTCAACCTCCGCCCACGTTACCGGCACCGACACCGTCGCGCCCTTCTTGGCGCGGGAAGAGTAGGGCGCGACCGTGGTCGAGCCCCTGCCGTTGCGCAGATAGTCGACGAAGATTTTTCCAGTGCGCGCCTTTTTCGACAGCGTCGCCGTGTAGCGGTCGGGCGCGGCCTGCTCTAGCGCCTTGGCGAAATCATGCGAGAAGGTTTTGACCGCCTCCCAATCCGCCGACGGCTTCAGCGGCACGAGCACGTGATAGCCCTTGCCGCCTGACGGCTTGACGAAATTCGGCAGCGACAGATCGTCAAGCTTGCCCCTGATGTCGAGCGCGGCCTCGCGCACCGCCTTGACGTCGACGCCTTCATCGGGATCGAGATCGAAGATGATCTGATCCGGCTTTTCCAGCTCATCGATCTTGCAGCCCCAGATGTGGACCTCGACCACGCCGTACTGGACCAGAGCGGCAAGGCCGTCGAAATCGCGGATGAACAGGATTTCCTCGCCATCGGTCGGGTCCTTCATGCGGGCAATCTTGTCGCTCATGCCGGCCGAAGCATGTTTCTGGAAGAAGCGCGGACCGCCGATGCCATCCGGCGCCCTGACTAGGCTGAGCGGCCGGTTGATGATGAACTGCTCCATGCGCGGCCAGACCAGCGCGTAGTGTTCGAGCAAAGCCTGTTTGGATATTTTTTCCTCGGGCCACAGCAGCTTGTCGGGATGGGATAGTTTTACCCTGGTCGTGATCGTCGCGGGCGCCTTAGCCCCGGCGGCCTTGCCGGCGCCGCTTGCCGCAGGCTTTGCCTTGTTCGCCGCCTTCGATGGCTTTTCCTGCACGACTTCCTCCGCCGGCTTGTCCTCGCGCAGTCCCTGGAACGACGCGTGGCGTATTATACGGTCCGACGTCCAGCTGCGGAACTCCACTTCGCCGACAAGTTCGGGCCTGACCCAGACCAAACCCTTGCCCTTCGGCACGGCGGCGGCAAAGGGCGAGGCGTCTGCCTTCAGCGCATCGAGTTTTTTCTTCAGATCGGTGGCGCTCCTGGCTGTGAAGCCCGTGCCGACGCGGCCGGCATAGTGGAGCTTGCCGCCCTCGTGGTAGCCGAGCAGCAGCGAACGCAGGCCGCGGCCGGTCTTGTCCGAGGGCAGATACCCGCCGATGACGAATTCCTGGCGGGCCGTGCATTTCGATTTCACCCAGCTTGGGCCACGGCCGCTGCGGTAGGGCGCATCGGCGCGCTTGGAGACGATGCCTTCGAGGCCCATGCGGCAGGCGTGCTGCAGCATGATCTTGCCGGGCTCAGCGAAATGGTCGCTGAAGCGGACGGCGGCATTTTCGGCCGTCTCGCCGAGCAACTCCTGCAGCGCCTGCTTGCGCTCGACCAGCGGCTCGCGGCGCAAATCCTTGCCGTCAAGCCGCATCAGGTCGAACACATAGTAGGTGAAGCGGTCGGTTCGATTGGCGGAGAGATCCTGCTGCAGCAGCGAGAAGGACGAAACGCCGCTGTCGGCGAGCACGACGATCTCGCCATCGATGATGGCGTCGCTGCATTTCAGCTGGGCGAGTTCCGCGACGATCTCGGGGCCGAATTTCCCCGTCCAGTCGAGGCCGGTGCGGGTCAGCAGCCGCACCTCCGTGCCGGCGATCTGCGCCTGCATGCGGTACCCGTCGAACTTCACCTCATGCAGCCAGTCCTCGCCGGGCGGCGCCTCGCGCTCCAGCGTCGCCAGCTGCGGCTCGACGAAGTCGAGGCGCTTGCCGGCTTTCGCCTTGCTGGATGCCGCGGGCTTGTTGGAGTGCCAGACCTTCGGCTTCTTGCCGTCGGCGGTCTTGCCTTCCGCGACCTCTTCGATGGTCAGGCCGGACTTCACCGATTTCGGTGCGTCCTTCAGGATATCCTCGCCGGGGCGGGCGGCGGCATCGTCGGATTTGATCAGCAGCCAGTTGTCGCGCTTTTCGCCCGGGCGGGGTCTTAACCTGACCAGATGCCACCGCCCATTCAGCTTCTGGCCGTTGAGTTCGAAGTCGATATGGCCCTTCTTCATCGCCTTGGCCGGGTCGATCTCTGGCGTCCATGTGCCTTCGTCCCAGACGATGACGGTGCCGCCGCCATACTCGCCCTTGGGAATGGTGCCCTCGAAGCCGGCATAGTCGATCGGGTGGTCCTCGACATGCACGGCCAGCCGCTTCTCGTGCGGGTCGAGGCTCGGGCCCCGCGTCACCGCCCAGCTCCACAACACGCCCTCATGCTCGAGGCGGAAATCATAGTGCAGCCTGGTCGCGTCGTGCTTCTGGACGACGAAGATGCCGCCGGGCTGCTTGCCGCGCGCGACCTTGCCCGCCGGCTCGGCCGTCTTCTTGAAATCGCGTTTGGACTGATATTGTTCGAGGCTGGCCACGGCGCCGACCCTCAAGCCGACTTGCGCTTGGGCGCAGAAGCTTTCGCCTTGCCGCTTTTTGCCGCCGGCTTGGCCTTCTTCGCCGGGCCTTCCGCCTGGCCGCCATCGGACAGGCTCTTCTTCAGCGCGTCGAACAGATTGACGACATTGGACGGCTTGGGCGCGGCCTGCGCTTTCGGCGCCTTCGTGCCGGCCTTCTTGGCGCGGATCAGTTCGAGCAGCGCGTCCTCATACTTGTCCTCGAATGTCGACGGATCGAACTTCCCCTTTTTCTTGTCGATGATGCGTTCGGCCATATCGGTCATCTCCTGGTCGGTCTTCACCGCCTTGATGTCGCCGAAGATGCTCTCCGGCTCCCGCACCGTGTTGCCGTAGCGCAAGGTGGTCAGCACCATGCCTTTGCCGCGCGGCTCGATGACCACGGGCCGCTCGCGGCTATAAAGCACGACGCGCGCCAGCCCGGCCATCTTCTTGTCCGCCATGGCATCGCGGATGACGGCAAAGGCCTCCTCCGACACCTTGTCGGCGGGCGTGACATAATAGGGCGTGTCGAGATAGATCTGCTCTATCGAGGCTTTGTCGACGAAGCCGTCCAGCGCCATCGTGTGCGAGGACTCGATCTGCACCGCTTCGATCTCTTCGTCCTCGATATGGACGAACTCACCGGGGCTCACCTCATAGCCCCTGATCTCGTCGCCATCGCCCAGCGGCTTGCCGGTTTCAGAATCGACATAGATGCGCTTGACCGTGTTGCCGGTCTTGCGGTTGAGCACCCGGAACGAAACTTTTTCGGCGTGGGTGACGACGTTGGTCAGTTCGACGGCGCAGGTGACCAGCGACAGTTTCAGATAGCCCTTCCAGGCGGGGCGAGGTGCCATGGCGAACTCCTGCGCGATGCGGTTCAAGCGAGAACGGGCAAGGCCCGTTCCGGTTCCGGGCGCGCAACCAGGGGCATTTCGGCAGCGAGCATGGAAATTTCGAGAGGCTCGCCAAATCTGAAACAGAACCGCGCTCAAGCGACATCCAGACGAAACATATGTGATGCAAAAGTCACAATGCCGGAAATGGCGACGAACCACACCGAAAGACCCCCAAACAGCCGCATTCCGGCCACGAAGCATGGGGTTTTCGACCAAAGATTAACATCGTGTTCACCGACTATTCACGCCTGGACGCTATGATCCCCGCAATCGGACGGGACATCCGAAAATCGGGACAGGGACTTGAGTAAAATGAAATTCTGGGGCCACATCGCCGGCTATGCCGCCGCCATCCGCGAGTTCATCGCGCCGACCTATCGGCCGGAGCGCTACTACATGCGCGGCCCGGGTCCGGCCTGCGCCCGTCGCGGCAGCTCGCTTGGCGCGCATTGATCATGACGTTCGAAACGCGTCACGACAGCCGGATCTGCAGACCGGAGGCCGATCCCCGCGCAACCACCTATCGCGCCGAGCGCCCCGCGCTGGCCGCGAGAAGCCGTGCGACAACGCCGCGGCTTTGATCCCGCTGCCGGCGGGCTTAGTGTCTGAAGACACAAGCTGCCGGACGTCCCGTGACTTCTTCTCCTGAACCCTTCGATGCCAGCCAGCCATTGATCGTTTTCGACGGCGTCTGCGTGCTGTGCTCGGGCTTCGTACGCACGGTGGTCGGGATCGACGGCAAAAACCGCTTCCGCTTCGCCACCGCGCAGTCGCCCTTCGGCGAGGCGCTGTTCCAGAGATACGGGCTGCGCACCGACAGCTACGAGACCAATCTGGTCCTTGTCGGCGGCGCTCCCTTCATCCGGCTGGACAGTTTCATCGCGGTGATGGCCGAACTCGGCTGGCCGTGGCGGGCGGCGAAGGCCCTGCTGCTCATCCCGCGCCCCTTGCGTGACTGGCTCTACGAACGCATCGCCAAAAACCGCTATGCCACGTTCGGCCGCAAGGACAGTTGCGAGATCCTGTCCGCCGCGATACGTGCGCGCGTGATCGGCTAATCGCATGTCACCCAAAAGTGACCTCGATTCCGGGAAAACGACATACGCAAAAGAGCGGCGCGATGAGGCTTCTGGTCGTTGGCGGCTATGGCATTTTCGGCGGCCGCATCGTGCAATTGCTGGAGAGCGAGCCACGCCTGATCCTGCTCGTCGCCGGGCGCTCACTGGCCAAAGCCGAGGCCTTGTGCAACGCCCGCACCGGCGCGGCGGCGCAGCTCGTGCCGGCGCGCGCGCTTCGGTCGCAACAGTGACCTCGCGCAAGGCCGGCCTGTTCGTTCGCGCCTCAGTCCGGCAGCGCCGCGACGGCGACGATCTCGATGACGATGTCTGCCTGGGCAAGCGCTGCGACGCCGATTACCTCCGAAGGAGGCGGATTGTTGTCGCTGCAATGCTTCGGACAATGCTCGGCGAAAAACGCGTCCAGCACGTCGAGACGAAAATTAGGCGAGCTGAGGACGCCGCCGTCGGGAAATGGCCCTTTGACGAAAAAGGTCAGCCTGATGAGATGGTCGAGCCCGCTGCCAAGTTCTTCCAGATCCGATTTGATGTTGCCGAGAACTTCCCGCCACTGCGCCGCGGCATCGCCGGCGAAGCCGCCACCCTTCTTGGCGGCCGGATCGTAGTCAGCCGATGTCGCGGTGTTGCCGCAGAGATAGACGGTGCCTTTCGCACCGCTGACGACCGTGCCTTTGCCCCATGGCATCAACCGGCCGTTCTTGAATTTCTTGTGGGTCACGAGTTCCATTCTCTTCTCCCATGCCTCGTGTGACGTGCCCGCCAACGACAGAGGATAGTGCTGTGCGGAGCCACGGCCAGTCCGCTGCCGGTCATCCGCCAGCAGACGGAGGAACATCTGGTCCTTGCGAAATCTCCTGGCGGAGGCGAAAGTTTTTTCTGAAGCCTGTCGAAATCGGCCGCCGCCGCGCGACATACGTCTGGCCCCGCTAGGACGCGGCCTTCGAAACCACGGGAGAAGACCCATGCGATACATGCTTTTGATCAACAGCGACGAAGCCGCGCAGGCGAACACGCCAATCGAGAAGGCTCAGCAGATGAGCGCAGCATATGCCGCCTATACCGAAGCGTTGAAGAAATCCGGCGCATGGCTCGCCGGCGAACGGTTGCGCCCGACCCAGGCGACCACCTCGGTGCGGATCACAGACGGCAAGACCAACGTGATCGACGGCCCCTATGCCGACACCAAGGAGCAGCTTGCCGGCTTCTACATGATCGAGGCGGCCGATATCGATACCGCCATCGACTGGGCGGCGCGCTGTCCGGCGGCGAGCGCCGGCACGGTCGAGTTGCGGCCGATCTGGGAAATGGCCGACTACATGCCCAAGAAATGACAATGTGATGGACAGTCGCCCGGAGATCGCGCGGGCGGCGGCCGAAGCGGCCGCCCGGCAGAGTTACGGCAAGCTGGTCGCCTGGCTAGCGGCGCGCACCCGCGACGTGGCCGGCGCCGAGGACGCGCTGGCCGAGGCCTTTGCCGCGGCGCTGGAGCGCTGGCCACAGACCGGCGTGCCTGAGAAGCCTGAGGCATGGCTGCTGGCCGTCGCGCGCCGCCGTGGTGTCGATGCGGTGCGCCGTCGGCTGACCAGCGAGGCGAGCCGCGACCATCTCAAGCTGATGGCCGAGGAGATGGAGGCGAGCATGGAAGACGAAGACCTGCCCGACGAACGTCTCAGGCTGATGTTTGCCTGTGCGCATCCGGCAATCGAAGCCAGCGTGCGGGCGCCGCTGATCCTGCAAACGGTTCTGGGTTTCGACGCGGCGACGATCGCCTCGGCCTTCCTGGTTTCGCCGGCGACGATGGGCCAGCGTCTGGTGCGCGCCAAGAGCCGCATCCGCGAGATCGGCATTCCGTTCCGCGTGCCGGATCGCGCCGAACTCGGCGAGCGGCTGGAAACGGTGCTGGAAGCGATCTACGCGGCTTTCGCCGAAGGCTGGACCGACCCGGCAGGGACCGAGACGAGAGCGCGCAATCTGGCGACCGAAGGCATCTGGCTCGGGCGGCTGGTGGCATCCCTGATGCCGGACGAACCGGAAGCGCTCGGCCTGCTGGCGCTGATGCTGTTTGCCGAGGCGCGGCGCTCGGCGCGGCGCGATGCGGCTGGAGATTATGTGCCGCTCGCCGACCAGGATTGTCTTCTTTGGGATCACGCGCTGATCGACGAAGCCGAGGCGCTGCTGGGCCGCGCCGCCACCATGGGCGTCATCGGCCGCTATCAGCTCGAAGCGGCGGTACAATCGGTGCATGCGACGCGGCGACGGACCGGCCAAACCGATTGGGCGGCGATCCGTAACTTCTACGATGCGCTGTCGGCGATATCAGGCTCGCCGGTGATTTCGATCAACCGCGCCGTGGCGATTGCCGAGGCCGATGGGGCGGCGGCAGGACTGGCGGCGCTCTACGTGCTGGGCGACGACAAGCGGCTCAACGACTATCAGCCCTATTGGGCCGCTCGCGCCGGCCTGCTGGCCAGGCTCGGCAATGCGGCGCAAGCGGTCGAAGCCTATGACCGGGCGATTGGCCTTGAACGCGACCCCGCCGTGCGCCGCTTCCTGCAGGCGAAACGGGCGATCCTGCGAAATTGAAGCGTCCGTTCAGGCCGGCCACATCTCATGCGTGGTGTTGAGCCGTTTCATCAGCGGATGCGCGCGCAGCGCCGACCATAAGCGTTCGATGTTCGGCCAGTCGGCTCGCGCCTTGTCCATATCGGGGTGCCAGGCCACCAGCATGACGAGGTAGATGTCGGCCAGCGACATCGCGTCGCCGACCAGCCAGCCGCGCCCCTCGAGAGCTGCATCGACAATGGCGAAGCCGCGGTCCATCTCGGCAATGGCTGCCTGCTTGACGGCTTTCTTGCCGTCGGCATCGGTGGTGTAGCGATGGGCATAGTAGAGGCGCAGGATGGCGGGGTAGAGCACCGATGACATGAACGCCATCCAGCGCAGGAAACCGGCGCGATCCGGCGATCCGGCGGCCGGCGCCAGACCCGCCTCCGGATGGCGCTCGGCAAGCAGGATGCAGATCGCCGCCGATTCGGTTATCGATTGACCGTTGGGCAAGGTCAGCACCGGAACCTGGTTCAACGGGCTGATGTCGAGGAAAGCCGGGTCCGGCGGATCCTTCTTCGGCACATCGATCTGGTCGAATTGCGCGTTTGCCAGCGCCAATGCGGCCTCGACGACGAAACCGCCACTGCCTGGGCGCGTGTAAAGCTTGTACATGTGATTCTCCCCCTGCCCGCGCGAAGCAGGCCGGGGCGATTTGACCCTGAAGCCGCCTCCCGCTCAAGCCGGTGGCGGACGCCACAGCCGGGTTTTCTGCGGTCCAGCCATGAGACTTCCGATGTAGGAGGGACAGCACCCCCCGATGCCCGGCAGGGCAGAGGGGGGTGCGAAGGATCGCCGCCTATCTCGTTGAGACGTTAAGCGCCCAGCCCGTCGAACAGGATCGTCGACAGATAGCGCTCGGCGAAGGACGGGATGATCACCACAAGGTTCTTGCCCTTGTTCTCCGGCCGCGACCCGACGGCGATGGCGGCCTGCAGGGCAGCGCCCGACGAGATGCCGACCGGCACGCCTTCAAGGCGGGCGACGAGGCGGGCGTTGGCGACCGAATCCTCGTTGGAGACCTTGACGATCTCGTCATAGATCGAGGTGTCGAGGATCTTGGGCGCAAAGCCGGCGCCGATGCCCTGGATCTTGTGCGGGCCGGGCTGGCCGCCCGACAGCACCGGCGAGGCCTCCGGCTCGACGGCGACGACATGCACCGAGGGCTTGCGTTGCTTCAGCACCTGGCCGACGCCGGTGATCGTGCCGCCGGTACCGATGCCGGCGACGAAGATGTCGACCCCGCCATCGGTGTCGTTCCAGATCTCCTCGGCGGTGGTGCGGCGGTGGATCTCCGGGTTGGCCGGGTTTTCGAACTGCTGCGGGATGACGGCGTCAGGCAGGGTGGCGGCCAATTCGTCGGCCTTGGCGATGGCGCCCTTCATGCCTTTCGGCCCTTCCGTCAGCACCAGTTCGGCGCCGAGCAGCGCCAGCATCTTGCGGCGCTCCACCGACATGGTTTCGGGCATGGTCAGGATCAGCTTGTAGCCCTTGGCGGCGGCGGCGAAGGCGAGCGCGATGCCGGTATTCCCCGAGGTCGGCTCGATCAGCGTCGTCTTGCCGGGTTTGATCCGGCCCGACGCTTCCAGCGCCTCGATCATGGAAACGCCGATGCGGTCCTTGACCGAGGCGATCGGATTGAAGAATTCGAGCTTGGCAAGAAGGTTGGCAACGACGCCCTTCTCCTTGGCGAACTTGTCGAGCCGCACCAGCGGCGTGTCGCCGATCGTCTCGGTGATCGAGTTGTAGACACGGCCGCGGCCGGGCACGCGCGCGGAAGGCTTGTTCATTGGTTTCGCTCCCAAATCAGATCAGGCAATTGGCGTCGGCGGACAGAATAGGGCTTTCGCCCGCGCAAGATAGGCTGCCGGCCGAAAATATCGAGTGGGCCGCTTGCTGAAAACGCTTGTCTCCTCAAGCCGCATTTTCCGGATGGACCGATCGGCGGAATGGATGGGCCTGAACCGATCTACTGACGTGCGGCAATGGCAGCGGCCGCGCCCACCATGAAGCCGGCGGCGGTGCGGTTCAGCGCCTTCAGCGCGCGTGGCGATTTCAGGAACCAGCGCGCCTTGGCGGCCAGCGCAAGATATGGCACCAGCACCACGAAGAGCACGATGACGGTGAGCGCGACCAGGATGCCGTAGTCGGCGAGCGTGATGGTCTTCAGGTCGACGATGGTCGGCGTGATGGCGAGGTAGAAGATCATCGTCTTCGGGTTGCCCAGCGTGACGGTGAGGCCGGCAAGGAAGCTCGATACCAGGCCGCCCTTGCCTTTCCTGGCCTCGACAGTCTCGGGCGTGATCCCGGCCGTCCAGAAACGCCAGCCGAGGAAGGCGAGATAGGCGACGCCCAGCCATTTGATGGCGAGAAACACCATGCCGAAGCTTTGCGCGACAAAGGCAAGGCCGAGCACCACCGCGGTGAGATAAATGAGATCGCCGAGCATCAGGCCGAACGACATGGCCAGCGACGAGCGGAAGCCGGATCCGAGCGCCCGCGCCACAAGCGCGGTGACGCCGGGGCCGGGAATGGCGGCGGCGATGCCCAGCGCAGCACTGTAGGCAAGGAAGCCGGTGAGGGTCATGACGGTCGCACCTCGTGAAACGACTCTGATGCCATGAAAGCCTGCAACGGCAAAACGGATTCGATTGCGCCAAGCAGGACATGAAAGCCGGTCATCCTCGCCTGAAAGCGAGAGATGGTTCACTTACGTCCCGAAGGCGGTCGGCTATCTCGCATGGCTCCGAACGGCAGGAGCACCCATGTTAGCCAAAAGACTTCACATCCAGCTCATGAAGTGGATGCCCAACAACTATTCCGAAGCACGCGGTCACGTCCACGAGCTGGAATGGTATCTGTGGTTCGAGGGGCGTCAGGCTTTCAGCCTGTTCGACAAGGGCGATAGCGATGTCGTTCCGCAGACTGGATATTTTACCGACAGCCGAAACCCTGGCGCTCACCCCATTCGTCCGATGATCTATCCGCTGGTCGTCAACAACCCCTTCAAGGTGCGGCTGGTGGCGATCGAGCGTGACGGACCGCAAAAGATAGACCCCGACGACACCGCCAAAGGCGAATTCTACATCGACCTCGACACCAAATATCCGCCGGTCTCCGACTGGCGCATCATCGCTGCCGATCCGCGCAATACCGACCTCAACGTGGAAGCGTCGTTCCAGCTGCAATGGCTGGACTATGTCGATACCGCCGAGATTGCCGAGGATGGCCCGCCACGCATCATCGACAAATCCAACTATCCCTATCCGTGGGGCGCCAATGTGATGGTGTTCGAGCACTGGCTCGGGCTTGGCCGCAAGGCGCCGCTCAAACTCATCGACCCGAACCGCGCTTCGCGCCGCGAATACTGGATGATCAATGGCAATGCGGCCCGGCGCATGGTGCAGGACCTCTATCGCTTCAACGTCAACCAGCTTGGCCTCGCCAACGACACCATCAGCAGTGTTTACGTGCCGAAGCTCAATGCCGGCCACGTCACGGTGACGCTTTACGAACACGATTTCAGCGACGGCCGCTTCGCGCAAGGGGCGAAGAAGTCCTTCGGCTCGGTCGGCCTCTTCAATCTCAGGGATACCGGTTTCGATGACCGTGTCTCATCGGCCGAGGTGATCCATACCTATCCCAAGGTGATCCATCGGGACGTACATTAGGGCCGGTTGCGCAGTTCGCCGGCTCAGGACGGGCCGTCGACATGGGTGATGCGCCAGATGGTGCCGTTGCCATCCTCGGTGACGATAAGCGCGCCGTCCTTGGCCACCGCGACGCCGACCGGCCGGCCCCAGACGGCGTCGTCGGAGAGGACGAAGCCGGTGATGAAATCCTGGTACTCGCCGGTCGGCTTGCCGTCGCTGAATCTCAGCCGCACCACCTTGTAGCCGGTCCTCATACCACGGTTCCAGGAGCCGTGCAGGGCGACGAAGGCGTCATCCTTGTACTCTGCCGGGAAATTGCCGCCGTCATAGAAGGCGATGTTGAGCGGCGCCGAATGCGCCTGCATCAGCACGTCGGGCACGGTGACCGAGCCGGCGAGGTCTGGGCGCGCGCCCTCGTGACGCGGGTCCTCGTTGGCGCCGATATAATACCAGGGCCAGCCATAGAAGGCGCCGTCCTTGACTGAGGTGGCATATTCGAACGGCACATCGTCGCCGAGACCGTCGCGCTCGTTGACGACACACCACAGCGCGCCGGTGGCCGGTTGCACGGTCATGCCCGAACAATTGCGCAGGCCGGTAGCGAGGATGCGGCCATTCTTGCCGTCGGGGCCGAAGGCCAGCACGTCGGCACGGCCATCCTCGGAACCCCAGGTGGCGCCGAGTGGCTGTGATTTTGCCCAGGCGTCAAGGCCGCCCTTCGGTGCCTTCTGCATGCCCTCCGCGACGTTCGATCCGGAGCCGACCGAGAGATACAGCGTCTTCCCGTCCGGCGAGAAGGCGATATCGCGGGTCCAGTGGCCGCCGGTAGGGATGTCGGAGACAATCGTCTCCGGTTCGCCGGAGGCTTTAAGGTCGCCGTCGCGATAGGCGTAGCGGACCACGCTGTCGTTGTTGGCGACGTAGACCCATTGCGGCTTGTCGCCAGGCGGGTAGAAGGCGATGCCATAGGGCTGGTTGAGATTGTCGGCAAAAATGCCCTCTTCGGCCGGCTTCGCGCTACCCTTGGCCAGCCGATAGACGCGGATCTGGTTGGCGTCACTGTCGGCGACGAACAGGTCGCCGTTCGGCGCCACGCGCACGACCCGCGGATTGGAAATGCCGGAAGCAACCAGTTCGGCCGAAAACCCAGGCAGCAGGACGGGCTTCGCGCCCTCGGGCCGATCGCCAAGGCCGGCGCTGTTGGAGGCGGATTCGGTGATGTTGGGTCTTTTCAGATCATCCGGCCTAATCAGCCGGCGCACACCTGGCTTGTCGGCCTTCCAGTCGCCGAAAGCGTCCTTGCCGGTCAGCAGCAGTTGATCAGCCTGCTGGGCGAAGGCGCTGGTGGCCAGAAGCAGGGCAAGGCCTGCGAAGCCGGCAATCCGGATCATGCTGTTCTCCTCGAACTCGCGCCGGTCGGCGCGTCACGACAAGGGAGATATTGTGCGGCCGCCGCAAAAGAGAAGCGTGCGCGCGCAGATTCGACGAGAGAACCGCTCAACTTTCCTCTTCGACGTCCAGATCGTCGTCGAGACGCTTTTCCAATGCGACGAGATCTTCCGGCAGCGGCAAGCCCATGGCGCGCATTTCGCGCAGTTTTTCGCGCAGCTGCTCCTGGATTTCGTGCTCGTCCTCCGGCTGGTTGACCATTTCTTCGAGCAGCATGCTGATCTGGGCCTTGAACGATTCAAGCGCCATTCTGCGCCCTCCTTTACGGTGATCCCGGCTTCGGAATTATCTTAACATCCGGGTAATCAATTGCGCAGTGTAGTCGACCATAGGCACGATGCGGGCATAATTCAGCCTGGTCGGGCCGATGACGCCGAGCGCGCCGACGACGCGGGCGTCCTTGTCGCGGTAAGGCGCCACGACCAGCGACGAGCCGGAGAGCGAGAACAGCTTGTTTTCCGAGCCGATGAAGATCCGCACGCCGGGGCCGTCCTCGGCGAGGTCAAGCAGCTGGATCAGCCCGTCCTGCGTCTCCAGATCCTCGAACAGGTGGCGCAGCAATTCGATATCGGCCTGGGCGGTGACGTTTTCGAGCAAATTGGCGCGGCCGCGCACGATAAGGCGCGCCGGCAGGCCGCTATCGGCGCCGGCCCACACCGCCAGGCCTTTCTCGACCAGATCCTGCGACAGCGTGTCCAGCGCTGCCCTGGTCTCGTCCTTGATGCGGGCGATCTCGATGCGCGCCTCGGCGAGCGTGCGGCCCCTGATATGGGCGTTGAGGAAGTTGGAGGCCTCGTGCAGCTGCGAGACGGTGATGCCGGCCGGCAGGTCGACGACGCGGTTCTCGACATCGCCATTCTGCGACACCATCACCGCCAGCGCCTTGGTCGGCTCGAGTTGGATGAACTCGATGTGCTTCAGCGCCACCTCGTTCTTGGTGGCGAGCACCAGGCCGGCGCCGCGCGACATGCCCGACAGCATCTGGCTGGCCTCGGTCAGCATGTGTTCCAGCGTCGCGCCCGAGCCGGAGGCGCGCACCTGCGCCTCGATGACCCGGCGTTCCTCGTCGGAGAGATCGCCAAGCTCCATGAAGGCATCGACGAAGAAGCGCAGGCCGGTCTGGGTCGGCAGGCGCCCGGCCGAGATGTGCGGGGCATAGATCAGGCCGAGATGTTCGAGGTCGCTCATCACATTGCGGATGGTGGCCGGCGACAGCGACGACGGCAGGATGCGCGACAGGCTGCGCGATCCCACAGGCTCACCGTCCTTCAGATAGGATTCGACGATGCGCCTAAAAATGTCGCGCGAACGCATGTCGAGCGATTGCAGCGCGGGCGCCAGCAGACTGGGTTCGGTGACTGCCTTGGTCATTCGAGCCAAAAACCTCCGGCCCAAGGATATAGACTTCCCTCGCCCCCGCGCAACCCGGCGTCTGTATGGGGGCCTTTTCCTTTGCGCCATGGGCTGCATGCGTCTACAAGCCGCCGACGAAACCATAAAAGAACAGAAAGAGGCCTCGATGCGCCCTTCCAAACGCCAAGCCGACGAAATGCGCGCCATCTCCTTCGAGCGCGGCGTCTCCAAACACGCCGAAGGCTCGTGCCTGGTGAAATTCGGCGACACTCATGTGTTGTGCACGGCGAGCCTGGAGGAAAAGGTGCCGGGCTGGATGCGCAATTCCGGCAAGGGCTGGGTGACGGCGGAATACGGCATGCTGCCGCGTTCGACCGGCGAGCGCATGCGCCGTGAAGCTTCGGCCGGCAAGCAAGGCGGCCGCACGCTGGAAATCCAGCGGCTGATCGGCCGCTCCTTGCGCGCCGTTGTCGACCTGCAGGCGCTGGGCGAACAGCAGATCACCGTCGACTGCGACGTCATCCAGGCCGATGGCGGCACCCGCACGGCGTCGATCACCGGCGGCTGGGTGGCGCTTTACGATTGCCTGCGCTGGATGGAAGCGCGGCAGATGGCCAGCGTTGCCAAGGTGCTGAAAGACCATGTCGCGGCAATTTCCTGCGGCATCCATGACGGCCAGCCGGTCATCGACCTCGACTATATCGAGGATTCATCTGCCGGCACCGACGCCAATTTCGTCATGACCGGCAAGGGCGGCATCGTCGAGATCCAGGGCACCGCCGAGGGCGAGCCGTTCTCGGAAGGGCAGTTCGCGGAGCTGATGGGCCTGGCAAAGAAGGGCATTCAGCGGCTGGTGAGCTTGCAGCAGATGGCTGTGGCCTGATTGAATTTAACGTGATGACGTCGGCGATCCTTCACACCCCCCTCTGGCCTGCCGGCCATCTCCCCCGCAAGGGGGGAGATCAGAGGTCGCTACCGTTTTCGCCAACCATCAACGTTGAGACGCCGCCAGCGGAACTGCCAATCTCCCCCCTTGCGGGGGGGATGCCCGGCAGGGCAGAGGGGGGTGCCTGATGCAACCCTCCGCTATTCTTGAGTCAGCGCTTTACGTCACGGATCTCGCCGCTGCCGAAGCCTTCTACTCCAACGTCCTCGGCCTCCCTCTCCTCGGCAAGGTCGACGGCCGCCATCTCTTCTTCCGCTGCGGCCCGGGCGTGCTGCTGGTCTTCAATGCCGAAGCCACCAAAATCCCCCCGGCGCCGGATGCGCGGCTGAAAGTGCCGCCGCATGGCACGGTCGGCGGGGGCCATCTCTGCTTTGCCGCAAGTGCGGATGAACTCGCACAGTGGAAGGCGCAACTTGAGGCGAAAAACATCGCCATCGAAAGCGAATTCGAATGGCCGCAGGGCGGGCGTTCGATCTACATACGCGACCCCTCGGGCAATTCGATCGAATTCGCCGAGCCAAGGATCTGGGGCCTTTGATGCATTCTCTCGATGGAAAGAAGATCGTCGTTGCCAGCCACAATGAAGGCAAGCTGCGCGAATTCGCCGATTTGATGGGTCCGTTCGGCTTCGAGGCGAAGTCGGCCAAGGACTACGGCCTGCCGGAACCGGAGGAGACCGGCACCACCTTCGAGGAAAACGCCTACATCAAGGCCTTCGCCGCGGCTAAGGCGACCGGCCTGCCGGCGCTGTCGGACGATTCGGGCCTGTGCGTCGACGCGCTCGACGGCGCCCCCGGCGTCTACACCGCCAATTGGGCCGAAGCTCCCGATGGCAGCCGCGACTTCGGGATGGCCATGCAGCGCACCGAAGTGGCCTTGCAGGAGGTCGGCGCCGCCAAGCCAGCGCAGCGCAAGGGGCGGTTCGTCGCCGTCATCTGCCTGGCCTTCCCCAATGGCGAGGCTGAATATTATCGCGGCGAAGCTGAGGGAACGCTGGTGTGGCCGCCGCGCGGCGAACTGGGCTTCGGCTACGACCCGGTGTTTTTGCCCGACGGTTTCGACAAGACGTTCGGCGAGATGAGCGCTGAGGAAAAACACGGCTGGAAGCCCGGTCAGCCGACGGCGCTGTCGCACCGCGCCCGCGCCTTCCAGAAATTCGCCCGCGCCAGGTTAGGCTCAGCTTAATGTCGCTGGACCGCAGCCCGGGCTTCGGGGTCTACATCCATTGGCCGTTCTGCGCGGCCAAATGCCCGTATTGCGACTTCAACAGCCATGTCCGTCACCAGCCGGTCGACCAGGAGCGCTTTGCCCGCGCCTTCGAGAACGAGCTGAAGACCATGAGCGAGCGGACCGGGCCGCGCGAAGTGACCAGTATCTTTCTCGGCGGCGGCACACCGTCGCTGATGCAGCCGCAGACGGTGGCGGCGGTGCTGGACGCCGTGGCGAAGAACTGGACGGTGCCCGACGGCATCGAGGTGACGCTGGAAGCCAATCCGTCCTCGGTCGAGGCCGAGCGATTTCGCGGCTACCGCGCCGCCGGCGTCAACCGTGTGTCGCTCGGCGTGCAGGCGCTGAACGACAAGGATCTGCGCTTCCTCGGCCGGCTGCACAATGTCGACGAGGCGCTGCATGCAATTGGCCTGGCACGGGACATATTCCCAAGACTTTCCTTCGACCTGATCTACGCCCGCCCCGGCCAGACGCTGGACGACTGGCAGGCGGAGCTCGAACAGGCGATCGGCCATGCCGCCGACCATCTGTCGCTCTACCAGCTGACCATCGAAGAAGGCACGCCGTTCCATGCCCTTCATGCGGCGAACAAATTCATCATCCCCGATAATGACCGGGCCGCCGATCTCTATGCGCTGACGCAGGAGATCACCGCAGCGCATGGCCTGCCGGCCTATGAGATTTCCAACCACGCCAGGCCGGGCGCCGAGAGCCGGCACAATCTGACCTATTGGCGCTATGGCGAATATGTCGGCGTCGGACCGGGCGCGCATGGCCGCTTTATCGAGAACGGCCACCGCACCGTGACGATCGCCGAGCGGATGCCGGAGACCTGGGCCAATCTGGTGGAGGCCAGGGGCCATGGCGTCACCGGCGGCGAGATCCTGACGCGCTCCGAAGAGGCCGACGAGTTCCTGCTGATGGGGCTGAGGTTGGCCGAAGGCATCGACCTTTCCCGCTACGAGGCGTTTTCCGGGCGCGGCCTGTCGAGCGCCCGGCTCACCGTGCTGCAGGATGAGGGGCTGGTGGCGCCGATCGGCAATGCCAGGCTACGCGCCACGCCAGCCGGCATGATCGTGCTCGATGCCGTGGTGGCGGATTTGGCGCGGTGAGCCCACAGGGCAAATGGCCGGGCTGTTGGACGATTTATCGGCTTGAGCAAGGATGTTAGAAAGTCGACTTGTTGAACCGCTGGCGTGCCAGCGCCGCATCCGAGGTGACTCCTGCGATGACGTTCCTGATCCACGAGACCTTGATGACATTGAACACGGATGATGTGTTCGAGTTTGGATTGACCGAAATCTTGAGATCTCCAGAGCAAGACGACCTCTTTGAGGCTCAGGCGATTTTCATCAGGAACGCAACGGTCACATCGAAACTAAAATTGACCCACTTGAGCGAATTCAGCGTTGTCCTCAGTTTCATAACATATATTGGAAATAAGCTTCGCGGAATCGCCAAGGATGAGTTGCTCGAGTTTGATCTGAATGGACTCACATTTGATCAGTACATCCCTCTCAGCAAAAATCTGCGTAAGATCTGGGATGAGTAGTCGGTGAAGAACGTCCTGTTCGTCTGCAGCCAGAACCGCTTGCGCAGCCCGACCGCCGAGCAGGTGTTCTCCAAACGTAGGGATATCGAGGTCGAGTCGGCCGGCACCAATCACGATGCAGACACGCCGCTGACGCATGAGCTGGTCGCCTGGGCCGACATCGTCTTCGTGATGGAAAAGGCGCACCGCACCAAGCTGCAGAAGAAATTCAAGGAGAGCCTGAAGAAGGCCCGCGTCATCTGCCTCGACATCCCGGATGATTACGGATTCATGGATCCGGAGTTGGTGCGATTGCTGGAGGTGAGGGTGACGCGATACCTGGGCTGACTGATGTGGTTGGGGCGTTCCACGCCCGCGTTCGCCATCCTCGGACTTCACCCGAGGATTCATGCCGCGAGGTTAAGGCGCTGCAGCGGTTCAGAATTCTGCGCCGCTGCATCCTTCGGCAGAGGTCACGGAATGGATCATAGGGTCTGCGCCGCGTCACTTCGCTCCTTGCTTCGCCCTAGGATGACGATGTTGCACCGATCGACAAACTAAGCGTCGTGCTTGAAGCGGCGCTTGCCGCGGTGTTTCTCGGCATGCGCCTCTCCGGTCCGGGCCGGCTTGGCGTCGCTCTTGTCCCGGCGGACGCTGTTCTGGTCGTTCATCGGATGCGGCGGCGCGCCTTCGCGGGCGCTCTTCGTTTCAAGACGGGTGATGAAGATATCGAAACGATTGGGCATCGTACGGTCAGTGCTCCGTCGTGCTGTCCGGTTTGTTGTCCGAAAGCCTGACATTCGTCGGCAAGGCGGTGGCCGCCCGACTGGCCAGGCCGGTGTCGCTTTCGGCGAGCGCACGCTTGCCCTTTCGCGCAGTGAAGCGCTTGCGCTCGGCATAATAGGGCTCGAAAACGTCCTGCAATTCCAGGCTGTCCATCCTGTCCTCCTCCTCAAGAGACTCAGGTATTCAATCCGCCAGCCACGCTTTCGTTCCCCACTGTGGCAAAGACATGGCCGCCGGGTTACATCGGCGTCAGGTTTGGCTCGACGTTCGGGAGTTTTGCAACCCGGCGCGCGCCGTGCCAAACAGGGCGAAATGGAGAGACCCCGGTGACCGGCGAGAAGCGCAGCTATGTGATCGGGCAGACCGAGATCGCGGTCCGGTCGCTGGCGCCGGCGCTGTATCTGGTGGCGACGCCGATCGGCAACCTCTCCGACATCACGCTGCGCGCCTTGGAAACGCTGGCTGCCGCCGACATAGTCGCCTGCGAGGACACCCGCGTCTCACGCGTGCTGCTCGACCGATACGGCATCCGCAGGCGCACAACCGCCTATCACGAACACAATGCCGGCGAGGCGGGACCGAAGCTGATCGCAGCACTCGAGGCCGGGCAGAGCGTGGCGCTGATTTCGGATGCCGGCACGCCGCTGATCTCCGACCCAGGCTACCGGCTGGTCGGCGAAGCGCTGGAGCGCGGCCTGCGCGTGGTGCCGATCCCCGGCCCATCGGCGCCGCTGGCGGCGCTGACGGCGTCGGGCCTGCCGTCCGACGCCTTCCTGTTTGCGGGGTTTTTGCCGGTGAAAGCAGGGCAGCGGCTCACAAAGCTCGAAACGTTCAGGACGGTGTCGGCAACGCTGATCTTCTTTGAGTCGCCACGCAGGCTGGCCGATACGCTGCTTGCGATGGTCGAGGCGCTGGGTGATGGGCGCAAGGCGGCCATCGGCCGCGAGCTTACCAAGACTTTTGAAGAGATGCGGACGGGAACGCTGCAGGCGCTGGCCGACCACTATGCGGCGGCTGACACGCCGAAGGGCGAGATCGTCATCTGCGTCGGGCCCGCCGAGATCAAGGCCGAGCAACCCGCCGACATCGACAGGCTGCTGCTGTCGCTGGCCGCCGAAATGCCGGCGTCCAAGGCGGCGGCGGAAGCGGCGAAGATGACAGGCGGGCAGAAGCAGTCGCTCTACCGCCGGCTGCTGGAACTCAGGAATGCGGGTGGAGAAGGCGAAGGTGGCTGAGCGCCCGGCCGCCAGCCGCCAAAAAGCCTATCGGCGCGGCCATCGCGGCGAGTGGCTGGCGGCGGCGGCGCTGATGCTGAAAGGTTATCGCATCCTCGCCCGCCGGCATCGCACCCGCTTCGGCGAAATCGACCTGATCGCCAGGCGCGGCGACCTGGTGCTGTTCGTCGAGGTCAAGGCGCGGCGCACGCTGATGGAAGCGATGGAGGCGATCGGCCACGAATCGGAGCGCCGCATCGAGGGCGCCGCCGACATCTGGCTGTCGCGGCAGCCGGACTACGGCAGATTGTCGATGCGCTTCGACATGATCGCGGTGCTGCCCTGGCGCTGGCCGGTGCATGTCGAGAACGCGTTTTTTGGGAGGAGTTAGCGGCCTTTACCCTCCCCCTTGTGGGGAGAGTCGGTGAGCAAGCGACGCGACGCGTCGTTGGTGGGGCGGGGTGTGGCGCCCCCACCCCGATCCGCTTTGCGGATCGACTGACCGGGGCGAGCCGCCTGTCTCGCCCGTCCTTCGGACCCCTACAAGGGGGAGGGTAAAGCTCACCCCCAGATCATCAACGCCACCAGCCCGACGCCACCCACGACCAGGCGCCACCAGCCGAACAGCGAATAGCCGTTGCGCGAGACGTAATCGAGCAGGAAGCGCACGACGATCAGCGCGGTAACGAAGGCGGCGACGAAGCCGATGGCGATGATCGGCAGGTCGGCGCTGCTCAGCACGTTGCGGTTCTTGAACAGATCGAAGGCGAAGGCGCCGACCATGGTCGGGATGGCGAGGAAGAAGGAGAATTCCGCCGCCGCGCGCTTGTCGACGCCCAGCAGCAGCGCGCCGACGATGGTCGAACCGGAGCGCGACGTCCCGGGGATCAGCGACAGGCACTGGAACAGGCCGATCTGCAAATAAAGCCTTGTCGGGAAGCGCTCGACGTCGCGGTAGACCGGCTGCAGCTTCATGCGGTCGACGGCCAAGAGCACGACGCCGCCGACGATCAGCATGATGCAGATCAGCCTTGGCGATTCGAACAGCACCGTCTTGATGAAATCATGCGCCAGCGCGCCGATGATGGCGGCCGGCAGGAAGGCAATCAGGATGCCGAGGACGAAATGCCGCGTCAGCCGGTCATGCGGCAGGTCGAGCAGCATCTGCCACAGGCGGCGGAAATAGACGCTGAGGATCGCCAGGATGGCGCCCAGCTGGATCAGGATCTCGAACGCCTTGCCGGTGGAATGGAAGCCGAGGAAATGGCCGGCGAGCAGGATATGGCCGGTCGAGGAGACCGGGATGAACTCGGTCAGCCCCTCCAGCAGGCCGAGCAGCAGGGCTTCGACAATGGTATGGCTATCCATATGGCAACCTCGGCATTCAAGGGACGGAAGGAAACGGCTGGCAAAAGGGCTTGCTTGTCACGGCGCGGAAGTCCCCCTATAGGTCGCAGCACCGTGACGGCCGCATGACGGGCCGCCAAGACTTACCGGTGCGGACGGCGATTCGCCAGTGCGCCTTAATATCGCGGAATCATGCTGACGCTTTTCCATCACCCGATGTTCGCCACCTGCCGCTTCGTGCGCCTCGCCTTCGGCGAATATGGCGAGGAGCTGGCGCTGATCGAGGAAAAACCGTGGACGCGGCGCAAGGAGTTTCTGGCGCTGAACCCAGCCGGCACCTTGCCTATCCTGCTGGCCGAAGGCGACGTGCCGATCGTCGGCGCCATGGTGATCGCTGAATATCTCGACGAAACACGTGGCGTCCTGAAGCGCGACAAGCGCCTGTTTGCCGAAGACCCGATGCAGCGCGCCGAAATCCGCCGCCTGACCGACTGGTATCTCAACAAGGCCGAAGGCGAAGTGACCCGGCATCTGGTGCGCGAGCGCGTGCTGAAGCCGGTGATGCCGGAAACGGCGGGCGGCGGCTCCCCCGATTCGGCGGCGATCCGCGCAGCGCGCGCCAACATTCGCCAGCACATGAAATACACCAACTGGCTGGCCGGCACCCGTCATTGGCTGGCCGGCAGCAAGGTCACCTATGCCGACCTGGCGGCGGCCGCGACGCTGTCGGTGCTGGATTATCTCGGCGAGATCGACTGGCGCGAGCATGCCGCGGCGCGCGAATGGTACACGCGGGTGAAATCGCGGCCGTCGTTCCGGCCGCTGCTCTCCGACCGGGTTCGCGGCCTGTCGCCGGTTTCGCATTATGCGGACCTCGACTTCTAGAAGCCAAACCCTGCGCGCGCTGATCGACGCCGAGGCGCGGCGCGCCGGCTTCGATGCGGTTGCCGTCACCACGCCCGATGCGATCCCGCTGGCGCCGGCCAGATTGGCAGAATTCGTCGCCGATGGTTTTCACGGTTCGATGGCGTGGATTGCGGAGACGCTTCAACGCCGCAGCGAGCCTTCGACGCTGTGGCCCGAGGTGCGCTCGATCATCGTGCTGGCAATGAATTACGGCCCCGACCACGATCCGCGTGCGCTGCAGGCAAGGCGCGATCTCGGCGCGATCTCGGTCTATGCGCAAAACCGCGACTATCACGAAGTGATGAAGGGCCGGCTGAAGGAGATCGCCGGCAAGATCGTCGCGCGGGCCGGCGGCGACGTGAAGGTTTTCGTCGATACGGCCCCGGTTATGGAAAAGCCGCTGGCTGAGGCCGCCGGGCTCGGCTGGCAAGGCAAGCACACCAATCTGGTCAGCCGCGAGCACGGCTCCTGGCTGTTTCTCGGCACCATCTTCACCACGGCGGAGCTCACGCCAGATGCGACCGAGGTAGACCATTGCGGTTCCTGCCGCGCCTGTCTCGACGCCTGCCCGACCGATGCCTTTCCGGCGCCCTATCGGCTCGATGCCAGGCGCTGCATCTCCTACCTGACCATCGAGAACAAGGGGCCGATCCCGCAAGAATTCCGCGAAAAGATCGGCAACCGCATCTATGGCTGCGACGATTGTCTCGCCGCCTGCCCGTGGAACAAGTTCGCCCGCGCCGCCTCGGAGGCCAAGCTCGCCGCGCGCGATGAACTGCGCGAACCGCCGCTGGCGGAACTGTTGCAGCTGGACGACACGGCGTTCCGGACCTTTTTCTCCGGCTCGCCGATCAAGCGCATCGGCCGCGACCGCTTTGTCCGCAATGTGCTGACCGCCGCCGGCAATTCCGGCGATGTTTCGCTGGCCGGCCCGGTGCGCGATCTGCTTGGCGATGCCTCGCCGCTGGTGCGCGGCGCGGCGATCTGGGCGCTGGCGCGGCTGGTGACGGCCGCCGAATTCAACGGGCAGGCGGCGATCTACTTGAAAACCGAAACCGACACTACAGTGCAGGACGAATGGCTGTCCGCATTGCCAATCGAGGCGCATGCATGAGCGAAAAACAGGTTTTTATCTTCGGCGCCGGCTATTCGGGCAAAGCCTTTGCACGGGCCAATGCGGAGGCGATTACGATCTTCGGCACCACGCGCTCATCGGAAAAATTCGACGCGCTGCGGCAGGTCGGCATCGCGCCGCTGCTGTTCGACGGCGCCCTGACCCCTGAAATCGGCGATGCGCTGGAAAAGACCCCCCATCTCATCGTCTCCGTGGCACCGGAGGAGGCCGGCGACCCTGTGCTTCTCGCCGCGCGAAAGGCGATCGAGGCGATGCCGGCGCTTCGCTGGATCGGCTATCTCTCGACCGTCGGCGTCTATGGCAATTATGACGGCGCCTGGGTCGATGAAACGGCCGAGTGCCGGCCGGTGTCGAAACGCTCGTCGATGCGAGTGGCGGCCGAGCGGGACTGGCTGCAGCTTGGCCTCGAGACCGGCAAGCCGGTGGCGATCCTGCGGCTTTCCGGCATTTATGGGCCGGGACGCAACGCGCTGGTCAATCTGGAAAACGGCACGGCCAGGCGGCTGGTCAAGCCCGACCAGGTGTTCAACCGCATCCATTGCGACGACATCGCCGGTGCGCTCTGGCACCTCATCGGTGGCAATAGAGGCGGCATTTTCAACGTCACCGATGACGAGCCGGCGCCACCGCAGGATGTCGTCACCTATGCCGCTTCGCTGATGGGCGTCGAGCCGCCGCCGGAGATTCCTTTCGAGACCGCCCAACTTTCGCCCATGGCGCGGTCCTTCTATGGCGAGAACAAGCGCGTCGCCAACGCCGCGATCAAGGCAGCGGGCTACCGGTTCCGCTATCCGGACTACCGCCAGGCGTTCGATCGGATGTGGGCCGACGGCGGCTGGCGCGACGGCGAGCCGCGCAGCCCGATGAAGGTAGATAATCGAAACGCGAGCCCGAGGGTGATATGATTCGATTGTGTTGCGGACTTTTGCAGTGGGGTTCATGACGATTTCGATGCGATCCTTGACCGGCAGACGGCCGTTCCTGACGGCGGCGCTGGCGATCGTGGCGCTGGCCGGGCTGGTGGCGGGCGCAATCACGGCCGAGCCACGGGCAAAAGACCTGTTCGGCGCCAAGAAGCTGCCGGCGGTGGCTGCGGCGCAATCCTTCGGCTTCTATTCAAAGGGCTGCTTCACCGGCGGCGTCGCCATTCCGATGGACGGCCAGAACTGGGAGGTGATGCGCCCCTCGCGCAACCGGCGCTGGGGTCATCCAACGATGATTGCGCTGATCGAGAAGCTGTCGCGCGATGCCGCCGCCGACGGCTGGCCGGGGCTTCTGATCGGCGACATCTCTCAGCCGCGCGGCGGCCCGATGCTGACCGGGCACGCCTCGCACCAGATCGGCCTCGACGCCGACATCTGGCTGACGCCGATGCCCGACCGCAAGCTTACGACCCAGGAGCGCGAAAACATCAGCGCCACGCTGATGGTCGACGACAAGACGCATCTGGTGAAGGACAGGCTGTGGAAGCCGATACATACCAAGCTGTTGAAGCGCGCCGCGAGCTATCCGGAAGTCGAGCGCATCCTGGTCAATCCAGGCATCAAGAAGAAGCTGTGCGACACCGTCACCGGCGACCGTACCTGGCTGAGAAAAATCCGGCCGTTCTGGGGCCATGACTATCATTTCCACATCCGCATCGGCTGCCAGCCGGGTTCGCCCAACTGCAAGGGACAGGAAGCGACGCCCGACGATGACGGCTGCGGCAAGCCGCTGGCCTGGTGGTTTACCGAGGAGCCGTGGCGCCCCAACAAGAACCCGGATGCGCCCAAGGCGCGCGACCTGATGACGATGGCGAACCTGCCGAAACAATGCCAGTTCGTGCTTGACCAGCCCGACGCGGACTCGGCGGAAGCCGTCACCTATCGCGGCGGCGGCGTGCCGATCGCCGCCAGGGCGCCGGAACCCGACGCGCCTCCGCCTATTGCGGGCAATGCGGGCGGCTTGCCAAACGCAGCCAACGCCTTCACCGCCACGCCGGAGATCGGCATTCCCCTGCCAAGGCGACGGCCGCCGGCAAACGTCGGACAGTGATGGCGAACTGACGCTTTCCCTTTCCGGGGCCATGCGCTAGTCAATCGATTGAACACCGGGCGATTGAACACCGGGCGATTGAACACCGGGCGATTGAAAAACCGGGCGATTGAAACGGTCGCAACGGCGCCGCAAAGGGGACGAGCAAGAGCATGTCAGGCGACGACGACACCGCGTTGCGGTTTCCAGTGCTGATCGGCGACATCGGCGGCACCAATGCGCGCTTTTCGATCGTGCTCGACGCAAATTCGGAAGCCGGTGAGCCGCATATCGTGCAAACCGCCAATTTCGCCACCATAGACGAGGCGATCCAGGCGGCGGTGCTCGACCGGTCGTCCATCCGGCCGAATTCGGCAGTGCTGGCGATCGCCGGACCAGTCGATGGCGACGAGATCCCGCTTACCAACTGTCCCTGGGTGGTGAAGCCGAAGCAGATGTTTGCCAATCTGGGCCTGGGCGACATCGTCGTGCTCAACGATTTCGAGGCGCAGGCGCTGGCCGTCGTGGCGCTCGGCGAAGAGCACATGGAAAAGATCGGCGGCGGCACGCCGGAGGAGAATGCCGGGCGTGTCGTGCTCGGTCCCGGCACCGGCCTCGGCGTCGCCGGGTTGGTTCATGCCCTCCACCACTGGATACCGGTGCCTGGCGAAGGCGGCCACATGGATATCGGTCCGCGGACGCCGCGCGATTTCGAGGTGTTCCCGCATATCGAAAAGCTGGACGGCCGCATTTCGGGCGAGCAGATCCTGTGCGGGCGCGGTCTGGTCAATGTCTACCGGGCGGTCGCCAAGGCCGACGGCAAGCCGGCGCCGTTCACCACGCCGGCCGAAATCACCGGGGCGGCCCTGGCCAAGACCGATGCGGTCGCCGAGGAAGCGCTGGCGCTGTTCGTCACCTGCCTCGGCCGCACCGCCGGCGACCTCGCGCTGGTGTTCATGAGCCGCGGCGGCGTGTTCTTGACCGGCGGCATCGCGCAGAAGATCGTTCCGGCACTGAAGGAAGGCAATTTCCGCGCCGCCTTCGAAGACAAGGCGCCGCACAGCGCGCTGATGGCCTCGATGCCGGTCTATGTCATCACCCACCCTCTGGCGGCACTTCTGGGCCTTGCCGCCTATGCCCGCAACCCGTCGCTGTTCGGCGTCCAGACGGCGGGGCGGCGCTGGCGGGCATGATCCATTTCGTCCCGAAAACGGGTATTTTCCTGGAATGGCTGCCGCTCTCGTGACCCTAACCTCGGGCCGCGACGAAGTTTCGCCATAGGCAAGCCGTAGCCGGGGCGCTAAGAGGGGGCCGAATTCCAGCCTGGCATCCCTAGAGCCGGATGATCTCAGATCGAATCGACCTGAAATCTGAATCCGGCTCTAAATCAAAGAGATAGAGCATGATGTCGTCCGAAAACCGCTTCACACTTTTCGGCATCATGCTCTAGCAAACCACGAAGCGCCCGCGATTTGACCGCTCAAAGTCCACTCAAACTGAAAGTCCAGCCAGCTGAGGTCACTGCGGTGCTGCGCCGCATCCTGGCCGAAAACGGTAGTGAATATCGCTGGACCTATGTCGTTGCCGTCGGCTGCCTGCTGATTGTTTCCGCCACCACCGCCTTCACGGCGTGGATCATGGCCCCGATGATCAACGAGATCTTCTACGAACGACGCGGCGACATGATCGTCTGGATCTGCGCCGGGTTCATGGCCGCCTCCGTGCTGCGCGGCTTCGCCGGTTACGGCCAGGCGGTCGCGTTGGCCAAGATCGGCAACAATCTGGTCGCCCGCTACCAGAAGCGCAGCTTCGACCATCTGATGAAGCTCGGCGTCGACTTCTTCAACGATACGCGTTCCGGTCGGCTGGCGGCACAGGTCAACGAGAATGTCGGCGGCGTTCGCGATCTGCTGTCGCTGACGCTGACCTCCATCAGCCGCGACGCGGTCTCGCTGATCGCCCTCGTCGGCGTCATGATCTACCAGGATCCGGTGTTGTCGCTCAGCTCGCTGCTGATCGGGCCGCCGCTGATCTGGGCCGTCGTCTACATCACCCGCCGATTGCGGCGCATCAACCGGGAATCGGTGCTGATCAACTCGCGGCTGAACGGGTCGGTGCAGGAGGCCACGCAAGGCATCGCCATCGTCAAGGCCTTCACCCTGGAAGCCGAGCTGGCGCGCCGGATCGGCATCATGGCCGATACGGCCGAGCAACGTAACAACAAGATCGCCCGGGTCGCGGAGCGGCTGTCGCCGATTTCCGAGATTTTGGGCGGTCTCGCCATTACCTCCGTCCTTGCCTATTCCGGCTACCGGGCGCTGGTGCTCGGACAGCCACCAGGCGCGGTGTTTTCCTTCATCACCGCGCTGATCATGGCCTACGATCCGGCACGGCGCCTGGCTCGTACGCAGGTCGGTATGGAACGTGCCCTGGTCAACGCCCGGATGATTTACGAGCTGCTCGACCTGGAGCCTAAACAGGGCGATGCGCCCGACGCGGTCGAAGCCAGGATCACCACCGGCGAGGTTCGCTTCGACAATGTGACGTTCGGCTACAGCGCCGACATGCCGGTGATCAGGAACCTGAGTTTCACTGCCGCGGCCGGCAAGGTTACGGCGGTGGTCGGGGCCTCGGGTGCCGGCAAGACGACGCTCGTGGCGCTGCTGCAGCGCTTCTACGATGTCGACAAGGGTTCGATCGAGATCGATGGCCAGGACATTTCCAAAGTCACCAAGCACTCGCTGCGCGGCTCGATCGCCTATGTCTCGCAGGCGCCCTATCTGTTCGAAGGCAGCATACGCGACAACATCCGTTTTGGCCGACTTTCGGCGACCGACGCCGAGATCGAGCGGGCGGCGGTGCTGGCGGCGGCCGACGAGTTCATCCGTCAGCAGCCGCAGGGTTACGATACGCCCGTCGGCGAGGGCGGCTCGACACTTTCCGGCGGCCAGCGCCAGCGCGTCTCGATTGCGCGGGCGATCGTGCGCAACGCGCCGATCCTTTTGCTCGACGAAGCGACCTCGGCGCTCGACAACGAGGCCGAGGCGCGCGTCCAGGAGGCGCTGACCCATGTGATGGAAGGGCGCACCACCATCGTGATAGCGCATCGCCTGTCGACGGTCGTCAACGCCGACCACATTATCGTGCTTGAAGAGGGGCGCCTGGTCGAGGAAGGCACCCATGCCGCACTGATGGCCGATCCAAACAGTGTCTACGCCCGCTTCCACCGGATTCAAGGCAAGAACGGACTGGGGCTTGTCGACGACTCGAAGCCCGTCCAAACTCCGGTCCGGCGCAGCCGCGCCAAGAAGGCGGTGGGGAGAACAGCATGAGCGAATCCGGCGAAATGGGCCTGGTGGTGGTGGGGGCGGCCGGCCGCATGGGCCAGACGCTGATCCGCGCCATCCATTCGATCCCCGGCGCCCGCGTCGTCGGCGCGGTCGAACGAACCGGATCGCCCTATCTCGGCAGGGATGCGGGCGAGCTTGCCGGCATCGGCATCATCAATGTGACGATCGGCGACGATCCGCTGCCGGTGTTCGCCAAGGCCGACGGCGTGCTCGATTTCACCATGCCGGCAGCCACCGTCGAATTCGCAGGCTATGCCGCGCAGGCACGCATTGCCCATGTCATCGGCACCACCGGCTGCTCGGCGGAAGACGACGCCAGGATCGAGGCCGCGGCGCGCCACGCGACGATCGTCAAATCCGGCAATATGAGCCTCGGCGTCAATCTTCTGGCGGTGCTGGTCGAGCAGGCCGCGCGCGCGCTCGGTCCAGAGGATTTCGACATCGAGATCCTCGAAATGCATCACAAGCACAAGGTCGACGCGCCCTCGGGCACCGCCTTGCTGCTCGGCGGAGCGGCGGCGGCGGGACGCGGCATTTCCCTTGCCGGCAACGATGTGCGGTCACGCGACGGCCATACCGGCGTGCGCAAGCCAGGAACCATCGGCTTTGCCAGCTTGCGCGGCGGCTCGGTGGTCGGCGACCACAGCGTCATCCTGGCCGGAACCGGCGAGCGCATCACGCTGTCGCACCATGCCGAGGACCGCGCCATCTTTGCCCGCGGCGCGGTCAAGGCCGCGCTCTGGGCGCGCGGCAAGAAGCCCGGACTTTATTCCATGCGGGACGTGCTCGGCTTGAGCTAAACTATCCATAATTTTGAAGGAGCAAACATGTCGGGAACTCTCGTGCTCGTGCGCCACGGCCAGAGCGAATGGAACCTGAAGAACCTGTTCACCGGCTGGCGCGATGTCGACCTTACCGAGCAGGGCCACAAGGAGGCCAAGGAAGCCGGCCAGAAGCTCAAGGCACGCGGCTTGAAATTCGACATTGCCTTCACCTCGGCGCTGATCCGGGCGCAGAAGACCTGCCAGCACATTCTCGACGCGGTCGGCCAGAGCGATTTGAAGACGATCCGCGACCAGGCGCTGAACGAGCGCGACTACGGCGACCTCTCCGGTCTCAACAAGGACGACGCGCGTCAGAAGTGGGGCGAAGAGCAGGTGCATATCTGGCGCCGCTCCTACGACGTGCCGCCGCCCGGCGGCGAAAGCCTGAAGGACACCGGCGCCCGCGTCTGGCCCTATTACCTGCACGACATGCAGTCGCATGTTCTGAAAGGCGGCACCGTGCTGGTCGCCGCGCATGGCAATTCGCTGCGCGCACTGATCATGGCGCTGGACGGCAAGAGCGGCGAGGAGATCGTCAAGCTCGAGCTCGGCACCGGCGTGCCGGTGATCTACAAGCTCAACGCCGATTCCACCGTGGCGTCGAAGGACGTGCTGGAGGGGTGAGGTTTTCGGCCAACGCATTCGCCAAGTCGGCGCTGCCCCTCATTGCCCTGCCGGGCATTTCTCCCCGTATAGTGACGGGGAGAAAGGGCTGGCCGCAGCCTCGGCGCTCTTCTTGTGACGCAGGTGACCGGCGAAAATCATCGATGAGAGCGCCCCTCTCCCCGTCACTGAACGGGGAGAGGATGCCGGCAGGCAGGTGAGGGGCGGCGCTGACCCCCGGGAAACTAAGCCGGCAGGCAGCGGCCCTCGAAAAAGCGCGTTGACACATATCGTTTGCCCGCTTACATGAGCCCGCACCAGCCCAGATGGCGGAATTGGTAGACGCGCACGGTTCAGGTCCGTGTTCCGCAAGGAGTGGAGGTTCGAGTCCTCTTCTGGGCACCAAATTCCCGTTTCGGATAAGTCCGAAATGATTTAGACGCGAAGCAAAAAAGCCCGGTTTCCCGGGCTTTTTTGCTGATGGATGACAGATAGTCCGGCGGAGGGTCAATGCGGCGGGCGAACCGCTTTCATTGCTTCTTCTTCGAGTGTCTGGAGCTTCTCCCGAATCTCCTCCGGCTCGGCATGCTCCAAGCCGACGACATCGTTTCTGGTCTCATTCAGCGAAACGATAATCTCATCAAGCTTGGCGTGGATGGCGGCCGTGTCGCGGTAACCCTGGATCAGCACAACGCCGGTGATCACGATGGCCGCTACCGACAATGCGTAGGTGACCACATTGGTCAGGCCGAATGGCACCAACGCAGTACAGAGCAGCATGGCTACAAGAAGGACATAGAAGCCCGGTGGCCGGGATAGAAAGTCGCCCATCACAAAGAGGAAGCGGTTCATATCCAGGCCGCGGTCAAAAATGCCACGAGTGCGGTGACGGCTACGCAAATTGGAATTGCCGCGAGTAAGGCAGCTTCCAGGACCCAAGTTTCCTTGTCGCTAAACATCAGACATCCTCCCGTTGAGAAAAGGCTGCCCGTAGACTTTCACAGGGCAGCCACAGCCCGCCCCGCCAGCCCGGGGCGGCGGGCTCGCGCGTTATTCGATGATCTGCACGATCTTGCGCGTGTCGGGATCGACGAGAACCGCATGATCTCCGACAACCGTATACTTGTAGCGGACATCCGGAACGTCGATTGCGTGGAGCTCGACAGTGTCTGGAAGTGCCGTGCCGACATTGAGTTCGACGCCGAGCAAACTGACTGAGGCCAGCTTCTGCTTATGGATATATTCGCGAACGACCGTCTGTTGTTCGGGCTTGAGAACAATAACATCCTCGGCAAACGAGGTGCCGATGCCCGCCATAAGGACGAGGGCGCCAGCGGCGCCGACGAAATATCTGGTCATGGGAATTTCCTTTTCATAGGTCAGTTCGGAAGCGTGGATACGAGCAGATCAGCCGCCACTCGCAGGGGCTGGGGCAGGTGCCGCAGGCTTTGCAGGTGCAGCCGGAGCTTCCACCTTTGGCGCTTCAACCTTGACGTTGATATCCTTGCCGCCGTCGCCGCGAATATTGATCACGCCGGTAAAAATAAGCAACACTACGACCGCAATAAGTGCAAGAACAACAGCAATCGCAGTGCCGCCGCCACCCCCAGAATTAACAACAGTTGGGCCGTCTGCCATGTGTTCCTCTCCTGTTTTATTTAGTTGCATTTGGGAAACGCCTGCCCCGCTTGAACGTTCCGCCTCGGGACTTGGGTCTTAGCTGATATCCGACTTTGGTCTGGTTCGCCGCGGACTGAAGTCACAGGAACAATCTGGCTGATCTCAAGTTCGGTCCCTCGGCGAACAGGCGTGGTGCCGTCGCCGGATTACGCGAGGAGAAAACCATGAAAATCCACTTTGCAAGTGCCGCTGCAGGCTTGTTGCTTTTGGCTGGGGTCGGCGCCGCCGCAGCTCAGGATGTCGTCATCACACCGGAGCAGGATACGGTCGTCCGCGAATACGTGAAAAAGCAGCCGCTGGCTTCGGTGAAGATCCCGGGCGTGGAGCTGAACGTCGGCAGTGCCTTGCCTGATACGGTCGAGCTGCACGAAGTTCCCAACGTCAAATACCGCTATGTCGTGGTCGACAACCGCACCGTCCTGGTCGACCCCGGCACCCGGAAAATTGTGAAGGTCTACGACTGATCGAATAGCTGCCGCCCGCCGCCGGCCATGGCGGCGGGCAGCGGATTTCACATTGCGCTCCAGGATGATCGAAGATGATCGATGACGTCGAGACATCGCCAGCCCTTGATACCCGCCTGGGTTCTCTCAGGGCGAGAATGCGCGATGCGCGCATAACAGAGGCCGACATGAAGACCTTTCAGAAAGTCGCATCCATCATGGTTGGCGGCAGTGGCCGCATCAGCGGCGATGACCTGATTGCAGCGTCGTTCGTCCTCGAGGACCAGCCGGAAGGCTTGTGAGGCGGAGTACTCACGTGTGCAGGCGCCCGCAACGCTGATCCCAAGTGTTCTGGTGCTGAACACATTCCTGCTACGGGCCGGCGTCGAAGGCGTGCCCGCTGGCGAGGTCGCGTCGCGCTCAAGCATCGTCCAGAACACCATGTCGCCGCATGTGACGATACTCGGCCATGCTAGCCGATGCGGGCGCCATAGAAAATCACCGCGGTCGGCAGAACCGGGCAGGCCGGTCCAGAGCGTCGCCACGCCTGTGGTCAGAAATGTCACCGAGGCCAGTTTGGTGCAGATCGGATGATGGTAGCGAGCGATCGCCATATCGACCGTACGGGCGCCGGCCTGGGAAGGACCCACCAGCGCGCCAAGGCCGACCGCCGCGCCCAGCGTGGTCGGCGCGCTGTTTGCCCTGCAACGCGGGGCTATGCTGCATGCTCGCACAAGTTAGCTCCAACTTGAGGCACGGCGTGAAGTCTCGGTGCTTGCCCCCATGATGGCGAGGTACGAAGTCAAAAGCGGTCAATGTGCTTAGCGATCTACAGTCGACTTCAGCCGCCGTTTCGAATGATGGCGCCCCGCAATCACGAGATTTGTCGATAATAATCGATATTAGGCTGTATCCGCGACTATCCCTCATAGTGGGCGATTAGATAAAGTTGATATGATATCCCAGATCGGAGGAGATCGATCCATTCGGGCCGGCATCAGCATGATTGAACCGCAGCTACCGCAAGTTGACAGCGATCATCGGGCGGATCTGGTTTGGTACGAAGTCTTAATACGTCTCACCTAAGGTCCAACTTTGACTTCGGGAGCGCGACGTTCGACAGACATATCTCCGCAGGTTACATTCGCCAGTCAGACAGCGCTCCGCACTCGAATGGATGTCTCTGAATGCCGGGCCTCACGCCTTCACGACCGCACCCGAGAACCTTGGGATGGATGGGCACGACAGCGCTCGCCATGGGTGGCAGCAATCAAAGCCTGTTTCTGATTGCCGCCCTTTTTGTCGGTCAGGGGAATATTCCCGGTCAAGGAAGCGCTGCGGTTCCTTTGCTCGTTGTTGGTCTGCTTCTAGGCTGGGCCGCCGCGCCTGCGTGGACCGAATTGGTTCTCATGTGGCCAAACCGCGTCGGCGGTATCTCTGCAGCGTGCGCCGAAGCCTTCCGACCTTACAGTCCCGTTCTCTCGGCTCTGACGGGCACCTGCTATTGGTGGGGTTGGGTGCCGACCTGCGGACTGACAGCGGTTCTTTCAGCGTCTGCAATCCAGCAATGGTACCTGCCGGGCCTCCCCGTGGAGGCGGTCGCCTGCGGGCTCATCGCATTCTTTACGGCGGTCAACCTGTGTGGAATCAAGTGGGTGGTCCAACTGGCGATCCCGATCGCCACTGCCTCCGCGACGCTTGCGTTTCTCTCATCCCTCGTCCCGGTCATCAGTGGCTCGGTCGACTGGCGGCAGGCGACGGATTTTGCCCTGACCAGCCCGTTTACCGGCCTGTTCGGCGATATCACGTCGGTGATGGCGGGACTGTACCTGATCGGGTTTGCCGCACCGGCATTTGAGGCTGCAGCCTGCCATGTTGGCGAAACCATCGATCCCAACCGCAACATTCCTCTGGCGATGTGGGCCAGCGCCGCAATGGCCGGCGTCTATTTCCTGGTCCTGCCGGTTGTCTGGCTGGGTGTGCTCGGGCCGGAGCCGCTCGGCACCGACCTCGCCATAGCTCTCGGGCCCACCTTTGCGCCCTTGTTGGGGAGTTTCGGCAAGGCGGCCGCCATCTGGCTCATCATGCTGAACATGTTCCATGGAACGTTGCAGCCATTGGCAGGCGCCGCGCGGACCCTTGCGCAGCTGAGCGAAGACGGCCTGCTGCCGAGCTTCCTGGCCAGGCGCACCTCAACAGATTGTCCCTGGGCGGCAACGCTGCTCACAGCTGCTGCGGCAATCGGCTTCATGCTGTGCGGGTATCCGCTCTGGATGATCGCCGCGGCCAATTTTACGTACCTGATCAGCATCTGCATGCCAAACATCGCAGTCTGGCTATTGCGCCGTGACAGTCCCGAAGCCGAGCGACCCTTCCGGGCTCCCAGGGGAACCATCATCCTTGGCGTAGGCGCGGCTGCAATATGGCTGTTGACCGCCATACTGGGATTTCAGCAATTTGGCCTTCCTACCGTCCTGTTCGGTCTGGCTTTGGCATATTCGGGTGCTGCGCTCTACGCCTGGCGCACGATGGAGGATCGATACGCACTCGGTCTACAGTTGCTGCCACATACGCTTCACCTGAAGCTTACCGGAGCCATGCTTTTTGTGCTCGTGCTTGACGGTGCCGGCTATTTCCTGGCGATCGGCAGCGTTCCCCAAGGCGACACTTCATTGGTCGCCGCGCTGGAGGACATTTTTGTCGTTGTCGCGCTGCTGACCATCAGCGTTGGCCTGATTTTGCCGGGAATGATCACCCACTCGGCAACCGAGGTGAGCAACGCGGCAAAGCGTCTGACATCCGGAACGCTGAAGGACTTCTCTCTCGCCATGGTCGCCTTGGGGCGGGGAGACCTCGCGGCGGCGCACGCCTCCGTGAACATCATGCCGGTTACCGTAAACTCTCGTGACGAACTTGGAGAGATGGCCGAAAGCTTCAATCTGCTCCAGGACAAGGTGAGGGAAGCCGCCCACGGCCTGGACGACGCGCGCGAGAACATGAACGTAGCGCGCACCGAACTGATGGCACGGCACGAGGAAATCGCGCATCTCGCGCACCACGATCCGCTTACCGGCCTGGCGAACCGAGCCGCGCTTGCAGCACACCTGGCCACGACGCTCGAGCGTGCAAAAGCAACGCACGCCAGCTTTGCCGTCTTCAGCATCGACCTTGACCATTTTAAAGAGGCGAACGACGTTTTCGGGCACGCCGCCGGCGACGATCTGCTTTGCACCATTTCCCGGCGTCTCCAAACCGCGGCGCCTGAGGCCTTTATCGCGCGCATGGGTGGCGACGAATTCACGGTTGTCCTGGCCATGGATGACCGGTCCGCGAGTGCCAAGGACGTTGCGGACCGTCTGTTCGAATCGGCGGCAGGCAAATTCGAAATCCGGGGCCAGCACATTTCGATCGGGGTGAGCATCGGGGCGGCGATCTATCCGAAAGACGGAGAGAATGCAGCGGCGCTGATGGCAAATGCCGACGCAGCGCTCTACCGGGCCAAGGCGGACGGTCGTCGAATGGTGCAATTCTTCGATCCTGAGATGGATAAGCGGCTAAGAGAGCGCTACGCCTTGCAGCGAGATTTGCGCTCTGCGGTCGCCCATGGCGAACTTGTGCTTCATTATCAGCCGCAAGCCAGGATGGACGGCGAAATCTTCGGCTTCGAGGCACTCGCCCGATGGCACCATCCAAAGCATGGGCTCATCTCCCCAAACGCGTTTGTCTCGCTTGCCGAACAGGATGGAACGATCGTTGAGATAGGTGAATGGACGCTCAGGCAGGCGTGCAGAGACGCGGCCTCCTGGCCCTCACCGCTGCAGATCGCCGTGAACCTCTCTCCCGTGCAATTCCGTTTCGGGGACCTGGTAGGCCTCGTTCACTCTATCCTCTACGAGACCGGCCTTGCTCCGGGGCGGCTGGAACTGGAAATCACGGAAGGGGTTCTCATCCGCGACCGGGCAACTGCCTTGTCGGTTTTGCGGAGGTTGAAGGCGTTGGGCGTCAGGGTCTCGATGGATGATTTTGGCACGGGATATGCCTCGCTGTCCTCGTTGCAGGCGTTTCCATTCGACAAGATCAAGATCGATCGCAGTTTTGTTTCGGGTGTCGGTTCGAATGTCCAATCGGCGGCCATCGTGCGCACGATACTCAGCCTGGGGAATGCGCTGGCCTTGCCTGTCATCGCGGAGGGTGTCGAAACAGAGGACGAGCGTGCCTTCCTGATGAGGGAAGGATGTCCCGAAATCCAAGGATATCTGGTGGGGCGCCCGCATCCGATAGCGCTCTACAAAGATGTGACGAATGGGCTTTCGCCAGGATCTGCCTTCGGGGAGCCCGAGGATACCACCGCACCTCAGGCGCTTGGCGTAACGCGATAGCCGCGGCGCCGTCCGTCGGCGCGCTGCTCTTGCAGCATACTGGTGAGCGAGGACTGCTGGCGGTACTGCTCGGGCTCGCCCTTATAAAGGTCGCACTTGTCGGCGCACTGTTTGCCTTGCAGCGCGGGGCATGCGAAGCATCCGCACCAGCTGGCGCGGGAGCCACCTCCCCTTCCGGCCAGTCCCCGAACAAACCACTTCAAACCCGGCCGTCTCGGCGCTACGTTCGCACCTATGGCCCCACCCACCCAGCCGATCACCGTCACCCGCCGCGACCAGATGTTTCCCATCCTGGGCGACGCCGATATCGAGCGCATGCGCCGGTTCGGCGAGGCAAGTTCCTATGCCGCCGGCGAGCATATCGTCACCGCCGGCACCGTGGCGCCGGGGCTGATCGTCATCCTGTCGGGCACGGTCGATATCACCCAGGATGTCAGGCCCGGCCGGCGCGAGACCATCGTCACCCATGGCCCAGGCAATTTCATCGGCGAGCTGGCGCAGCTTTCCAGCCGGCCGTCGCTGGTCAATGCGGAGGCGGCCGAGCCGGTCGAGGCCTTCGTCATCCCCTCGCAGCGGCTACGCGACCTGATGGTGCAGGAGGCAAGCCTTGGCGAGCGGATCATGCGGGCGCTGATCCTGCGCCGCGTCGGGCTCCTGGAAAGCGGCAGCAGCGGACCGATCGTCGTAGGCCCGGCCGGCAATGGCGACACGCTGCGGCTGCAGGGGTTTCTGCGCCGCAGCGGCCAGCCGCACCGCGCGCTCGATTCCGACAGCGACCCGTGCGCCAAGACGCTGATTGAGCATTTTCATGTCGACCCGCATCATCTGCCGATCGTGCTCTGCCCCAACGGCAAGCTGATGCACAATCCCGGCGAAACCGAACTTGCCCGCTGCATCGGCCTGCTGCGGCCGATCGATCCCGACATGGTCTATGACGTCGCCATTGTCGGCGCCGGGCCGGCGGGGCTGGCGGCCGCGGTCTATGCGGCATCCGAAGGGCTGTCGACCATCGTGCTCGATTGCCGCGCCTTCGGCGGCCAGGCCGGCGCCTCCGCGCGCATCGAGAACTATCTGGGTTTCCCCACCGGCATTTCCGGCATGGCGCTGATGGCGCGCGCCTATAACCAGGCGCAGAAATTCGGCGTCGAAATAGTCATCCCGGACGAGGCCAAGCTGCTCGGTGCAGCAGGCGAGGGCTACACGCTCACCGTCGGCGACGGTGAAAGCCTGCGCGCACGCACCGTGGTGATCGCCAGCGGCGCCCGCTACCGCCGCCTCGGCATCGCCAAGCTGGCCGAGTTCGAGGGCACGTCGGTGCATTACTGGGCCTCGCCGATCGAAGCGCGGCTATGCACAGGGCAAGAAGTGGCGCTGGTCGGCGCCGGCAATTCGGCGGGGCAGGCGGCGGTCTATCTCGCCAGCCAGGTGCGCAAGGTGACGATGCTGGCGCGCCGCGGCGGCCTCAGGGAAACCATGTCGCGCTATCTGGTCGAGCGTATCGAGGCGCAACCCAACATCGAGGTGCTTGGCGAGACCGAGATCGAGGCGCTGGAAGGCGAAGGCGGCAATCTCACCCGGTTGCGTTGGCGCAACCCCGGCGGCGTCGAGACGCGGCCGATCCAGCATCTCTTCCTGTTCATCGGCGCCGACCCCAACACCGATTGGCTGGCTGGGTGCGATATCGCGCTCGACGCCAGGGGCTTCGTGCGCACCGGCGCCGACATAGGGGCGGGCCAGATGGAGACCAGCCGCAGCGGCGTGTTCGCCATCGGCGACGTGCGCTCCGGCTCGGTCAAGCGGGTCGCCGCCGCCGTCGGCGAAGGCGCCCAGGTGGTGGCTGCCTTGCACGCGTATCTCGCGCGACCCAACGCAGCAGCGCCCGAACTGGCCAGGAGAGCATAATGGATGAATGCAAACACACGCGCGACATCAAGACGGTGACGCCGAGCGCGCTCGGCTGCGAGGAGTGCCTGAAGAGCGGCTCCATGTGGGTGCATCTCAGGCTGTGCCGCACCTGCGGCCATGTCGGCTGCTGCGACGACTCGCCCAACCGCCACGCCACCAAGCATTTCCACGCCACAAAGCACCCGATCATCGAAGGCTACGACCCGCCGGAAGGCTGGGCATGGTGCTTTGTCGACGAGGCGTTCATCGACCTGGAAGGCGACGTGACGCCTCAGAACGGCCCGATCCCGAAGTTTTTCTGAGGCGGCCGACTGTCGGCCGACCGCTGCGCCTATTTCACCGAGCCAGTAACCGTGCGGTCTATGGCATTGGGATTGTGGTCGTTGCCGGCAAGTGCGGCAATGATCAGAAGACTGGCGACGACCGGGACGAACAGGATGGCCACGCGGGCCTGCACATAAAAAATGGCGCGCCATTCGCTGCGCTTTTCCGGGTTGTTGTCCATCACACTCACTCTCGCCATGCCTCCCCAGGCGGGACATAGCGGCGAAGGGTTAAGCAAAGGCTGCTGAATGTGTTAACGCGCGGCGGATTGGGATTAATCTCCACGGTCAGCGCCGCCCCTCATTGTCATCGGTACGCATCCGGTACGCCTACCCCCGCAGCGCCTGGTCCAGGTCGGCGATCAGATCATCGCCATCCTCTATCCCCGCCGACAACCGCACCAGCGAATCCGAAATGCCGATTTCCGCGCGCTTTTCGGCCGGGATCGAGCCGTGGGTCATCAGCGCCGGGTGTTCGATCAGGCTTTCGACGCCGCCGAGGCTTTCAGCCAGTGTGAACAGTTGCGTCCGTTCCAGGAAGCGTTTGGTGCCGGCGAGGTCGCGGTCGAGGTCGACCGAGATCATGCCGCCGAAGGCATGCATCTGTTGGACGGCGATGGCGTGCTGCGGATGGCTGGCCAGGCCGGGATAGACGACGCGGCGCACATCTTTTCGCGCCTCCAGCCACTGCGCAATCTTCAGGCCGTTCGTGGAATGCCGCTCCATCCTGAGCGCCAGTGTCTTGATGCCGCGCAGCGCGAGAAAACTGTCGAAGGGACCGGAGATGGCTCCGATGGCGTTCTGCAGGAATTTCAGCTGGGCGGCGAGGTCCTTGTTGTCGCCGACGATGGCGACGCCGCCGACCATGTCGGAATGGCCGTTGAGATATTTCGTCGTCGAGTGCACGACGATGTCGATGCCGAGTTCCAGCGGCCGCTGGATGTAGGGGCTGCAGAACGTGTTGTCGGCGACCGTCAATACGCCCTTGCGCCTGGCGAGTGCCGCAACGCCTTCGAGGTCGACGATGCGCAGGAGCGGATTGGTCGGGGTTTCAACCCAGAGCAGTTTTGTCTCCGGACGGATCGCTGCTTCCACCGCCGCCAGATCAGTGAAGTCCACAAAACTCACCTGCAGATTGGCCGAGCGCTTGCGCACCCGCTCCATCAGCCGGAACGAGCCGCCATAGATGTCGTCGGTTGCAACGATATGGGCGCCGCTGTCGAGCAGCTCGAGCACGGTCGAGATCGCCGCCAGGCCGGAAGCGAATGCAAAGGCGGCCGAGCCGCTTTCGAGATCGGCCACCCCGCGCTCGAAGGCGAAGCGGGTCGGGTTCTGGCTGCGGGCGTACTCAAACCCCTTGTGCACGCCGGGCGACTGCTGGCCATAGGTCGAAGTCGCGTAGATCGGCACCATCACCGCGCCGGTCAGCGGGTCATGGCTCTGGCCGCCATGGATGGTGCGCGTGGAAAAAGCCAGGCGGTTCTTGCCCGATGGGGATGTTTCAGCAGTCATCGTGCGCGCCTCAAATGGTTGATCAGGTCGATACGGGTTATCAGGCCGACGAACTCGTCGCCATCGAAGATGATGGCGACCTCGTTGCGGTCGAACACCGGCAGCAGCGCATCCAGCGTCTGGCTGGCCTGCAGCGTGTGCAGATTGGAGGTCATGGCGGTGCGCACCGGGGCGTTGAAGCGGTCCCAGCGGCCGTCATAGGGGCCGTCGACCTTGGCCAATATATCGCCCTCATCGATAATGCCGACCAGCTTGCCATTGTCCAGCACCGGCAGCTGCGAGACATCGGAGCGGCGCATGCGGCCATAGGCGTTGAGCAGGCTTTCGTCGGGGCCGACATAGACGGTGTCGCCGGTGCGGTGCGAGCGCATGACAAGGTCGCGCAGATCGCCATGCTGTTCCTGTTCGGCCAGCCCCTGTTCGGCCAGCCAGAAATCGTCGAACACCTTGGACAGATATTTGTTGCCGCTGTCGCAGACGAAGGTGACGACGCGTTTCGCTGTCGTCTGCTCGCGGCAATAGCGAAGCGCGGCCGACAGCAGCGTGCCGGAAGACGAGCCGGCGAGAATGCCTTCCTTCGAAAGCAGGTCCCGCACGGCCAGCATGCTCTGCTTGTCTGGGATGGAATAGGCTTTCCTGACCAGCGACAGATCGGCATTGGGCGGCACAAAATCCTCGCCGATGCCTTCGACGGTCCAGCTGCCGGCCTCTTCCATCTTGCCGGTCTTGATCAGCGGCGCCAGCACCGACCCCACCGGATCGGCCAGCACCATTTCGGTCTTCGGCGATGTTCTGGCGAAGTAGCGGCCAAGCCCGGTCAGCGTGCCGCCGGAGCCGACGCCGACGACCACGGCGTCGAGGTCGCCATCGAGCTGGGCAAGGATTTCCGGTCCGGTGGTGGTCTCATGCGCCTCGGGGTTGGCCGGGTTGGCGAACTGGTTGGCGTAGAAGGCGCCGGGCGTTTCCGATGCGATCTTCTCGGCCATGTCCTGGTAATATTCGGCATGGCCCTTGCCGACATCGGAGCGCGTCATGCGCACTTCGGCGCCGAGCGCGCGCAGATGCTGGATCTTTTCGCGCGACATCTTGTCGGGCACGACGAGGATGATGCGGTAGCCCTTGGGGATGCCGACCTGGGCGAGGCCGAGACCGGTATTCCCGGCGGTCGCCTCGACGATGGTGCCGCCGCGCTTCAGCTTGCCTTCCTTCTCGGCCGCGGCAATCATCGACAGCGCAATGCGGTCCTTGATCGAGCCGCCGGGATTCTGGCTTTCGAGCTTGATGAACAGCCGGCACTTGCCGGTGTCGAATTTGGTCAGTTCGACCACCGGCGTCTGGCCGATGAGGTCGAGCACCGAGGCGTATGGCGGACGCAGGCGCGATAACGTGCCGTCCGAACTGCCTGGCGCAGCTTTTCCGTGCTCGCTCATGTCGATGTGCTCCCTTGAACAAGCGACCGCCTCGGGGGCAGAGCGGCAGCGTAGCTTCTTTTCCGGCCGTTTGCAGTCGGAAAGAAGGTAGATCGTGCCAATCAACCGGCGAGAGGGGGAATGGAATTCCAGTTTGAAGCCGGCTTTGGACTCAAGCCCAACACCCTCCGTAGCGATCCTTCCCACCCCCCTCTGAGGGGCGTGCTATCCCGCCGACGTCAACAGCTTTACCCTAGCAGCTGCTTGCTCAGCCTAGCGCATTGCACGCGGATGTCGGGGATGGCGTCGATCTCGAAGAAGGTGCCGCGGGTCAGCGGCCCGACGGCGAGGATCTTGGCCGATGCGGTGCCGTCGCCGGCGATGATTTCGCACTTGGCTGTGACATCGAGACCAAGCCGCAGCGGGTCGGGCCGCGCCAGGCCGCGGTCGACCAGCGAGCGCACGACGCTGTTCGACGTCGTCGAGATGTCGCGGGCGATGCCGGTGCAATCATAGATGCGCGCGACCTGCAGCGTTTCCAGCGCCTTTGTGTGGCGAGACTGGATGCCGACGGTGAATCCATCGCCAGCCTCGATGCCGACGACACGGCCGGCGACCGGGCGGATGCGGCCGGTGCGCACCGCTTCGGTGACGCGGGCATGCACCTCGGGCGCCAGCCGATGGCGATGGATGTCCCACCAGGCCTTGGTGTGCTCAACGAAGCGGCGCTTGGCCGAGGACGGCCAGTTCTGCCAGATCTTCTGATTGAAGGGTCGCAGCCCATCGACGACGTCGCGCCAGTCGATGCCGGCCTTCTGGTTTTCGCGGATCAGATCGCGGAACCAGCCGACGAAATAGGAGAGCTGCGTGCCGAGCGGAATGTCGGCGACGTCGAGCTTGATCGGGTTGCCCTTGCGGTGCGGCGACGGCAGCAGCCCGCGCCGCGATACGGCGACGATCTCGCCGCGATGGCCGCGCTGCTCGAGCGACAGGAAGGCGTCGACCATGCTGAGCCCGGTGCCCAGCACCAGCACGCGGGCTTCAGGATCGAGCGCGGTGTCGGCCTCGGTGCCCATGCGGATTGCGTGCCCTTGGCCGGCGCCGGGCTGCTCGTCATGGCCGGTGGCAAGCACCGCCAGATGCGCGACGACGCTGGTGCCGTTGGCCAGCACAACTTCGACGCCGGACGATGTCGGCGAGATCGACAGGCTTTCCTCGCGAATCAGCCTGAGACGGCCGGTTTCCTTTTCGCGCGCTTCGAGTTCGTCGAGCACTTCCTTGAGGTAGCGGGCATAGACGCTGCGCGGTGCATAGAAGGGTGTCTGCGGCGTCTGTTCCTGGCTTATCAGGCCGCGCCCCTGCAACCAGCGCCAGAAATTCAGGGGATCGTCGGCATAGGCGCTCATCCCCGCAGCGCTGACATTCAGCACGTGCGCCGACAAAAGCGTCGAATAGGCGATGCCCTGGCCGAAATGCGGACGCTTTTCGATCAGCGTGACGCGAAGGTCCGGGTTGGGCGACTTCAGCAGATGCGCGGCCAACACGACGCCGCTGGCGCCGCCACCGACGATGATGATCGAGCTGCGGATGATCGAATTGGCGCGCGCGACGCTCATGCGAGCACGCTCAGGATCAGGCGGGGACCTTTTGCGCCGGCGCAAGCTCGTCGATGTCCCTCGCGACCGGAAGGTCGTCGAGGACGATGTCGCGCATCTCGGCCAGCGTGCGCTGGTCGAGCACCTCGGCGATCGCCTGCCGGACCTCGAGCATCAGATGTCGGACTTGGCATGTCGCCTCATTGCAGTCTTCACAGCGCTGATACTGAGTGCGGCTGGCGCAGGGGATGGGCGCCAGCGGTCCGTCGAGGACGCGCACGACATGGCCGACCTTGATCTCGTCGGCCGGGCGCGCCAAGCGATAGCCGCCATCCTTGCCCTTGCGGCTCTGGACGAAACCGGCATTGCGCAATTCGCCCAGAATGGCGTCGAGGAATTTCTTCGGAATGTTGTTGCCGCTGGCGATGTCGCCGACAAAGGCGAGCTGTCCCGTCGGCAGTTGCGCCAGATGGACCAGCGCCTTGAGGCCGTACTTGCCTTTTTTGGTGAGCATAGACCGAATGTTTCTCTGTCAGGCGATGGCCCAAAACCATCGGTTGCGAAACGCCTGACGTGCCTCCCCGCCGCGTGCAAGCTGCTTCGACACATAAATTCTACTGACATGATATACAAGCCGAGAAACCTTGATTTTGCTTCGTTTTCACGCCGCAGGGGCCACTTTGGCAAGGCTTTGTGCCGTTAAGGTCACAGCCAGCCGCGAGCGATAGCGGCGATGAGCGGCGGCTCCTGCTCCCAATGTCGATAAGATTACTATACTTACCGTCGAACACGCGGAACGTGTTTTCAAATCAACCGTCTTTTACAGCATGGATTTGCGCCATTTGGGGCTTTGCCAGGAATTTTGGGTCGCAGCCCGCGGATCGGCGAAACATGACTCCCGACAACTCGGGCGCCGCCCTGCGCCCGATATCAGGACGCCGCGTTGTCGCTCTGAGACCGGGCGGCCTTGGCGGCCACCGGCACGCCGCTTGAGCGCAGCATCCAGCGGTGGCCGTCGCTGCGGAAGTCGGTGAGGCTCAACGGCTCGACATCGATCCTGCGGCAGGCCGCAAGCGGCGCGCCGAGCACCAAATCAGGCCTCTTCCGTAGCCAGGGTTGGCAGGACCACCAACTCTTCAGCACCTTTCGGGCGCCGTTTGCGTTTGCGCACGGTTCGACACGGGCCGGTCACCGCGCCCGCATCAGCCGGTGGTTTTTTTCTAACAAGTGCTTCTTGCTTGGAAGGATTTAACTCTACAAGAATGATAGAATTAGCTGACTATGAACAGGCATCCGGTTTTTCTCATTTTTCATGGAGCCTTTCATGTCCAGCATTTCGCGACGCATTGTCCTCCTGTCGTCGGCAGCTTTGGCGGGTGCGGCCTTCCTCGGCCCGGCCCAGGCGCAGGACCTCAACATCACCATCGGCTACCAGACGGTGGTCGAACCTTCCAAAGTAGCGCAGGCCGACGGCGCCTATGAAAAGGCGACCAAGGCCACGATCGACTGGCGCAAATTCGATTCGGGCGCCGATGTCATCGCCGCCGTTGCATCCGGTTCGGTCGATATCGGCTATGTCGGCTCGAGTCCGCTGGCCGCGGCCGCCAGCCGCGAACTGCCGATCCAGACCATCTTTGTCGTCGGCCTGATCGGCCAGTCCGAGGCGCTGGTCGCCCGCAATGGATCCGGCATCGAGAAGATCGCCGACCTCGCCGGCAAGAAGGTGGCGGTGCCGTTCGTGTCGACCACGCATTACAGCCTGCTTGCCGCGCTGAAGCACGAAAACGTCGACCCGAAGTCGGTCGAAATCCTTAATCTCAGGCCACCGGAAATAGCCGCCGCGTTCGCTCGCGGCGACATAGACGCGGCCTATGTCTGGGATCCGGCGCTCGGCCAGATCAAGACGACAGGCAAGGTGGTGCTGGATTCCTCGCAGGTTGCCGCCTGGGGCGCGCCGACCTTCGACGCCTGGATCGTGCGCACCGACTTCGCCGAAAAGAACCCGGACGCCGTGCGCGATTTCGTCAAGGTGACCGGCGAATCCTATGCCCAGTTCCTGGCCAAGCCCGAGGCATGGTCGGTTTCGTCGCCGGAAGCGGCCAAGATCGCCAAGATCACCGGTGCCAAACTGGAAGAGGTGCCGCAGCTCCTCAAGGGTTACGTCTTCCCGACATTGGAAGAGCAGGCTTCCGACAAATTCCTCGGCGGCGGCACGGTCAAGGCGATCGAGGCAGCTTCGGCCTTCCTCAAGGAGCAGGGCAAGATCGACGCCGTGCTGCCCGACTATTCGAAATACGTGTCGTCGAAATACGTGACCGAGGCTCTGGCCTCGAACTGATCTTCTGTTTTACGCAATTCCGGACGGAAAACCGCTTCACACTTTTCCTGGAATGCTCTGAACACGCGCGGGTTCCTCTTCCCTGACGCCGCGTGCTGCCTGTCCCGGATCCGCTTAACGAGGGCCGGGGCAGGCTGATTTTCTTCCGGAGCCCCTTTTCATGCCGCATCTCGTACTCGACCCGCATCTCGTACTCGACAAGGTCTCGGTTCACTATGACGGCCAGGCAGCGCCGGCGGTCGACCGAGTTTCCATCGATGTCGCCAAGGGCGATTTCGTCGTGCTGGTCGGCCGCTCCGGCTGCGGCAAGACCTCGCTGCTCAATGTCGCCGCCGGCCTGGTCGAGCCCGCGCGCGGAGTCGCCACGATCGGCGGCAGGCCGATCACCGGCCCAGGCTCCGACCGGGCGGTCGTGTTCCAGAACGATGCGCTGTTTCCCTGGCTGACGGCTCGTGAAAACGTCGCCTTTGCGCTCAGGCTGCGCGGCGTGCCGCGAGCCGAGCGGGCGCGCCGCGCCGACCAGTTGCTGGCGCTGGTCAAGCTTGACGGCGTCGGCGACAAACGCATCTGGGAATTGTCCGGCGGCATGCGCCAGCGCGTCGGACTCGCCCGTGCACTCGCCGCCGAACCGGAATTCCTGCTGCTCGACGAACCGCTCGGCGCACTCGATGCGCTGACGCGCGAGCGCATGCAGACGACGCTGCTCGACCTGTGGACCGCAAGCCGGGTCGGCGTGCTGATGGTCACGCACGGCATCGAGGAGGCGCTGGTGCTGGCCACAAGCATCGTCGTTTTGGCGCCCGGACCGGGCCGCGTGGTGCGGACATTCGAGACCAGTTTCAGCCGCCGCTATGCCGCAGGCGAGCCGATCCGCGCCATCAAGGCCGATCCAGTCTTTGCCGCGGCGCGCGGCGAGCTGACCGATGCGATCTTCGAAGGAGAGGCGGCATGAGCGTCACCTCCTACAGCGAGCGGCCGGCCACCGGGACCGGCGAGGCCGATGCCATTTCGGTGCCGTGGTCGCGGCCGGTGCGGAAGCGGCGCGGGGTTTCCTCGCGGGCGATCAGCGCCGTCACCATCCTGGTCGTGCTGGCGGCATGGGCGCTGTCTGCGCGCCTGCAACTGGTGTCGCCGGTGTTCCTGCCGTCGCCCGCCGCCGTGTGGACCAAGTTCATCGTGGTGATCAAGGACGGCTTCGTCGACGCGACTTTGCTCCAGCATATCGTCGCCAGCCTCGGTCGCGTGTTCGCGGCGCTGCTCGCGGCCATCGTCATCGGCGTTCCGGTTGGGCTGGCTATCGGCATTTGGACGGTCGGGCGCGGCATCTTCGATCCCTTGCTCGAATTTTTGCGGCCGATCCCGCCGCTCGCCTATCTGCCGCTGGTCATCATCTGGTTCGGTATCGGCGAACCGTCAAAGATCCTGGTGATCGCCATTGCCATGCTGGCGCCGGTGGCGCTGTCGACGGCCTCGGGCGTGCGCGGTGTCTCAAAGGAGCGCATCGATGCGGCCCGTTCGCTTGGTGCGACGCAGCGCCAAGTGGTGCGCCATGTCATCCTGCCCAGCGCGCTGCCGTCGATCCTCACCGGCCTGCGCATCGCGCTCGGCGCCGGCTGGTCGACGCTGGTTGCAGCCGAGCTGGTGGCGGCAACGCGCGGCCTCGGCTTCATGATCCAGTCGGCCGCCCAGTTCCTGGTCACCGATGTCGTGGTGATGGGAATAGTGGTGATCGCGACAATAGCCTTCGTGCTGGAATTCATCATCCGCCGGATCGAGCGTCAGCTGGTTCCGTGGGCGGGAAAGGAATGACAACAAGTTTCTGCCGGTTTGACCGGCTGCTTCCCTTCGCAGCACGGCGACCGCCGACCCCGGAACAGAAGGAGTGATGTCATGACCCAGTCCACCTTGGTGCTGTTCGCCCATCTCGGCAACTGGCTGCTCGCCTGGCGGGAGAACTCGTCGTCGCAGCCGCAGCCGAAATCGCCGGCCCCCGTGCAACTCGACGCCGAACGCGACCGCCTGCCGCCACGCGACGAGGGATTTTACTGGGCCTGGCAGTATTGGTCGCAGTGAGGTGATGGTGATTAGCGCCAGCCTTCGCGATTTCGTCATCCTAGGGCGAAGCAAGGAGCGAAGCGACGCGGCGCAGACCCTAGGATCCATGCCGAGACGCTGATGCTACGCTCCAGGGGAGCAACAAACCGGGCGCCTACCACCCGGTTCCGCCAAACAGCTCAAACCACTCCGGATTGGCCTTCTCTATCAGTTCGATCTTCCACTGTCTCGGCCATCGCTTCAGCGACTTCTCGCGTTGAATGGCATCGGTGATGTCGAAGAATTCCTCATACCAGACCAGCCGTTGAACACCGTAGCGGCTGGTGAAGCCTGCGCCCTGGCCGGATTTGTGTTCAGGCATGCGGCGGGCGAGATCGTTGGTGACGCCGATGTAGATCGTGCCGCGTTTTTGGCTTGCAGTCATGTAGACGTAGCCGGTCATGGTTTCAGGGTATCGAGCCTCGGTTCGCGCACAAGCGACATTCTGATCCGTTCCACTCTACGGCAAACGTCACGGCATGGATCCTAGGGTCTGCGCCGCGTCGCTTCGCTCCTTGCTTCGCCCTAGGATGACGAGCGCTGGGTTCTGAAGAAAATATTTCCACGTCAAGCAGCCAACTCGCAAAATCGTTTCTCTACTAAATTTATAGACCTACCTAGCCTTGTCTCTCATCCACGGCAGGGAGCCCTTCCCGGCGCCGGTTCGCAGCGAAGGAAGAGGGATCATGTTCAGCCTGACCAGACGCGTTTTCGGCCTTGGCCTTTTGGCGGCGGGCATTGCTGCCTCGCTCAGTGCCTCGGCGCAGGAGTTGAAGCAGCTCAACATCGGCTATCAGAAGACCGGCCTGCCGGTCATCGCCCGGCAGCAGCAGGTGATCGAGAAGGCGCTGAGCGACAAGGGTGTCGCGGTGAAATGGGTCGAATTCACCGCCGGCCCGCCGCTGGTCGAGGCGCTCAATGTCGGCGCCATCGATGTCGGCTGGACCGGCGACGCACCGCCAATCTTCGGCCAGTCGGCCGGCGCCAACATCGTCTATGCGGCGGCACTGCCGGCCAATGGCGACGGCGAAGCGATCTTCGTCAAGCCGGCATCGCCGATCCAGTCGCTCGCCGACCTCAAGGGAAAGCGCATCGGCGTCGGCAAAGGCACCAGCGCGCACAATCTGCTGGTCGCGGCACTCGAAAAAGCAAACATCCCCTTCGACCAGATCACCCCGGTCTATCTCAGCCCGGCCGATGCTGCGGCGGCTTTCGCCAGCAACCAGATCGATGCCTGGGCTGTCTGGGATCCGTTCTACGCCATCGCCGAGACACGCTACCAGCCGCGCGTACTGGCGCGCTCCAGCGAGGTGCTCAAGGTGAACACCTATTTCCTCGCCAACAAGGATTTCGCCAAGGCGCATCCGGAGACGATCACCACGACGATATCGGCGCTCGGCGTGGCGGCGAAATGGGCGGACGCGAACCGCGACAAGGTGGCCGCCGCCCTGCATGAGGTGACCGGCGTGCCACTCGATGCACAGACCATCGCCGCCAACCGCACCAAATTCGGCATCTTCCCAATCACCGACGAGATCATCGCCGGCCAGCAGGCGACCGCCGACCGCTTCTACAAGCTCAAGCTGATTCCGAATGCGGTGCGGATCTCCGACGCCGTGTGGACCGCACCGGGCAATTGATTTTTCTCATGCGGCGCCGGGCGGAAACGTCCGGCGCCTTTGCCGTTTCTGCCTTCAACCTTGGGATTTCGCCATGACCGCTCCAGCCAATCCGCAAGCCGGGCCGCTCGATTTCTTCTGGTTCATTCCGACGCATGGCGACGGCTCCTATCTCGGCTCCGAGCAGCAGCAGCGCCCGCCTGAATTCGCCTATTTCAAGGAGATCGCGCAAGCCGTCGACCGGCTCGGCTTTCCCGGCGTGCTGCTGCCGACCGGGCAGAATTGCGAGGATTCCTGGATCACCGCTTCCGGACTAGCGGCGCTGACCGAAAAGCTCAAATTCCTGGTGGCGCTGCGGCCCGGCGTGACGCTGCCGACCTTCGCGGCGCGCCAGACCGCGGCGCTCGACCGGCTGAGCAATGGCCGCCTGCTGCTCAACGTCGTGGTCGGCGGCAACCCGACCGAGCTTGCCGGCGACGGTGTCTTCCTGCCGCATGACGAGCGCTATGCCCAGGCGCAGGAGTTTCTGACCATCTGGCGCGCGCTGGTGTCGGGCCAAAGCGTCAATTTCAACGGCAAATATTACCGCGTCGACAATGGCCGCCTCGACCTGTTGCCGAGCCAGGAGCGGCCGCCGCTCTATTTCGGCGGCTCGTCGGATGCGGGCCAGGAGCTCGCCGCCGATCTGGTAGACATGTACCTGACCTGGGGCGAACCGCCGGCACAGGTGGCCGAGAAGCTCAGTGCTGCGCGCAAGAAAGCCGAACGGCGCGGCCGCAAACTGCGTTTCGGCATCAGGCTGCATTTCATCGTGCGCGAGACCGAGGAAGAGGCCTGGCGCGCCGCCGACCGGCTGATCAGCCACGTCACCGATGCCCAGATCGAAAATGCCCAGGCCCGCTTCACCAGGGAGATGGACTCTGTGGGACAGCGGCGCATGGCCGAACTGCATGGCGGCCGCCGCGACAGGCTGGTGGTTTCGCCCAATCTGTGGGCCGGCGTCGGCCTGGTGCGCGGCGGCGCCGGCACAGCTTTGGTCGGCTCGCCCGAGCAGATCGTCGAGCGCATCCGCGAGTATCAGGCGATCGGCATCGACACCATCATCGGCTCCGGCTACCCGCATCTCGAGGAAGCCTACCGCGTCGCCGAGCTTCTGTTCCCGCGTCTCGGCCTGGGCACCAGGCGGGCACGGGCGCATGAGCACATCGCCAATGAATTCGCCGTCGGGTTCCACGGCGCCAACCGCCTTCAGGCGTCGTCATGAGCCTGGCTCAACGGGTCAAACAGAACGGCATCGGCTGGCTGCTGCCGGCGTTGGTCATAATTGGCTGGGAAGCCGCCAGCCGCGCCGGCGTGATGCCGGCCAATGTGCTGCCGGCGCCGAGCGCGGTGGCCGAGGCCTTCTGGCGGCTGACGCTGTCGGGCGAGCTGATACAGAACATCGGCGTCAGCACCCAGCCGCGCC